>JAISCR010000155.1 GCA_031265435.1 Treponema sp.
TTAAACAGTAAAAGTGTTGATTTTTTTAAACAGTTTGCAGAGAAAAACAATGTAAAGTATCAAACGATGATAAATAGTGTATTGGATTTATATGTGCAAAAATACGAAGACAGGATAAAAGTGTAAAACGCCTAACTTTGCCTGTGCGGCCGGCGGCTGTCTTTGGAATTGCCGGGGTTTAAGGCAAGGTTGACTAAAAATATTCCGAAGGCGTATAGTATTATAAAGTCTCATCTATAAGTCCCTGTTTTATGACTGATCGGCAAGAAGGAGTGTGCCATGCAAGAGAAGCAGATCGGGCGGATTTCAATCAAGCGGCGGTTTTTTGTTTTTTCGGTGCTTTTTTTCCTGGTTGTCGCGGGAGCGGGAAGCGCCGCTTTTTTCTTTTCCCTCCGGCAGATAATCCGGACCAACGCCGCCCATGAGCTGACCCGGGCGCTTGAAACCAGCGTCCTCAAGCTGGAGGCGTCGGTTAATTCGGAAATAGCCATCGCCCTTAAAATGGCGGGATCGCCCCTTATTATCAATCATTTTCTGCGGCCCGAAGACCCGGAACTGGAGCGGCTTGCCCTTGATGAAATCGCCGGATACCGCGGCGCCTTCCGGGGGAACACCGTCTTCTGGATAAACGACCGGGACAAACGGTTCTATTCCGACGACGCCTATGTGTATACCATCGATCCCGATAATTCTGACGAATACTGGTATAACATGACCCTTCGCCAGACCGAGCGGTACAATTTTAACATTAACTATAACGACAACCTCAAAAAAACCATGCTCTGGATCAACGCCCCGGTATTTTCCCTGGGACGGACCGTCGGCATCGTGGGAACCGGCATAGAGCTTACCGGATTCGTCGATTCCCTCTATGAGGATCTCAGCGGCGGCATGAGCCTCTACCTGTTTAACCGGCAGAACGAGATAACCGGAGCGCCGGATAATCAGCTCCTGGTAGACAAGGTTTCGCTGGACGATTTTCTGGGAGCGGCGGGGGACGCGATCATTTCCCGGGCCGCGGCCCTTGAAGATGCCGCCACCCTTGAGGGGACCCAGGCAGCCACCTTCCTTTTCGGCAATCAAGAGATAGCGGTCGGCAGAATACCCCTCCTCGACTGGCGCATCACGGCTTTTATGCCCATTCCCGCTTCGATGTTTTTGTCATCCCCCGTCACCGGGATCTTCTTTTTTACCCTGCTGGTGATCCTTTTGAATTTTGTCATCATCAATATCGTTATTGGGAATACCCTCGAGCCCCTGGGCAGGATGGAGGATATGCTTAAAGAAATCGCCGCGGAATGGGACTTGACCAAACGCCTTGTGATTCGCCGCCGGGACGAGATCGGCGCCTTGGCGGATTTTTTCAACCTGACCTTTGACAAAATGAAGGAGCTGATAAGCGTTATCAAAGCGCAGGCCGCCCAGCTTTCCGACACGGGGATAGATCTTTCCTCCCACATGAGCGAAACCGCCGCGGAGGTCAACCAGATAACCGCCAATATTCAGGGCATCAAGGAACAGGTGAAGACCCAGGCCGGGGCGGTGAAGGACTCGGGAGCAGTCATAGACCGGATCATGACCAGGGGCAACAACCTGCACGATCATATTACGGTTCAGTCCGACAGTGTTTCCCAGTCTTCCGCGGCGATTGAACAGATGTTCGCCAACATTCATTCCGTAACCGAGACCCTCGTAAAAAACACCGGAAATGTCACCTCCCTCTCGGAATCTTCTGAGGCCGGCAGGACGGATCTGGAAACCGTTTCCACTGCGATTCAAAAAATAGCCAGAGATTCCGAGGGGCTTCTGGAAATTAACGCGGTGATGGAAAACATTTCGAGCCAGACCAATCTTCTGTCCATGAACGCCGCCATAGAAGCGGCCCACGCGGGGGAGGCGGGGAAGGGCTTTGCCGTGGTGGCCGATGAAATACGGAAGCTGGCGGAATCCGCGGCGGAACAATCGAAGACCACCGGTGGGGTGCTTAAAAACATTAAAGAATCCATCGGTTCCATAGCCCTGTCAACCGAGGGCATTCTGAAACATTTTGACCTTATTGAGCGGGAAGTCAAAACAGTGTCCGAACAGGAGGCGCTGATCCTCTCCGCCATGGAAGAACAGGAAAGGGGAGGCAAAAACATTCTGGAGGCCATTTCCCGTCTGAATGAGGTTACCGGGGAAGTCTGCCGGGCGTCGGAGGATATGACCGCGGAGTGCCGGGAGATACTCCGGCAAAGCGGTAACCTTGAAGGACTAACCCGGAAAATCGACGAAGAGATAAACGAAATATCCGTCGGCTCGGATCAGATCAACAACACGGTTACCCACATCAATGGGATCAGCGAAAAAAACAAGGTCAACATCAATGCCCTGGTCGAGGATATGGCAAAGTTTAAGGTTGCCGGCTAAACATCCTTCGGCCGCTTGTCAAAGACCCGCTTGGCCTTGCCTTCCGACACCGGAAGGGAGCCCGGTTCGTGGAGCTCTACCCTGGGGCTTATGGTGATCGACGCCTGGAGGGTTTTCCGGATCCGCTCTTTCAACGCGTTCAGGGGGCGGGCATCGTCCATAAAGATATCCGGGCCCACTTCGGTTTTTACGGTGAGCCGGTCCAGGACGCCCTCTTTTTCAATTTCGATGAGGTAGTTGTTGCCCACTTCCTTCATGGCCATGATCACCTCTTCGATCTGGCTGGGGAAGACGTTGACCCCGTTGATGATCAGCATATCGTCGCTGCGGCCGGTGATACGGCGGAGGCGGCGGTGGGTTCTGCCACAGGGACAGGGTTCGGTGTAGAAGCCTGTGAGGTCCCTGGTGCGGTAACGCAGTATCGGTGTGGCCTCCCGGCAGAGTATGGTCAGGACCAGCTCCCCGGTTTCGCCGTCGGGGACCGGCTCCAGGGTTTCCGGATCGATGATCTCTACGATGTAGCCGTCCTCCCAGATGTGGAGGCCGTTTTTCTGCTGACATTCAAAGGCGACGCCGGGGCCGTTCATTTCCGAGAGGCCGTAGGAATTGTACACGTCAATGTTGAGCAATTCCTCAATGCGGCGGCGGGTGTCCTCCGAGTAAGGCTCCGCCCCGGCAAAGGCGCGTTTCAGTTTCAGGCTGTCCCGGCTGACTCCTTCGGCGCGCATGATGGACTCCACATGGAGGAGGAAGCTGGGGGTGGCATGCACCACGGTGGTTCCGAAATCCTGCATAAGCCGGAACTGCCGGGTGGTGTTCCCGCTGCCCGAGGGGATGACCATCATGCCCACCTCCTCGCCCCCGGCGTGGAAGCCCAGGCCGCCGGTAAAGAGGCCGTAGGTGATCATGTTTTGGAACACATCGGCGTGGTTGCAGCCGGTTCCGTAGATGCACCGGGCCACATAACCGGTCCACTGTTTAATGTCGTCCCTGGTGAAGTATATGGTGGTGGGCGCGCCCGTGGTGCCGCTTGAGGCATGGAGACGGATCACGTCCTCCCTGGGCACGCTGAGGAAACCGTAGGGAAAGCCGTCCCGAAGATCGTGCTTGGTGGTGAAGGGGATGCGTTTAAGGTCGTCCAGGCTCCGTATGGATTCTGAGCCATTGATGCCCGCGGCCCGTAATTTAGGCTCGTAGAAGGGGGTGCGCATGGCGTAGTCCACCATGGTTTGCAGCCGTTCAAGCTGGAGCGCCTCCAGTTCCGCCCGGGGCATGGTCTCAACTTTCTTGTGCCAGTATTGATAATTCATATGGACGCCGCCTTTCGGCCCAGGTTAAAGGCCTTGATATTTGCTTCCCCCGCTTTGGGGTCCCTGTCCGCGAACATCGCAGTGATGGTGTTTTCCAGGGTTTCCCTGGGTATAGGCAGGAAGGGCGACGCCGCTCCCACCATGACCATGTTCGCCGCCCTGGCCAGTCCGGCTTCTTTGGCAAGGGCTTCGGTGTTGACGACCCGGCTCAGGGGGAAGGCGGCAATGGCCTT
>JAISCR010000177.1 GCA_031265435.1 Treponema sp.
GCCATGCCCCGCGCTCCGGCGGTTTTTAGTATGCGTCCGAATTCTTTTTTTTTGCAAAAGTAACAGCGGTCTTTGGGATTTGCCGCGACCTCTTCGTCAATCCCGGCTTCCTCGACAAGGATATGCTCAATGCCTATCTGCCGGGCCACAGCGGCGGCGCAGTCGATTTCGCTTTGCGGCAGCATGGGAGAAACAACGGTTATGGCGGCGGCTTTCGCGCCCAGCGCCGAGTATGCCGCGTAACAGAGGAAAGAACTGTCCACGCCGCCCGAAAAAGCCACCGCGGCGCTTCCCAGCGCGGCAATCCTATGCAGCAGGGACCGGTATTTTTCATCACTATTCATTCCACCCCCCTGAAAGAAAATTGAGGTATTTCCCTTCATGGGAGGAAGAACGAAAAACGCTTCATGCGCTTTCGGCGGTATACTAACACTTCGGCGCAAAAAGGGGAAGCGGCGCGGACGTACATTTTACCGCGAAGTAGACCGCTGCGCGGTCAATTAAATGAGAACAAGTAAAAGAAGGAGGAGGGGGGCGCATTTCCACACTGCCGCCCGCAAACAGCCGCATTGTCGTCGCGCCCCCCTGCGCGGGAGCCTTGCTTTGCAAGTCTCCCGCTACCCCCTAATGAGTTAACGCCGCCTCATTTTACTTTGGAGAGGGCATCCTTAACCGCGTTTTTTAGGGCATTGCTGGTTAAGGTAGCGCCTGAAACACCGTCTACATCGGCTGAATTGGCTTCGACAATAGTGCCGGGCAGCGTGACCAGCGCGCCGTCGGAGATGCCTGGCGTTTCATTATGGTTGAGTATCTCGATTGAGGCGATACGGTTTCCGTTCATGGTGACTTTTATGGTAACAATGCCACCCATACCGGTTCCTTCTCCGATATACTCATTGGCGCCTGTTGTATAGCTTTGTCCGGTCTTCGTATCGGCAGCGCTGCCAAGGGTATACAAGATGTTAGAGTTTGCCCTGCCGGGAAGGGGAAGCGGAACGGTGTTCTTGGGAACTGCCGCATTGATACCGGCGATTTTACCGAAGATAATACATTCGGCTACATTACTGCCGCCCTGATACATATGGGAAGCAAACCCGCCCAGTTCGCCTGCCGAGTAAAGATGGGGAATAGGGTTGCCTTCGGTATTGAGAACTTCGGCCTTTTCGTTCCGGCGAGGCCCACCCTGGGTATTGAGCATGTCCGGCATTAATTCAAGGGCATAATAGGCAGTACCGGAAAGCGGCGCCATGGAGGCGGCTGCCCTGTGAAAGGCCTGATCATTGCCGCTCCGGGCATACCCATTAAAGATATTTACGGTCTGCGCAAGATTGGGGAGCTTTAATCCTTGGGCCAAAGCATCCAGGCTTGCCGCCTGGATTATCCGGGAACGATACCTTTCAGGAATGGTTCCCGCTGTGTCAAAGGCATTTTTCTGTCCCTGATCAAAGATCATATACATTTTTTCAGGGAAAACCGGGTTATGCCAGGTGTCGTTTATATAAATATGCCCATGCCGGGGGAAGTAGGTTTCATCCAAAAAACGGTCACCGTTTCCGTTTACCAGAAGATGGCTTTTGTTATCATTTGGCCCCGCAAGCATAAAGAATATTCCCTGAACATTGTCAGGTACTACCAATGAAGTACCGCCGCCATAGCCGATTGCACCTTCATAGACATTCATGTGCCAGAGATCGGCGCCGGCCTCCATGGCCATTTTCAGACCATCGCCGGTATTGTACAAAGTTCCGAGTACTGCGGCCCTGGGCAGTCCAAGATAATCCTGGCGCATATCCGGGTTGTTTTCAAAGCCGCCTGTGGCAAGAATTACGCCGTTTATAGCTCTGATGTTTACCGGTTTTCCCTGTTTTTCAATGCGGACGCCCAGTATGGTTTTTGAAAAGGGGTCCTGTATAAGGCTCTTTCCGGGAGCTTCATACCAGATGTCTATTTTGTCTGAGAGATCAGTGACATTCTTCCTGATAAGCCGCCAAAGCGCCCCGTCACTTCCGCCGGGTGTAATACGAAACGTATGAATGGATTTACTACCCGGGAATTCAGGATACTCCGGAGATACCCAGTTTACCCCGTCTTTGAATTCGTATATCTGTTCGGCGCCAAAATCTTTTTTAACAGTATCAATAATGGTCAATAGTCCGTTGACAAAGGTATTCACAACAGCTTCGGAGGTTTCCCTGTCCCCGGACATTGCCGCATAATAGGCAAGAGCGTCTTCGCGGTTTACGACAGCCGCGACTGTCTGCCCGCAGTACCGGGTATTGCCTCCCTCCTGGCCTTCAGGTGCCTTTTCCGTGAGCAGGACCTTGGCGCCCGCACGGGCCGCATGTATTGCAGCTGTAGCGCCGGCACCGCCAAAGCCCACTACAATAACATCGTATTCCCCGTCCCAGGCTACAGTATCCGCAAAAATTAGTCCCCGAGATACGGCGCTGTTACCGGCGCCTCTTGACGATGAACAAGCGGCGAACATGATCACTACCGGTATCATAACCAGTATCCATACAGTCTTTTTCATACGCTTCCTCCTGATTGTGGATATATGTTCATAATAAATATACATATATCCAGAAAAATGATACACTAATCTATATCAGAAGTCAAATGAATTTATTGATAAAACAAAATGTTCATGATATGGTAAACCAGCATACAGGAAATAGGGGAGTATTCTTTGAGGGAAAAGTCTGAAACACCCGATAAAACGCACAAACTTATCATTGATACTGCCATTGATTTAATGGATCACGCCGGGTATGACAAGGTAACGGTTGATATGATATGCAAGTCCGCCGGTATAGGCCGTTCTACTTTTTATAATCATTTTAAGAGCATCAAAGATGTGGTTTTGGAGCGGTTTTCTATTATAGAGACCATACTTCCCGAACAGTTGGTATGGATACTCGCCGCGCCAAGCGGTTACGAAAAGGTTCTCCGGGTGCATTTGAGTTTTATCAACGCATCTAAGGGTCCTGAACGGGTTATGTTCTATAATGTGAACCTGATACATTATTTAACCAATGCCGGCGAAGGGAATCTCAGTAAAGGAGCTTATTCAAAGCAGGTTTTAACGCCCTTGATCAAACAGGCCCAGGATAACGGTGAAATTCAAAATATGACGGATCCGGTACAGCTTTGTGACGCGGCTATCACCCTGCATTGGGGCAATCTTTTTCTGTGGTGCATTTCAGGCGGTGCCTTAAACCGGAAGGATGCCGTCATTAAGGCCCTTGAGGCCCTCTATCTGCCCCGGGAAGATTTGAAATATAAGCCGGTATAGTTGCAAGAACCTCAAATAATTTTAATAGGGTATTGACCTTTTTTTTTATATCTGGTATGTTGGAGTCTCTTGCACGCAGCTTTGCGGGGCCTTTGGCTTCCTTTATTATAGCGGCTGAACGCGGACAATAGTCTGATTCCGGCAGTATACCAGTAATGGGGTCTCTCTTGGTGAGCAGCCCTATATATGGGG
>JAISCR010000008.1 GCA_031265435.1 Treponema sp.
CGGAAATCCTACCTTGCCAGTGAAGCTCAGATTTTTACGGCTCTATACGAGGGTCTCTTTTCCTATCACCCCTTTACCATGGAACCCATCCCCGCGGTGGCAAGTAACTGGGAGCTTTCTGAGGACAAGAAGGTATGGACCTTTACGATACGGGAAAGCGCCCGGTACTGGAACGGGGACGCGGTTCGTTCCGATGATTTCCGCGCCGCCTGGCTTTCCCTGCTCTCCCCCAACCGGGAATCGCCTTATTCCTCCCTCTTTGACATCATCGAAGGGGCAAGGGATTACCGTATCGGCCTGCTTGCCGATGTGAATAAGGTGGGGATAGAAACGCCGAACAGCCAAACCCTGATTGTACGCCTCAATTCTCCGGCGTCTTTCTTTCCCGCCATGCTCTGCCATCATTCTTTCAGTCCCATACATCCTTCCATGCTCAACAAAGAAGACTGGTCCGCCGCGCCTCCGGTATCCAACGGTCCCTTTTACATCACCGAATGGGCAGAAAATGCCTTAATCCTGGTAAAAAACCGGAATTACTGGGACGCTTCACGGGTGGCCCTGAATAAACTCACCTTCCGGTAT
Source organism: Treponema sp. (assembly GCA_031265435.1). Lineage (GTDB taxonomy): Bacteria > Spirochaetota > Spirochaetia > Treponematales > Breznakiellaceae > JAIRNJ01. Next base: position 583 of record JAISCR010000008.1, read on the forward strand.
ACCCGGGACCGGGATGAATCCACATCCCTCTGGAATTCCGGGGAAGCCCGGTGGGTTGCCGGCGACATAAACCCCGAAATGTTGACGGATCGCAGCGGCGTCATGGTGAATGCCTTGTTCGCTACCCACTACTACTTCATCAGGTCCGCCAAAACCCCCTGGAACGATCACCGCCTCCGCAGGGCGCTTTCCGTTTCCCTTCCCTGGGAGCAGCTTCGGGAGGGCTTCTACCTGCCGGCCAAAACTCTCATCTACCGCCTGCCTGGTTATCCGGAAGTCGAGAGGCTTGAGGGGCCGAATCTTGAAGAGGCACGGCAGCTTTTGATCGATGCGGGGTACCCGGACGGCAAGGGGCTTCCGGAACTGGTGATACGTTTGACCCCGTCCGCGGAAGCCGCCCGGATCGGGGGTCTCATGGCCGCTACCTGGATACAGGAACTGGGGCTGACCGTCAAAATTGAGACGGTTCCCTACAACCAGTACTTCCAGGCCCTGAAACAGAGCGACTACGATGTGGGATTTTCCACCTGGATAGGCGATTTCGCCGACCCCTACACCTTCCTCCAGATGTGGCGGGGGGATTCCAACCTGAACGATGCCGGCTTTAACGATGCGGAATACGAAGCCCTGATAGACAGATCCATGACCGAGGACGGGGAACAGCGCTGGAATACCCTGGCGGAAGCGGAAAAGCTGCTCCTGGACAAGGGGACGGTCCTGCCTATTTCCTTCAGTTCCGCCCTGAATATCGTGGATACGGGCGAATTGGACGGCTGGTATCCCAACGCCCTGGACATTCATCCCTTCAAGTATTTGGCTTTCAAGGCATTCAGGCCCCTGCCGGGGGTTGCCCTTTTAGGGACCCGGCGCTAGAAAAGCCTGGTGAAAGACAACATAAGCAGGTCCACAAAGGGGATACCCTTTCCGTTTATTGTGACGGAACCGGCGGAATCTTCTATATCGTCTTCCATTATGCAGGAGTCGAAATTCATGGATGAAACCATGCTGAGGTTTTTTACCGTTATCGTCCCGTTAATCTCCAAAACTTCAGTCGAATCACCCATTGTGGCGGCCATGGCAATTTTTCCGGTAAGTACCGGGGCCAGGGGCCAGCCGGTGTAAGTTAATGTCTCGGAAGTAAAATTGGTATAGGTCAATTCAAAGCTGTTATCGCCGCTAACAATTTTTACGGTTCCTTCGGTATTGGAACCCTGTATGCCCGCCGGGACTGTCGCCGAAGAAGAGTCGTATCCGGCTTCCTCAAGCTTTTCGAATATGTTTGTTTCGTTCATGGCGACAAGAGCGCTGGCAAAAACAAAACCCCCTTCTATGGCAAAGTCAATAACCCGATCTTCGTAAACATAGGCAAAGAGGACATCGTCCACCAGATCCCTGAAAGCATTGCCGTCATAAGCCGCGTTATTTACCTGCACGGTCCCTGTCCCGTCATAATCGTCCAGCTCAAACCCGGAAAAAGTGACGGAACGTACCGAAGCGGCGCCCGTCACGGAAAGCGTCCCGCTTAACGCGCCGGTATTCTGGTCCATATCCACCTCTCCTTCCAGAGATAGCAGCTTTTTTTGCGGGCTGTCTTCCCTCTCTACATAAAACCGGTAATTTCTGAAGGTCAAATGCAGAATCAAACTTCCTTTTGTGAAGCTCTCTTTCCACGTAACGGAGGAGTCCAGGTTATACCCGGTTTCCTCATCATAGGCAAAATCAAGGGCGTGGAGTAAACCGGCGATAGCCCCGCTCAGGTCGTCTCCGGAGAAAGTTTGCGCGTTCACGGAAGCCGGTTCAAAACACAAAAATACCAATAGTGACAGAATACCGAAAATAATCCTTCTCATTTTACCAATCCTCCTGCTAATGTATAGCATAATACGAACGCATCCGCAAGCGCGGAGTCTGTTTCTGTCAAAGCAGTAGCTTCAAGCAATAGCTTGAAAGCAGTAGCTTGAAATTGATTTTTTGAGTATAATATAGATAATGAGTGAGACGATTATAGCTATCCAGCCGGCATTTGAATTCAACCAAAAAGTAGTATATCCCAGCCAGGGTGTGGGAATGATTAAGGCCATTGAAGAAAAGGAATTCAAGAGCCAGAGAATACTGTACTATGTGATTTATCTGGAAGTATCGGATATGACCATTATGGTCCCGGTTGAAAAAGCGGAAGGCCTTGGGATTCGAGCCATCGTTTCCCAGGAGGAAGCCCAGGAAGCTCTGGGACTGCTCAGTGAAGACTACGAACCTATCCCGTCGGACTGGAAGCTCCGGTATCAGATGAATTTGGATTTGCTGAAAAAGGGCAGTGTAAGGGATATAGCGGCCATTGTGCGGTCTCTCTATCACCGGAGTAAGGTCAAAGAGCTGCCTATTCTTGAGCGGAAACTCTACGATAACGCCCTTAAACTTCTGGAAGACGAAATTGCCTTTTCCCTCCAAATGCCGAAAGACGAGGTGGAAACCATGATCTTTACCCGCCTCGAAATTAAATAGACTCCGGCTCTATGGAAGGCGTTCCTGTCCCCCCGGTCATCGCCGCGATCATCACGGCGGCTGGTTTTTCCCGCCGCATGGGGGGGCTCAAAAAGGAATACCTCCCCTTGTCCCCTGAACAGCCCGGTCCCGACGGCAAGCCCCTCTCTGTCCTGGGCGCCGCGGTCCTGGCCTTTGCCTCCTCCCCCCGTATCAGCCGCCTCGTCATCACGGTCCCCCCGG
>JAISCR010000017.1 GCA_031265435.1 Treponema sp.
CTAGGAAAAGAACGAGCCGCAGTCGAATTGTTTGATTGGTTTATGTCTTATAGCGATGGTGATATGGCTATATTGCATTTTACTAAATTGAGATATTAAAGAGCGTAAGTGACGCCGCAGGAAAGGAACTGACTGAGCGGCTGATGGAACTGGAAAAGGAGTCAGGAGAGTTATGACTATTTACAGTAATCCGGTTGTTGATTTTGCCGCAATAACCAATAACCAACGTTACGCGGCGCTACATTCGTGGCAGTATGACGATGACACAAGAGCGAATATCTGCCGGTTTTATATAGCCCCCTGGAACGCTCTTTGTATATTCACCCTGGACGTTGGCCACCACGCCTCCGGCTGGTGGAAAAACCCTGATTACGATGTCTGTTGGCATTTAAGCGTGTCCTACCAGGATTTGGAGAGCGGCGACATGGCGCCGCAGAACCACAAGCTGTCCTGGAAAATAATCCGGGCTTTTTATGAAAGCCATTATAAATTGGTGTGGAGCGAGCCGCCCTATAGTCCCAACGGCAAGGCCGCCGATGTGTGGCACTACCGGCTTTTCGTGGACAGGGCTACCCTGTTGCCGTTGTTTCCCCGGGGGGAAGTTTACAGCAAGGAATTAACCGAGGCCGGCTGGAAATCATTCAGTGAAGTCCAGGCGGAAATACAGAAACAGGAGGGGAAAAAAAGAGAGGTAACAGGAAATGCCCAAAGAATTTAGGCCCGGATGGAATTACTTCTACAGCGATGTCTTACAACAGGAAATAGCCGTTCATATAAAAACCGGAGAGGTCTATTGTGAGGACCGGACCGTGTACAAGCCGGAGGAAATCGCCATAATGCAGGCGGCCAACCAGGAAGCCTCCCCGGGGGTCCATCTGGTCAAGAAGGTATTCAAGGGAACAATAACCAATTTTATTGGTAAGGAAAATCGAAAGGAGCGGAGGCCTAACGGCCCCGGAAAGCCCCAGGGCGGCATCCCTGGGGTACAGGGACATGAGGGTTAGGGAGGGAAATAAGGGTGGAAATTAAAAGGTACTGTGAGAAAATTCATGGGTCCAAAAGCCCTAAGTCGCTACCCCTCGCCCGCTCACACAACAATTTTTTTTTCGGTTCTGTTTTTTCAACCCTTCATAGCCCGCCAAACCGCTATAAAACTACCTTCAGGCCGTTAAGTAATTTCAGGGAAAATTTATGAAAAAAATGTCTTTTTCTTGAAAAAGTCCTTTACAAATTAGCTAACGTTTACTAAAATATACAATATGGGGCTTCCCATAAGGCCGCCTGTATGGGCGGGAAACCAAAGCGTCCCGCCGGTTGGATAATAGACCGGAAAAAGACATGAAAAAGAACCAGTTTATCGAGGGTGGTATCCAGAAAATTCAGGGTATCATGGTATCAAAGAACGCTCAGGCGTGGAAAGCGTTCCGCTTTATAAGCGGCGCGAAAAGTAAGGATGAAACCCGGTTTTTTATGTCCGGCATCCACATCGAACACTCCGGGGATAAAAGCGTCCTGGTGGCCACCGATGGCCGCCGGTTACATATCGCCACTGTTGACACGGTTCAGATCAAGCCGGGCGATTACCAGGTCAAAGAGAACACCCGCGATTTTATGATCCTTTACCCGATGGACAACGAAATACAGTATCCAAACTGGAAACGGATTATTAAAACCCTGGAAACACAAAAACGCATAAAAATTGATCTCGTCGAGACCAAAAACAAGGCCGGTTTTTCCCGGTCCCTTTATCAGTTTTTCCAGGCGACGGGAGCGGCGGTAAATATCGAATACCTCGAGCCGCTGGCCGGCAGGGAATGGAACGTGTACTTTAATGAAAAGGAAAAAGCCCATACCTTTGTCGCCGAAAATCTTATGGCAATTATTATGCCCATGGGCGGCATTGAACAAATCGCCGTTGACGAGAATGTCCAGGACCCCGGTTTTCGGAACATAGCCCCGGAGCCAAAAGTGATTGAGTTCAAACCGGCTAAAACCGCCAAGGGAAAAAAACGGAGAACCGCATGACCCGAAACCGGCCCCCCGGCGGTATATCCGGGGGAAAGGAGAAAAGTATAAAAACCCTGTCCATTAAAAACCCCTGGGCACACCTCATATGCTCAGGGGAAAAAGACATAGAAAACAGATCCTGGCGCACATCCTATCGGGGAAAACTGCTTGTCCATGTGCCGGCGGCATATGATTCCGCCGGACCGCCGGTGATATTCCTTCCCCCGCCCCAGTCCATTATCGGGTATGTCGAGGTAATTGATTGCATACGGGATTCCCGCAGCAAATGGGCTATACCGGGCCTATGGCATTGGGTTCTTAAAAATCCTGTCCTTTTTGACCGCCCTATCCTCAATATTAAAGGAACCCTGTCTTTGTGGGACTTCCCTGTTGAAAAATACCCAGGGATTACGATACAATAAATTATGATTAAATTCCCTAAATCGGAGAAAGTAACCTTTCAGCTTCGCCAGGACCTTGCCGACCGCCTGCCCAAAGAAAACCCGGAGAGGCGGAATTTTCTTAACCGGGCTGTAGAGCATGAACTTGACGGGCGTAAGGCTGCCGCTGCCATTATGGGGTCCGCCACGTCCCCCCGCAAAGCCGCTTCTTCCCGGGAAAATGCCAAAAAGCCGCGCCCTCGAAACAAGGAGAATCCCTCTTGACGTTTCGGCTGACCCGCGCTACCCATGCAGTATGGGCAAACAAAAAACCGAAAAAGCTATTGAACGCCCCGCGGGAAAAAAGGGCGAACAGAAGACCCTGCGAATAACCTGCCGGGGAGCCGACTCGCTTCCCCTTGACGCTATAGAGGAGTTTCAGGGGAACCTAAAAAAGCGCACCAAAAAGGACACCGAACGCCTCATAAAATCAATCCTTAAGTATGGCTTTTCCGCGCCGTTTTTTGTGTGGCAGGGGGACGGCCATAATTATTGTATGGACGGCCACGGCAGGATCAAGGCCCTGTCGGAACTTCGCAAACAGGGCTACGATCTTCCGCTGTTCCCGGCGGTCTACATCGAAGCCGTCAGCGCCGATGAGGCTAAACAAAAACTGCTGAGAATTGACAGCCGCTACGGGGCGATAACCCAGGAGGGCTTCGCTGAGTTTACCGCCAGCATGGAAATCGAAATGGCGGAGCTATCCCTGCCGGATTTAGTCATCAGCGTTGACAGCGAAGCGAGCCCTGTTAAATACAGCGAAAAAATTGAACTCATTATTGAGTGCAATAACGAGGGCCATTCCTCCGAACTGTACAGCGAATTTAAAGAACGCGGACTTAAATGCCGTATCAGCACGCTTTAGGAGGGGAATATGCATTTTGACATTACCAAAAAGAATGACATCCGCGATAAAAGTTTCAGGGTAGCGCAACTCTACGACCAGTTTGATTTAATGGAAGACAGTTTTGAGGAGCATTTTGAGGGAGACATCGACCTTGAACAGGAATGGCAGATCGGCGCTATTGTCGGGAAATCGGGAACCGGGAAAAGCACCATAGCAAATGACCTGTTTGGCGATTATGTTTTTACGCCAAAATATAAAGCAAAATGTGTTATTGACGACTTCCCCAAAATGGACAGCGCGGAATTATTTAGCGTTCTTTCCAGTGTGGGCTTCTCATCTCCCCCTTCGTGGTTAAAGCCTTATTTGGTATTGTCCAACGGGGAAAAAATGAGGGTGGACCTGGCGCGGGCAATTTGTGAAAGCAAAGACATTATTGTATTTGACGAATACACGTCGGTGGTAGACCGGGAAGTGGCGCAGATAGGAAGCTACGCTCTCCAGCGGGCTATCAGAAAAACCAATAAAAAGTTTATTGCTGTAACCTGCCATTTGGACGTTATCGACTGGTTGGAGCCCGATTGGGTGTTCAACACCGATGAGATGGCGTTTCATTATACCAGGGGGTGTCTTCAACGACCTGAAATTAAACTCGAAGTATACGAAGCCCGCGGATTCTGGGAAATGTTTAGGCGTTATCACTATTTGAACCACGGCATAAATGTTGCCGCCCGCTGTTTCGTTGCGTTCAGAAATGACAAGCCTGTCGCCCACATGGGTATGCTAAAAATCCCCGCCGGGAAAGCGAAGTATGCTTACATGGGACACCGCGGAGTAACGCTTCCCGACTATCAGGGAATCGGGATATTTCAGAAATTACAAAACCTGGCCTGCGCCTATTTGTCATTGACTGACAGAGACCATGATTATATTCTCGCTCTCACCAGCAACAAGGCGATGGCAAAGGCAATGATGAAAAACCCTCTATGGAAACTGACCAGGGCAGGCCACGCGGCAGTAAGGCCGGAGAACACGCGGGGCGGACAGAAAAACTGGGCAAGGATGCGAAAATATTCGAGCCACAACCGGAATACCTACAGCTTCCGGTATGCGGGGAACGATGGACACAAACCGCCCGGAAATCAAGATTGAAGTTTATCGGGTCAGCGGGTACTGGCCTCTGTTTTCCCGATACCATTATCTTAACCGCACTATTCATAAATCCGCGACAGAATATGTGGGATTTTATAATGGAAAGCCGATTGTGTTTTGCTCGTATATCTTTTTCCCCAATCACGGTTTTTATATGCGGAAAGTTCACCGATTGGTAGTTTTCCCGGATTATCAAGGCATAGGGATCGGGGTGAAAATGATGAATTTAACCGCAAAGATAGAAATGAAAACCCATAAATGGATCGGCATAACCACGAGCCTTAACGGATTCGCAAAATCGCTTATGAAAAACAAAGCATGGAAACTTATCAGGGCGGGGCATAGCGGTTTAAACCGGTACAACAAACGAGCGCCGGAATCTACAAGCTCAAACAGAAATACCTACAGTTTTCGATGGGTTGGCGATCAGTAATGGCTTTTAAAAAAGACGATCCCCGCATAAACAGAACGGGCCGCCCGAAAAAGAAAACCCTCCAGGACATCCTTGACGACATGGGAGCAAAGATACTGGACCAGAATGGCAAGGTAATTGACAGCATAGACGGCAATGAGACGCTGGTGCGTAATATGGTGGAAGCGGGCATAAAAGAAAAAGACCCCGCCATGATGAAGTTTATTTACCAGCGCCTCAATGTTCCCCAGGCCGATCAGGAATCCCTGGAAATAAAAAAACGCACCGAACGCGCCAGGGCGGAGAAGCTCGAAATCGCCAACCGGAAAGCTATGGGGGAACTGATAAGCCGCGACCTGGCGCGCCGGACTTTCGGCCAGGTGTACGCCATAGACCGATCAATTTTTTTGGCCATCGGCCCCACCACGGCGGGAGAAATAGCGGCGGAAGCAAAAATAAAAGACGACGCAATAATTCTCAGAATCGAAGACATTATCACAAAGGCCGTCTACCAGGGCCTCGCCGCGGAAAAGCGGGCGATAAATGACTTTCTAATACCGGGCGGCGGGGAGCCGATACAAGATGCTATTCCTGAGAAAAAAAACTAAAAAGAGGGCAAAAAAGGAATGACCGAACTTGAATTTTTAATCGAGCAGAACAACTACCGCCCTGACACGCCCCCGGTCAGGCTTATCTCCGAGTGGGTGGAGGGGCGGCGCATACTCCCGGCGGCAAGCCCCCTTCCCGGACCGTGGAGGAACCAGGTAACTCCCTATTCGGTGGAAATCATGGACAATATGTCGCCCTACAATCCCTGCCAGATACAGGCGATCATGAAAGCCCGGAAACTGGGCCTTACCACGGCGATTGAAAACTGCGTGGCCTATTATATCTCCGAAGTTCCGGCGGAACAACTCTACAGCACCGCCAATGAGCAGCTTGCGAAAGACTGGTCGAGCAAGAAAATATCCCATGTAATAGACAGCCTTGGCATCCGCCACAAACTAATCGCCGCCGATCAGAACGCCAAAAGCCGCCGCACCGGCGACCGGATGTTCACGAAAGAATATGTCGGCGGCGCGCTGGATATTATCACCGCTTCAAGCATGATGGCCAGGCGCGCCCTGGACAAGCGCTGTCTGTGGATAGACGAGACCGACGGCATCGCGCCGCTTACCTCCACGGGGGAAGGCTTGTGGAGCGACATTCTTATCGCTCATACCAATTCTTACGGGGCGCGAAGGAAAGTGTCGATATTTTCCTCCCCCACTACGGACGAGGCTTCGCTCATTAAGCAATACTACGATCAGGGCGACCAGCGAAAGTTCCTCGTCCCCTGCCCCGTATGCGGGCGGCATATTGAGTTAAAACTAAACGACGAACAGACAGCCTACGGCCTTAAGGCCGAAACCAAAGCCGGAAAAATCATCGACGCTTATTACCTCTGCGAATACTGCGCCGAGCCGATTTACAACAACGACAAGAGGAAATTTTACAGCGATAAGCCCCGGTGTAAAAAATACCCCCAAAAGGCCCTCGAGCCCGCCAGATGGGAGCCCACAAAAAAAACTGATCCCATACGCCCTTCGTACCAGATGAACGCCCTTTATTCACCCCTGGGGATGCTCACCTTCCGGGAGATTGCGGAGCAGCGCGAAAAAAAAGAAACCGAGGGCCCGGAAGGGATGCGGTCATGGATCAATATCTACGCCGGACTCACTTTTAAGGACGCGGCTTCCCGCCCGCGTCTTGAAGCGGTGATAAACCACCGCGGATCCTATCCTCGCGGCACGGTCCCCGCGGGGGTGTTGTTTCTCACCATGGCTATCGACGTGCAGCGCGGCTCATCCCGGGACCCCAATAACCCGCCGCGGGTGGAACTGGAGGTTATGGGCACGGGCGCTGGCTACCGCACCTGGTCTATTGAGTACCGGGTGTTCCCCGGAGAAACCGACGACCCCTATTCGGGCGCGTGGGAGGATTTATACCAGTGGATGAAATCCATCAACGGCTTTTTTTACAGCGCCGAGGGTATTCCGTTCCGCGTGGAGATGATCGGGATTGACTCAGGCGACGCCGCCGAAGGCCGCAGCGAGGTAGTGTACCGTTTCGCCGAGCGGTGGTCCCCCTATGCGTTCCCCCTCAAGGGTTTTGCCCAGTTAGCCGCCCGCCGGGGGGAAAAAACGGACATCCCCGGAGCGGGGAGCTTTAAAAAATACCGCCTGGCCCGCATTGGCGGCGGCGGCGAGTATGTAATTGAAGTGTCCACGGCATTTTACAAATCAACGCTATTCGGGCGGCTTAACATCGAGCCCTATGCTCCCAGCCGCCCCGGATATTGCGAATTTCCCCGCGATTACCCGGACGATTACTTTGTCCAACTTACCAACTCTGAACGACGCAACGATGGGAGTTACCGCGACATTGGAGCGCATGAAGCGCTTGATTGCCGTATTTATAATCTCATGCTCTCAGACGCGTATCTGGACAATCAGGTTAATCTTGCCAAAGAGAAGCGCCGGGCAGCGGGCATGAACCCGATGACCGTGGACCTTATGACCAACTCCCGCTTTATCCTCGATCAGCTCCAGGCCCAGATTGACTCCTACGGCGCCACGCGCCCTTGACGTTTCGGCGGCGCTGGAAAACAGTAAAGTATGTCGTCCTGGATAAACCGCCTCCGCCCCGGCATTACCCTCGTCTCCCCCAAAGGCAACCGCTTTGAAGCCAAATGGCGCGGCGATGACATCACCATCCAAAAACGCGTTAATCGCGTGTCGCACCCGGACCAGGACGGCGAATCTTCGCAGGATTTAGGCTTAAATTCCCCGGATTATCCCTTTGTTCTATACTTTGACGGCCCTGACTGCGATCTTAAAGAGAAGGATTTTTCCCGCGCGTTCGCCGAGCGCGGAGTATGGGAAGTTACCCATCCCCTCTATGGCTACCTCCGCCTCCAGCCGGTAAAGATTGTCATCCGCGCCCAGCCTGTCGAAAGCGGCAACGTTATTGAAGTGTCGAGCGAGTGGTTTGAGCCTGCCGAGGATGGAGCCGCCCCGGCCCCCGACACCTCCGCCGCCGTAAGCGCCGCCGTGTCCGCCCTATCAGAAACCGCCCTGGCCGACGCGGAGCAGATTTCCCAAAAAGCCGCCGCCAGCGCCGAAGCGTCTCAATCGGTAGCCCGGCAGTTCCGCAAAGGGCTTGACTTTGTGAAAGGCGCTCTCCGCTCCGCCAACGACCGCATAACGGCAATCATGGAAACCATCAATGACCTAACCATGCAGGCATACCTGGACGTAGCGGCCCTTTCCGGGGCTGTGATCCAGCTTTACGAGTCGCCGGGCCTTTTTGCCGGCAGCATCTCCAACAGGGTCTCAATGTTTGCGCTTCTGGGAAACCGCATGATTGCCGATCTTCTGGCGGCTGTGGGAGTCCCGCAGAACAAACCCGCCATTGCTCTTACCGGAGAGCTATGGCTCAACGCCGTGGCCTGCGGCGTGGGAATGGCCATTACAGAAAAAAGCCCTCAAACCCGCGGCGAAGCTCTTGCCGCTCTCCGCCTGTATAGGGCCTTTTTAGAGCGATCCGCCGCCGTTCTCGACGCTCTCGCCAAAGCCTCCGCCATAGCGCCGGGCCGATCGTCCATCCGGGAACAATACTTTCCCCGCGTCGCCAGCGCCGAAGCGATTCTGACCCTCAACGCCGCCATAGCGCGGCATATGATGAGCGTTGCCTTTGATCTCAAAACTGAAAAAAGAATAGTTTTAGACAGGCCCACGAGTCCTCTATTTTTGACCATTCGGGAATACAACTGTACGGCGGCGAACGCGGATTATTATTATGATTTATTGTGCCGGTCAAACAACCTGTTGGGACGGGAACTGCTGTTGCTGCAGGCGGGCCGGGAGGTGGTGATCTATGCCTAATTTAGCGCAAGGCAGGAGTTATGCCGTCCAGTCCGGCGACACTCTTCAGAAAATCGCCGCGCGGTTTTACGGCAATCAGGCATTATGGCGCAAAATCTATGAAGCCAACAGAAACGCTATCGGCCCAAACCCGGACCATATAAACCTTGGCCAGATTCTCTTTATCCCTCCCGAAGAAGAAAAAACAGAACAGGCCGCCCGGATCGTCGCGGCTCTCAGTCCCGCCGAAAGCGTAGCCCTCTACCTCAATGATCGTAAAATCCTCGCTTCCCAGGGCCGGTTTGCCTGCGGCATAGACACCATGGCCGCCTCGTGGAACTGCGACATCCTCTGGACCCCCGGAGCCGATCCCGATCTCGACCGCGACACCGCCGGAGGCTCCTTCGCCGAAAGCCGTCTCTACCTCATGGGCCAGCTTGTGGCATCGGGCCGTCTCTATGCCCGCACCGCCCGCATTGCGCCTGACAGCATTTCCAAGAATCTTGTGTTTTATGCCATGACCAAGGATATTGTGGACACGAGCCTCAGCCCCACCCACCCGGAGTACGCCAAAAGCACCCTCCAGCAAATAGCGGACGACATCTGTTCCGCCCTTGGCTTTGCCGTCAAGTTTCCCGATGGCGCAGGAGAAGCGTTTGAGCTTATCGAAGGTATTCCCGCCTATGAAACTGTGGGCAAATTTCTACAAAAACTCGCCGCCGCCCGCGGCCTTTTTGTGTCCTGCGACGAGACCTCCGCCCTGGTATTTCAGAAACTCCACGTTTCGGAAAAGCCCGTGGCCAACATCGACATGACCGGGAGAATTGCCACGCAGTACGAGACCTCTTACGATGACACCCTCCGTTACCACACCTACGCTGCCGTGAGCCAGAGCGGAGACGGCAAGGAAGCTCATTCCCGTGGATTTTTTGACGAGGCGGTCCCCGCCGCCCGGCAGCTTGTGTTTGAGGCGGGCGACCTTGACAGCGCGGGGCTCGACCTCGCCGCTCAGTGGGCCATGCTTAAAATTACCCTGCAAGCCAATGAAATAAAAATTCCCTCCGACAAATGGACCGATGGCAATGGCAATTTGTGGAAACCAAACACGGTGGTAATGGTACAATCACCGGCGCTGGATATTCCCGATCCCCGGAAATACCTTGTCCGGGGCGTGGAATTCGCGTGGACGGCAAGCTCCCGGAGCGCCCAGCTTTCTCTTGTCCCCGTCCTCAGCGTGGACGGCTCGGGCCGTCTGGTTATGGAGTAGCGAAATGACCGGCAGAATCGGTAAAATTGCCGCCGACCCGGAAGTAACGCGGGCCAGGCATGGCGACTCCAATGTCATTATGCTTACCGTCCATTTCTCCGATGGAGGCGTGGCCAGCGTTCAATGGATGCCCGGCGCCGGGGACGACACGTCCCCCCAAGAAGGCGACATCGTGGCGGCGGAGCGCTACGGCGGCATACTCGTGGCCACCGCCTCAAAATCACCCGGCGATCCCAAATTAAAGCCGGGGGAGCGGGAGCTCTACAGCCGGGATAGCGACGGGAACAAGATTGCCCGGCTCCTCATGGAAACTGACGGAACGATAACTCTTGAATCAATCGAGGGCAAAACAAAACTGGTTTTGCGGCCCAATGGAAAATACTACCTCGGAAACGGCGGAGAGGATCTGCTCGCCGCGCTGGTTAAAACGATAGATGATATTGCCAATATTAAAACTGTTGGGCCGCCGCCGAAACACGATGTTTCGCCCGATGACAAGGCGAAATTAAAACAGGATCAGGAAACGCTTAAATCTTTTATGGACTCGGAGGGCTGATATGGCGTTGGTAGATTCGGCGTTGGCATCCGCCCTGAAAGCAATTTTTGACCAGATGACGGAGGAAAAAAGCAACGACTGGTATGCCGATGAACTGGCGAAGGCGATAGACGCGCAGATTAAAACGGCAATTGTAAATACCAACGTTACCATCCCCTCCACGTCGCCCCCCGGCAGTCCATCCACGGGAACCGGCGTAGGGAGCCTTTCGTAATGCAGTCCCGCGACTTCCCTTCCGCCGCCGAAGCCCTGGCGTTTCCCTCCGCGGCCCAGGCGTCTCTTTGCTGGGCGCAGTTTGACTCCTCTGGCGGCACAGCGGTCCCGCTTCAGATAGTAACTCCCGGCAACATGCTAGAGGAGCCCCCCAATCCTTCGCTCCTTGGTTACAGTTTAGACGGCTGGTACGCCGACGCGGCCTTTACTATCCCCTGGGACTTTGATGATATAGTCTCATCGGATAATATCACCCTCTACGCCCGGTGGACGGCCAACACCTACACGGTAACCCTGGACCCGCAGTCAGGGACCGGCGGCACGGCTTCGGTCACCGCCACCTATGCCGCCGCCATGCCCGCGGCCACGGCCCCCACGCGAACCGGTTATACCTTCGCGGGGTACTACGACGCCGCCTCGGGCGGAACGCAGTATTACACCGCGGCCATGGCCAGCTCCCGCTCATGGAACAAGACCGCCGCCACGACCCTCTACGCCCGGTGGACGGCCAACACCTACACGGTGGCGTACAACGCCAATGGCGGCTCAGGCGCGACCGCCTCCAGCTCCCACACCTACGACCAGGCAAAGGCTCTGACCGCCAACGCCTTTGCCCGCTCCGGCTACACCTTCGCGGGCTGGGCTGCCACCGCCTCCGGGAGCATAAAGTACACCGACGGGCAAAGCGTAACAAACCTCTCCAGCTCCCAGGGAGCGACCGTAACGCTCTATGCGGTATGGCAGACCATTGTCTATGCCCTTGCCTATGTTTTTAACGGCGGCGCCGATCCTGGAAACGCCGCGGCTTACACTATAGAAAGCCCGCCGGTCCCCCTCCATCCGTCCACGTTCCGGGGCTACGCGTTCCAGGGTTGGTATGACAATGCGGCGTTCTCGGGCTCTCCTATTGACGGCATCCCTACCGGCTCCATAGGCGACCGGACCTACTACGCAAAGTGGCAGGCAATCGTCTACACGATCTCCTACGCCCTGAACGGAGGAACGCAAAACCCGGACAATCCTACGACCTATACCATAGAGTCGCCTGACATTGTTTTTAACGCTCCTACCCGCCGGGGGTACGCCTTCACAGGCTGGCGTGATAATTCCGGTTTAACGGGCTCGCCCGATACCGGCATCCCTGCCGGGAGTATTGGCGACCGCGCCTATTTTGCCGGATGGAATCCTATTATATACCGGATCTCCTATGAGCTTGCGGGGGGCGCTAATTCGCCGGGGAACCCGCCGGAATACACGGTGGCGGCGTCAACCATCCCGCTCCAGGATCCCCAGCGCCGCGGCTATGCTTTCAAGGGATGGTATGACAGCCCTGATTTTTCAGGCGAACCGGCGACATCCATCCCTCACGACAGCATCGGCGACCGGACCTTCTGGGCGAAGTGGGAAGCAATTGTCTACCCCATTGAATACGTCCTGTCGGGCGGAGAGAATAACCCCGGCAACCCGGCAAGCTATACCGTAGAGA
This sequence comes from Treponema sp., assembly GCA_031265435.1. Taxonomy (GTDB): domain Bacteria; phylum Spirochaetota; class Spirochaetia; order Treponematales; family Breznakiellaceae; genus JAIRNJ01. The sequence continues at coordinate 12,283 of JAISCR010000017.1, forward strand.
GCCCGGATATACCGCTTTTGACCCCGGAGAGCCCCGGCTATTCCTTCGCCGGGTGGTTTGACAACGCGGGCTTTATTAACGCCCCTATTGCCCGTATCTCCGCCGCGTCCACCGGGGCTGTAAAATTTTTCGCCCGATGGACGCGGGGCGTTACCTTTCCAACAGGCAAAGATCGCCACGATCGTTTTTCGGGCTCCCCAATGATTTTTCTATAAAGGAGAAAGCGCAATGGGCGTGGATTTTAAGTATATTTCGGGCCAGCCGGTTATGGACCAAGGGGTCCATAACGTGGCAATCCTGAGCCTCTTCACCGACGAGGGCTGGGGCGGAAATGTTTTTTTGCCCGTAGAATCAAGAATTGGCTCTGATTTCAATAAAACCTGCAAGGGCACGATTACCCTTTCCCGCCTGGCGGATATTGAAAACTCCGCCGTCCGGGCCCTGGAATCAAAGCTATTCCCCCAAGTTTCCGCCGAAGCCCGCAACCCCAACGGCGACCGCCTGGAGGTAAATATCAAAATTGGTTTGGGCGGCTCCTTGAGCCTAAACCGGGAGAACGCGCTCTGGCAGGCGCAAGCAAGAAACCTGGAGGCGCAATAAATGTCGTATACAACCCCCTCAACGCAGGAGCTTATCGACCGGGGCATCGCCAATATCGAACAGGCCCTCGGCGAGCGCTCGCCCCCGGCCGATCGCAGTTTTAATAAAGCCTGGGCCACCGTGGAGGGCCTGTCGGCTTCCGGGCTTTACGCCTACGCCCGGGATCGCGCCCGTGAAAACCTTGCTATTTCAGCTTCGGAAAACGGTCTTGACGATCTGGGAGCTGAATATGATGTTCCAAGAAGATCGGCCACCGCTTGGCGCGGCAAAATGTCTCTCTCCCTCCTGCATGGCCAGTCCCTTTACTCTGGCGCCGTCTACATTGGTCCGCAGGGCTTAAAATACGAAACAACAAGCACGGTTATTGGCGGCCCCGATAACACCGCCGAAGCCCCCGTCCAGTGCGCCGATTACGGTCCGGCGGGGAACCTCTTGTCCGGCGACACCCTTGCTATCCAGTCCGTGGAAGACGGCGTGGGCCGCACGGCCACTGTTACCGGCGTTGCCTCCCTGGGCCTGGATATCGAGAATATTGAGGATTACCGTCTTCGCGTTCTTGCCGTGATCCGGGGCGGCGCCGGGGGCTCGGGCTCCCCGGAAGAAGGCGGGGCCGTGGACGTACGGGTAGAAGCCTGCGTTACCTCCTCCGACTACCGGATAGCCGCCGAAGCCGTGGGCGGCGTGGCGCGGGCTTATCCTTTCTCGGGGCCGCCTGAAAACAGCGGCCTTACTCCCTGCCCCGGCCAGCGGGTGGTATATATCGAGGCAAGCCAGGACATAGACCCCGATGGCATACCCCCGCAATCCCTCTTGGATTTGACGCGAGCCGCCATTCTCGCCGATCCCATTACCGGCAACAGCCGTGAAATCCTGGGGGTTCCGACCGGCTCCGAACTTCTCTTTGTGGAGCCAATAAAGCGCACCGGCATCTACGTCCACGTTATCGGCCTTTCCGTGGTCTCCTCAAGTCTCGCCGTGGCGGAGACACAGATTACCGACGCGGTGTCAGCGTTGCTTCGCTCGTTCTCTCCCTTTAGCCAGGGCCTTGACGCGGATTTTGACCGGCGCGACGAGCTTACCGCTATCATCCTTGCGCGGGAGATACAAACCATTCTCGACTCCTACGATGGCAGCGCCGAACACATCACTTTCGGCGACAACCCGGATTCAAATCAGGCGCGGTACGTCCTTTCAGAAAATGAAAAACTGAAACTGGAACAGATCGACTTTTTCCAATCAGAACTATGAGTTATTTTTTGCCGGGAGGTTGCTGATGCCCAATAGTTTTATGAGATCTGTAATGGATGCCTTATCGCCGCAGGGTCCGGCATGGTCACCTGAACCAGGTAACAAATATGACAGGCTCCTTGACGGTTTTGCGGACAATGCCCAGCTGGTTTTTGACGACCTTGAAAAACTCGCCTGGATTCGCAGCCCCGGCAAAGTCCCTGCGGAAATGCTCCCCGACCTGGAGCGGGAATACGGCATCGCGCCTGACGACCGTATTCCCGACGATGACCGGAGGAATAGACTTTCAGCCATCCGCTATCAACCCCGCCCATTGGCCCGCGTTGAGTTATTGCAGAACGACCTTGATAAAGCCGGATTCGGACATGACGGCTACGGGCTAACGGTTACGCCTAACAGCAGTCCCGCGGTTGACCCCGGCCCCATTGTTGAGGAAAATTTTCTTCTTACGACCCATGAGTTTCCGAGCGTCTTTGCCGCCGGAACCTCGAGCGCCTACGCCGTAGAGCAGGGAGGCTATTATCTCGTAAACGGCGACCGTTTTAACAGCCGTCCTGTTTACCCGCAAGCGGGCTTCATGGCCGCCAGGACATTCCCCTCCGCTTCCAGCGCCGGGTACTATGACGGATACCAGGGCTACGAGAACGAATATGCTTTTCCCATTCCCCAACCATACTGGCCGTTTGTGGTTTTTTGCGGCGGGACAGTAACGAGAAACGAGGACGGATCGGTGGCTTCCGTAGCCACCGTGACGGTTCCTATAGGACGGAGACAGGAATTGCACCGGATAATTTTACGCATAAAGCCGTTGCACGCCTGGGTAGGCATGATGGTCATATACCAATAAAAAGCCCCGCCGGAGGTTGGGCGGGGCAGCCGGCAACGCTGGGAAAATACCGGCTTGCTTTTACCTTCCAGCGTTTCCGCCGAAATGTCCAGCCCCGCAACATCGCTTGACGTTTCGGCGCGCCCGGCGGATGCTTGCCCTATGACTGTGCGGGAAGAATTGACAAAGCTCTACATCCTCCGGGGCAAAATCCTTGAGGTAATGATCGGCTCCGCTGATAAATCCGCCTTGTTGAGCTACTCCATCAATGACAGCGACGGGGCCCAGTCCACCACGCGCCGGAACCCCGGCGATCTCATGGCGTGGCTTAAGGACGTGGACAACAAGATTGCCGAACTGGAACAGAAACAGCGGGGCGGCGGGATACGGACATTTGGGACGAGGATGAGGCCAT
>JAISCR010000097.1 GCA_031265435.1 Treponema sp.
GGGGGCGACAACCCTTACCTTCATGGGCTGGGAGGCAAGTCCTCTTGAGACCGATGCGGTAAAGAACGGCATTGCCGCCTTTGAAAGGGTCAATCCCGGCATAAAGGTGAGTTATACTCCTACAACAGCCGATGGTTATTTACCCAAAATAATGTCTTCCCTTTCCAGTAACAGTCCGCCGGATGTGTTCTTTGTCGGTTCCGGTGATTACCGGACTCTGTCAAGCCGCGGCGCACTTCTGGATATTACAGACCGTTTTAATGCAGATTATCCTCTGAGTGACTTCATTGATTCCTCAAGAACCATCATGAGTATCAATAACCGGGTATACGGGATTTCCTCATGTTCTGTGTCGCCGATCATCTATTACAACAAGGATATTTTCGACAAGTACAACGAGCCCTATCCCTCGGCGGATCCTTCCAGGGTTTGGACTATTGACGAATTCCGTGCGGTGGCAAAGCGGCTTACCAGAGACGGGATCTACGGCTGCTACGGCCTTGAGACCAATGGTATCATGGTTAATGTTCAGGTTATCTCAGGCGGGGGAAACCAGTTCTCTCCGGATTATAACACCAGTACCTACAATACTTCCGCGGCCAAAAAGGTTCTGGAGATCATCAAGGCAATCCGTGTGGATGATAAATCCATGCCTTCTTCCTCAACTCTTGAAAATGTCGGCATGAATGCTGCGCAGATGCTCCAGACCGGGAAGATCGCAATGCTTCTCGACGGTTCCTGGGCGCTGCAGCAGCTTTCTACTCTGGGTTTCCCTGTGGGCATTGCGCCGGTGCCTTCCTACGGCAAGGCTGTTACTACAGGACAGGCTCATCTCCACGCCATCGCCAAGGTTTCCAAACATCCTGAAGAAGCCTGGAAATACCTTCAGTTCCTCTCCGGTATGGAATATCAGGGCCAGCTCTGCAAGGAAGGCCTCTGGCTCCCCAACAGGAAATCTCTCTGGGCCGATGGTTCCAATGGAATCGACGGCTGGTATGACAATGCGCGCCTGGGCCCCTACTACCGGCAGATGAGGGATTACCTCATCAATGTCATTGTGGAACCTTCCGCCATGCAGAAGGCTTCGATTTGCGGCGACATCATCGCCGAGGAGCAGGACAAGTTCTTCAAGGATAACGAGAACATCGACACGATCCTTGCCAACATTGAAAGGCGCACCAACGCCGAGTTGAAGGCGCTTCAGTAAAGAATAAGGACATGCGTGGAAATGACATGCAGGGCATTTTATTTCCGCGCACTCCTGAAACTGCCGGCTTACGGCGGCGACAGCCTTAAGAGATATCTTCCAGGCTGTTTTTTTCTTTGCCTTGAATATAACGGAGGCCTGAATGAACGCAGTCAGAAAAAAAACCATACTGAATGATACGCCCTATGCGGTAGTGATGCTCTCCCCGAATATCATTCTCTTTTTTGCCTTTATGCTCTTCCCGATCATCTGGACTTTTGTCATGAGCCTCTCGAAATACGATCTTATTACTCCCATGCAGTTTATCGGGATCACTAATTTTATTAACATATTCAAGGATGAAGTGGCTCTCCAATGCCTGCGCAATACTGTTGCCTTTACCTTTATTACCGTTCCTGCCGGTCTTGTACTCTCTCTCTTCCTTGCGGTCCTTTTGGACAGCGGCATCCTTTTCAAGAAAATTTACCGGGCGGCCTTTTTTCTGCCCTCAATAACTTCCTGGGTTGCCATCGCCGTAGTATGGCAGTGGCTCTACAACCCGGAGTTTGGTCTTATCAACTATTTTCTTTCTTTTTTCGGCGTTCCTTCCATTCAATGGCTTACCACATCAAAGCTTTCACTCATTTCGGTATGCATAGTCTGCATCTGGAAAAATGCGGGTTACGGGATGCTCCTTTTTTTGGCAGGACTTCAAAGTATTTCCTCTGTCTATTACGAAGCCGGCGAGCTTGACGGCGCAAACCCCCTGCAGCAGCTCATCCATATTACCATACCTCTTTTGACGCCTACTACCTTTTTTGTTTTTGTTACATCAATAATCGGCTCTTTTCAGACCTTTGACATTATCAACCTGATGACCAAGGGCGGGCCGGGACGTTCTTCTTCCCTTCTGGCGCACTACCTGTACCAGACTGCCTTCAAGTATATGAAGATGGGTTACGCTTCGGCGCTGGCCTACCTTCTCTTCTTTGTGATCATGGTAATCACGATCATCAACATGCAGTTTGAAAAGAAATCGCATGAGATCTACTAAAGAGGGCCTCAATGCATAAAAAAACCGGTGAACATATTGTACAGGCAATCGCCTATATCTTTCTTACCCTGGGCGCTCTCTCCATGCTGGTGCCTTTCCTCTGGATGCTTTCAACTTCCCTCAAGTCGGAGGCAGAGGCTTTTATATTCCCGCCTGAACCTTTCGGGGCAAAGATCCTCTGGAAAAATTACCTTAAAATTTCCGATCGTTTCAATTTTGCCAATTATTTCTTTAACAGCGTCAGGGTCGCCGTCTGGGTGGTGTTTTTTCAGCTCCTCACTTCCGCCATGGCGGGCTTTGTTTTTGCCCGGCTGCATTTCCGTTTCAGGGATAAAATCTTCCTTCTCTATCTGGCAACCATGATGGTGCCGGCTCATGTAACGGTGATCACCAACTACATCAACCTGTCTAAGATGGGCCTGACAGGATCTCTGTGGCCCCTGATGATTCCTCCCATGGTTTCTGCCTTCGGAACCTTTCTCCTGCGTCAGTTCTTTGTTACCATTCCCCAATCCCTGGATGACGCGGCGCGGATCGACGGCTGTAATCCCTTCATGATCTTTTTCAGAATTCTTCTGCCCATGGCGGGCCCCACTCTGGCCACGCTGGGAATTTTCTGTTTCATGGGGAGCTGGAACGATTATTTTACCCCTCTTATCTATATCGTTGACGAACGGTTCTTTACCCTTCCCCTGGGCCTTGCAAATATGCAGGGCCTGTATGCCACCAACTGGCCCGTGTTGATGGCAGCCTGTACCATCACGTTTATCCCCGTGCTCATCGTGTTCCTTACGGCCCAGAATGCCTTCGTCAAGGGTATTGTGCTTACCGGATTAAAAGATTAAAATCTGAAGCTGTTCCGAAACAAACCTGAGTTTTGGAACGAGTTTATCTATACGGTAAAGTTGAATTAGCAGTAAAAAAACAGATTTTTAAAGGAGGAGTTTTATGGATACTTCAATCCAATCGGAATTCATTAGACCTAAGGATATTGCCGTTAATGACAGTTTTTGGGGCGCCTTTATGGAACGAATCAGAACCAATGTGATTCCGTATCAGTGGAAGGCGCTGAACGATGAGGTTCCCGGCGCCGAACCCAGTTACTGTATAAGAAATTTCAAGCTGGCCGCGGAATTGACCCATCCTGAACTGGATTACGGAGTGCCCAGGGATATTGGTTTCGGCGGCATGGTGTTTCAGGACAGCGATCTTGCCAAGTGGATCGAAGCTGCGGCCTATTCTCTGGTCTGGCATCCCGACGCCCGGCTTGAAAAAATCCTGGACGAAACCATTGACATTATTTGTAATGCCCAGCAGGACGACGGGTATCTTGACAGCTACTATATCATCAACGGTCTTGAGAAGCGTTTTACCAACCTGAAGGATAACCACGAACTCTACTGCCTCGGGCATTTTATCGAAGGGGCCGTCGCGTATTACGAGGCAACGGGAAAACGGAAACTCATGGACGCCCTGATCCGTTATGTGGATTGTGTGGATACGCATATCGGTTCAGAGGAGGGGAAGCTTCACGGTTACCCGGGGCATGAGATTGCGGAGATGGCTCTGATAAGGCTCTATGCCGTAACGAAGGATCAAAAACACTTAAAGCTCGCAAAATATTTTATCGATCGGCGCGGGCAGCAGCCTCTCTACTTTGAGGAAGAAACCGCCCGGAACGGAAATACGTTTTACTGGAAGGATAGTTTTGTAAAGTATCAGTACTACCAGGCGGGAAAGCCCGTGCGGGATCAGCATGTTGCGGAAGGCCATGCGGTACGGGCCGTATACCTCTATTCGGGCATGGCCGATGTGGCCCGGCTTACGGGAGATGAAGAACTTCTTGCCGCCTGCGGGGATCTTTTCGCCAATATCTCAAAAAAACAGATGTACATAACAGGGGCTGTCGGTCAGTCGGCCTACGGAGAGGCGTTCTCCTACGACTACGATCTTCCCAATGACACCGTTTATGCGGAAACCTGCGCCGCCATCGGCTTGGCTTTCTTTGCCCGCAGGATGACATCGATTGCGCCGAAGGGCGAATACGCCGATGTGATCGAAAGAACCTTCTTTAACAGCATTATAAGCGGCATGGCCCTGGACGGGAAATCTTTCTTTTACGTGAATCCCCTGGAGGCCCTTCCCGAAGCGAGTCTCAAGGACAGAAGAATGAGGCATGTAAAGATCGAAAGGCAGAAGTGGTTCGGCTGCGCCTGCTGTCCCCCGAATCTTGCCCGTATCCTTGCGTCTCTTGGCTCCTATGTACACTCGGTAAATTCAGACTCGGTGTATACCCACCTCTATGTGGGAAGTGAGGCAAAGGTCTCTCCCGGCGGCAGGGATGTCAAAATAAAGATCGAAACAAAGTATCCCTGGGAAGGACAGGTTGATATACGTTTTTCCCCGGACGGGAAGGCTGTTTTTACCTACGGTTTCCGTATTCCCGGCTGGTGCAAGTCCTGTACCGTAAAACTTAACGGAGATGATGTCAAATACACGCTCAGGGACGGCTATGCCCTCCTCAGCCGTGAATGGGTGGATGGCGACAGGATTACTGTTGTATTCGATATGCCGGTAAACCTTGTGGAAACCAACCCCCATGTACGGGACAATTCCGGGAGGATTGCCGTAACGCGGGGGCCTTTAGTGTACTGCCTTGAGGAGAAGGACAACGGAAAGGAATTGTTTAAGCTTCACGCAGGGAAGGCGCAGGACTTCAAAGTGAAATATCAAAAGGATCTCCTGGAAGGCCTGTGCACCGTCTCCTTTACCGGAAAGAAGGAAAAGGACTGGGAGGATGACGCGCTCTACCGGCCTTCCGCGGAGGCTGTTTACGAAGAGAAGGAATTTCTTTTAATCCCCTACTACGCATGGGCCAACAGAGGGGAGGGAGAGATGACGGTGTGGATACATAAATGAAACTCCATAACAGAAAACCCGATATCGAAAATCTTTACAGGGTTCTGCGCCGTGAAAATCCGGCGCGGCCTGTGCTTTTTGAGCTTTTCATGAACCAGGGGGTCTATGAAGCGCTTGCGGGCCGCGTGGAAGAGAAGGCGGCCGATCAGGATCTGGAGCATTTGAAGCTCAGGGTAGAAGCATTCGGGAATGCGGGCTACGATTATACCACCACTCACGCCAGCAATTTTGCATTCAAAACCGCCGCCCACCGGAGGAAGAACACCATTTCCCTCAACGAAGGCTTTGTTATCACGGATGAACAGAGTTTTGAATCCTTTACATGGCCTCTGCCCGAAGCCTTTGACTGTTCCCGGCTGGAAAAGATCCGGCCCTTCCTGCCTGAAGGTATGAAGCTTATGGTCATGGGGCCCGGCGGCGTACTGGAAAACGTTATCGATCTTACAGGCTACGACAATCTCTGTATCATGATCTATGAGGATCCGGATCTTGCCCGGGCGATCTTTGACAGGGTGGGAAGCCTGCTCCTCCGTTACTACGAGATTGCCGCATCCTTTGATACGGTGGGGCTTCTCATGTCAAACGACGACTGGGGTTTCAAGACCCAGACTTTTCTTTCGCCTGAGCACATGCGCCGTTTTGTCTTTCCCTGGCATAAAAAGATCGCGGAAATTGCACACGCACATAAAATGCCGGCGACGCTTCATTCCTGCGGTTACTTTAACGAAGTGATGGATGATACCATTGATTTTATCGGTTTTGACGGCAAACATTCCTACGAAGATGTGATCCTCCCCGTGGAGGAATCGTACGAACGCTGGCATGATCGGATTGCAATCCTCGGCGGGATAGATGTAAATTTTATGATCAATTCAAGCCCAGAGGAGATTACCCGGCGCTGCAGGGCCATGCTGGAAAGAACCGAAGGCAGGGGATCCTATGCCCTGGGTACGGGCAACAGTATTCCCGAATACATTCCGCAGGAAAACTACTTTACGCTTCTAAAGGCGGCTCTGGAGTACTGAAATAGAGTTGAGGCTGTTCCAAAACTTCAGTTTAGTCCCTGAAAACTATTCCGGTTTCGGGGCTCATCTCTTCTATGATTGCCAGGGACTCAAGCTGTATGCCTTTTTCCCTCAGGTGCCTGCCGCCCGACTGGAAGCCCTTCTCGATCACAACCCCGGCCCCCGCAATGGAAGCGCCCGCGCTTTCGCAGAGCATCACGAGACCCTCAAGAGCGCAGCCGTTGGCAAGAAAGTCGTCAATCAGCAGAATGGATTTTCCTCCGGGGAGGTAGTCCCTGGGAACCGTAATCGTATAATCAATACCGTGGGTGTAGGAAGTAACTTCGGCGCTGTAGAGATTGTTGCCGATATTCTTTGCCCTGAATTTCCGGGCAAAGACCGCGGGCACGGCAAAATACTGTGCGGTGATACAGGCAATCCCGATTCCGGAAGCTTCAATGGTAAGGATTCTGTCAACCGGGACGCCGGAAAAACGGCGGTAAAATTCCCTGCCTATTTCGTTGTAAAGGCCGATGTCAACCTGCTGGTTAAGAAAACTCCCGACATTGAGGATGCTTCCCGGCATTACCCTGCCTTCCGCAAGGATACGATCTTTCAAAAGTTGCATGATGCCTCTTATATTTCTCCCAGGCCGCCCGGTTCTTCCGCCGGCAATTCTTCTTCCTCAGGCTGCCTTGGTTCCGGCGCGGTGTGGAATACTTCGATACAGGGCTCAATTCCGTTTATCATCTTCGGGATTGAAAGAATGTACATATCATCCTTCAGGGGCAGCGTGAAACGTCTTTCAAAAACAGGTCTCCCGTCGCTGAATTCAATTTTAATACGGTGACTGCTCCCCCTTACACTGAACCTGTCGCGGTCGCCTCTGAAAAAACCCAGTTCTTCACCTGAGTCCACAGTAACGGTAACAGGATCGGGGGCCTTCGGTCCTGCCGCTTCCAGGTCGTGGTTATCAATCAGCAGGGTATGTCCCCGGAATGTAACAAACATAACAACTCCCAGGAGAATCCAGAGGAGTACCAGGCATGAACGGATCAATACACGTTTTCTATTCATTGACGCCTCCCCGGAGACTTGAACGGGCGGCTTCGGCATTGCTACGCTTGCGCCAGGCATGGAGCACCAGAGCCAGCGCGATAACCGCATAGCTGAAGGCGTCACGGAAATATTCTCCGATCATGGCATTCCCGAAAAGGTTTGTTCCGGCCCTGGGAACCACAATATACATAAGGTGCAGCAATACTGTTCCAATAAACACATTGGTAATGGTCGCCTTGCTTACCGAGGCTCCGCCCACAAGAATTGCCGCGGCGGCAAAGAAACCTGTCTGTTTGTGGGCATTGTAGGTGGCAATGTTTCCCATGTTCTGCAGGAAGATTATCTGTCCCAGGCTTGCCAGAATCGTAGAGATGATAATCGCGATGATACGGGTTCTGTCAACGGGGATCCCTGCCGCATGGGCAACCGCCTGATTCTGTCCCACGGCGCGCATGTCCTGCCCCAGCTTGGTTTTTCTGAACCAGATGATGAACAGACACAGAAGGCCTATCACCATATAATTGGCAAGGGGAAGATTTATGGTGCCGAAGGGAAAGTTGATACGCAGGGGGATGAGCCTGTCCAGGGACTGGCGTACCGAATCAAGGGTAAGTGTATTGCGGATTCCGTAGCCTCGGCTCAGTGTTATGTTCAGTGAATGGACAGGAATAATAAAGCCCATAAGATAGAGAACGATGAACTGGTAAAAGCCGTCCATAAAGAAACCGAGAATATAGCCTGTAACCATCTCCCGGCCCCTAGCCCGGTTCAGGATCTCCCCGGCAAGCCAGCCCAGAATTGCCGCTATGGGGACGGCGATGAGGCTTGCGAATATCAAACCCGGCACACCCATGATGTTCCAGTCAACAGCAAAGATCAGACCTATCTGTCCCGCCATGGCTCCCAGCACCATGCCGAAATTTATCCCCATGCCCGCCATGATGGGAAGTATCAGGCTGAAGACAAGGAAACAGTTTCTGCCGATCCTGGTAAGAATTTCCTGAACAATGGAAATAGCCGAAAGACCCGACACCGGAGCCGCCGCCGCGGTGATCACAACAAAGATAATAACAACGAGGTTATCGGCGGCCGCGTTTTGTATCCTGAACCCTTTTTTCATGTGGCCGCCTTCGTCCGCCGGGTAAGGGCATGGATGATCATGCCGTTACTCACCAGGATTCGTATCACCTCGGACATGTCTGTTTTAAGGATGCTGTTTATCACGCTGGGAGTCATGGTAAGGATGCTCTGGAAGAGAAAGGTGCCCACTATCACGTTGAGTATCGACGCCTTGTTTACGGAAGCGCCGCCCAGCAGTATCGCCGCTACCGCGGGAAAGGCCATGAAGAGGGGCGCCTGGTATACCTGTATAAAGCCGAAACTCTGCTGGTACATGAGAATCCCTATGGCCCCGTACACGGAAGAAACAATAACGCTGATAAGCCTCATCCTGTCCGCGGAGACACCGCCTGAGCGGGCAAAATCCGGATTGGAACCCACGGCGGTAAGGGAGGTGCCCGTCCGGCTCCGCATGAAAAGCCACATGATCCATGCCAGGAAGGCAAAGAAGAGTATTGCTCCTGTCGGGAATTCAAAATTATCGCCGATTTTTATTGCAAGAAAATTGTTAAGAAAATGGCTCCAGTATCTTTCCAGGCTGATGGTGGTTCGCAGCCCCTGACCGGTGTAACCCCAGACCATGGTAGGATTGGAGTAGGGGAGAATGAGCCACATGATGGCCATGAAAGTAACGATTGAAAAACCTACATACATGGCGATGGTCATCTCTTCGCCCTTAACCTTGTTTAACAGGAGTCCGTAGAGCCAGCCGAAAACAAGGGCAAAGGGGAGGGAAAAGAGTATTGCGCCGAAGAAACCGGCGGCGCCGGAGAGTTCCGCCTGCATGGCAAGCGTGGAACCAAGCAGCCCCGCTACTATTCCCACAGGAAGGCCGAAGTTAAGCCCTGCTCCGGCCTGCATCATGGGAACAAGGGCCAGCACCATCACTGCGTTCTGCCCGAAGCGGACACAGACATTCATCAGGGAATTGTCAACTCTCACTCCCACAAAGGGAGCGGCAACAAAGAGGATCACTACAAAGAAGAAGATGATGAATCTCGGCCAGCCGAAATCGTTTATGAATTCCCTTATTCTCTTTCCGGCAGAATTACTGTTGATCATATTTTTTCTCCCGACATGAGCAGTCCGAATTCGGCCGCGGAAGCCCCCGGACTCAGTATTCCCGCTATCCGGCCTTCCGCAACAATGGCAATCCTTGAACAGATAGAACGGAGTTCCTCCAGTTCACTTGAAACCATAACGATGGTGGTTCCCTGTTCCTTGTTATACTGCCGCAGGGTGTCAAGGACAATTTTTTTGGCGCCGACATCAATGCCGCGGGTGGGTTCCGAAACAAAGAGCAGCCGGGGAGAGAGGTCAAAGGCCTTGGAAAGACATACTTTCTGCTGATTCCCTCCGGAAAGCTCCTTTGCGGGCTGTTTGGGTCCGGTACAGCGGATCTCAAGTTTTTTGATGTACTTCTCCGCCGCTTCCCTCATGGCTTTTTCGTCCCGCAGTTTGAAAAGTCCCCCGAACCAGGATTTAAGGTAAATCCCCTTGCTCTGCATGGCGGTAAAAGCAATGTTCCAGTCTATGCTTTCGTCCAGCAGGAGTCCTACTCCGCGGCGGTCTTCCGAAACAAAGGCCATGCCCGCTTCAAGGGCCGCCCTGGGATCCCGCAGAACTACTTTTTTCCCTTCAAGACTTGCTTCTCCCCCGGCCGCAAAGAGCCCCATGATTCCGTTTGGAATCCCCAGCTTTCCCTGACCCGCCAGGCCTCCGATGCCGAATATCTCTCCCCGTTTAACCGTAAAGGACACATCCCGTACCGTTTCTCCGGGCATATCCACCCAGAGATTTTCCACTTTTAGAATATCGTCCCCGGCCGGAACGGAAACAGCCTTCTCCGCGGCGGGAGTTTCGGTCATATCCCGGCCTACCATCCAGGAGGCAATATCGACAACAGAAACATTGTTGTTGGGCGTATCTTTGATAATGGCGCCGTCACGCAGTACAATTATCCTCGCGGAAATGGATTTGATCTCGTGAAGCCTGTGGGAAATAAAGATGACGGCGATTCCCTCGGCGGCAAGAACCTTGAGCGCGGAAAGCAGAATCTCCGCTTCGCTTTCGGTAAGCACCGCGGTAGGTTCATCCAGCACGAGAAGCTTTACCCTGTCCCGGTTTATCTCGCGGGCAATCTCGGTAAACTGCTTATGCCCCACAGGCATTTCCGCTACAAGCGTAGAGGAATCTATCTTTACTCCCAGTTTCTTAATGGCTTCTTCCGAACGGCTTGTCATAACATCCCGTTTCAGGGTACAGAGCCGTTCCCCAAAAATTTCGGCGGCAATATTATTCCGCAAAGGTTCCCTGTTAAGAGCGATGTTTTCCGCCGCGCTGAAACCGGGGATAAGCGAAAATTCCTGGTGAACCATGCCGATACCGGCGTCCAGCGCGTCGAAGGGGCTTTTGAAATTAATTTCTTTGCCTTCAAGATAGATATGTCCGCCGAAACCGCCTGTATCGGCGATGACGGACATACCAAAGAGAATGTGCATTAACGTTGTCTTTCCGGCGCCGTTTTCTCCTACGAGTCCCAGGATTTCTCCGGGGTACAGTGAAAAACCGACATCTTTGAGAACCCGGGTTCCGTAGAAGTCCTTGCTGATGCTATCCAAACGGAGAAGCGGCGCCGAATCAGACATAATTACTGCTGCTGAAACTTGATGGCGTAATACTTTTCGGGCACCTTCTGTTCGGTAGTGGGGAGGTAACCCTTGCCGAAGATGTAGGTATCCATATAGATAAGAATCTGGTTGCGGGCCCGCACTCCGGTGTTGGCGTCGATGTAGTAACCGCCGTTCCATTTTGCGCCCTGAGTGAATTCTCCCAGAGCCGCATAGAGATCGTTGAGATTGTCCTTTTTGGCCTGCCCGTCAATGATCCGTTTCGCATATTCGCCAAGCCCCGCGCTCAATGAAAAGCCGTAGGAGAAGGCCCATGTACCGAACTTGCCGGCGCCGCCCTTTGCCGTTACCGCGTCTTCAACTTTCTTGAGAATCGCGGGGAAGTTGCCGGTTTCGGCCGAGAGGTCAATGCCGAGCGCGCCCGGGTAACCCATGAGAGGGGAGGGGAGGTCCGCTTCTACAAACATGCCGCCGTATTCGAAGAGCTGTTTGAGCAGCGGTTCCGTGTGCGCGTCATTTGTACAGAAGAAAACAGCATTCTTCCCGTACTGCTGAATCCACTGAGGAGTCTGCTCAAGAATGTACTGCTGCGCTCCGGCTACACCCACATCGCTTGTGGGATCGGGAGCGGTAACAAATACGAATCTGAGTCCCAGATCATTACAGGCGGCTTCAAAGATCTGCCGGCGCAGACCGAGGGATTCGTAACTCATGTGCCTGGGGAAGCTGATGTGGATGAAGGCATCCGCGCCGAGCTGTTTGGCCGCCCAGACGATGGTATAGCCGCGGGAAATAAAGTCCGCGCTGACCGCCAGATCCGCCGCCGCCTGGATTACCAGGGGATCTTCGTGGGGTTCACCGGCAAAGAGCAGGATGTCCGGCCTCTTCTCCCGTACCCGTTTGAAGGCTTCCGCGCAGCCGGGAACCGCCTGGTTCATGACGATCGCCTTCATCAGGGGATCGTCCGCCAGGGTGGTGATCTGGCTGATCGTTACTTCCTGCTGATCCATGAAGTTGTCCGGATAGGTAACATGCTGAATGATGCCCCCTTCGGTAGCCCTCCCGTAGCGGCGGATCAGTTCTTCGGCGCCCCGCAGATCGTCTTCAGACTGGGAAACCGTACCGGTTACCACGCCTATGTGGTAAGCGGCCTGGGAAGAGCCCGAATCCTTCCTGCCCCCGGCAAAGAGGGCGCCCTGGGCCAGGAGAACCAGCGCCAGGAGCATTACAGTGATTTTTTTCATAAAAATCCCCCTTGAAAAAATTGGAGTTGCCCGGAAACTTCAGTTTTCCGAACAAGTCTATTATAAAAAAGTATACCCCATAATCGAAGTTTAGGATACCCTGAATATCCTCATTGACATAAAACCCCGCCTTATGGTAGATTGAGCTTGTTCTACATGAATCTGGTTTGAGTTCTTTGACGGGCAATAGCGCAGTTGGTTAGCGTACAAGTCTGGGGGACTTGGGGTCCCCGGTTCGAATCCGGGTTGCCCGATAAGTGTGATTTAGCAGCCGATAAGGCCGGATTCGAACCGTAGTGCCGTGCCCCGGAAAGGCGTAAGCCTTGAAGGGGCTGAGGCGCATGGATGCGCCGAAAGGTACGGAGGCGGGCTGGAGAGAGCAAACAGGATGTTTGCGACCGGAAGCCGAATCCGGGTTGCCCGAATAAAGGATTTTTTGACTAACGTAAGTCCTTATATTATAAGGACTTACGGTGAACTGCCTTACAAGGGGCGTTCAAGGCCGGAATAGTTTCCCGATGTCGAGATGCTCTGTTCGGCAAAAATCAACTGTTCATTCAGTGCCGTAGCCGCCAAAAATGGGTCTCTCCGAAGACCCTTCTATAGTTCCATAAGTTCCCATATTGTTCTTACCGTATCTTCAAACGCAATGTCTTTTGCGTAATTATAGTCCCGGCGGTATTTTTCCCAATGCTTTTTTAGTTCTATGCTATTAGCAATAACGCCGAGTATTTCTTTAGCCGGCTTGATTTGCTCCGATGTCCCCCGGTGAATAGCGGTAGCGTTAAGAGCCTCCATAAAGGCATCCCGGTCAAAAGTTTGGGTTTTTACAATAAGGTAAATATCATAAAAGTCACGGGGACGGGTGTTGTATTCACCGCGGCGTAAAATGGTTTCAATCTTTTCCGCAAGAATAGTTTCAGTGTTATATGTCCATAATTCAAACTGTCCTGCCTCATCAAAAACGGTTTTAAATGCTCTTTTAACCGGCTTGGGTGTAATGACATCCCCGGATGTTATGTCTATGGATAGGGGCGCATTGATTACTTCAAAAACGGCGCTTAATGATACCCGGAAGCCTCCGTATTCATCATCATCCCGAATCATAGAGATACCGGCAAAGTGAAAAGAGATCGCATCGCCGTCATGCATGGTACAAATATCTTCAATAGCTGTTTTTATGTGTTCTTCATCAAAGGGGAAGGCACGGACGGTTGCATCCATATCCATCGTTGACCTTGATTCCAGACCGGTCATTGCGGCAATCAGGAGTCCGCCTTTCAGAATAAAATTGTCCTGGTATTTTGATCGCGAAAGGCGTTCGAGAAACCTTTCAAATAGATAGTTTTGCAATACGGCTTGGGGAGCTATGTGCTTTGATTTTGCGATATTCCGTATTCTGGCTTTAAGGCTCATGGTGTTTGCGCTATTCATAATAATACTTCCATGTACTGATGTAATAACATTGAAATGCCAAAGTTTTTAGCATACAACGATAAGCGATTCAGGTCTTTATCCTTTCTGACCGCGTATCGTTTTAAGGTATCGATAAAAATCTGTCCTTCGATTTTGTTCCGGCTTCTTACTATGTCGCAGACGGTCCGTTCTAAATCGTACGTGAAAATGGTATGGCCCATACCGGAGGGCATTGCGATTTTACCGGTATCGACAAGATTTTGCCTGATATAAAAAACTTTGCAGGACATTTTAAGCATAGCCGAGGGTTTGTATGAAGACGGGACTGTTATGGAATACCGGACAGGGGTACGGTCAGTCAGCCTGTGGAAGAACAACGCCGTCTCATGCGAATAGACTATCTTTGTGGCCCGCTGCTGCAACGCGAAGTATTCGTCACCTAGTTCTCCGGCTGGAACGTAAACACCCCGGCCGGAACGTTCCAAAAAACCGTCCTTAACCAGGGCTGAAAGCTGCACTCGGTTTAAACCGGCTTCCACCGCTTTTGAAGCAAAAAGAAGCCCTTTACCCTGGTCGAGCAGTTGTAGAACCGTATTATTTTCCATAATGCTAAACCTCCTATGGTATATATACACGTATATTATATATAATATCAGTGTGTATGTAAAGACATGAAGACCTTAGCACTGACCTGTTATAAGAAATTAGGATATTCGATAAAAATTTTACAAATCAATGCCCCGCGCCGGTTTGGCAATCCGTTTTATCTCTTACCTTTGTCAAAGAATTCTCCCAGCGCCCGCGGAGGGCGGTTGTGTTTGGAGAAGAAGATCAGGAGGAGCAGGGTAAGCACATAGGGCAATACCATGAGGAGATCGGAATAGTTGCTGGGCATGCCCAGGAAGAGAGTAAGCTGGTAGCCTGAAGATTTTGCCAGGCCGAAGAAGAGGCACACGGCAAAGGTGGGAAGGATCTTCCAGTTGCCGAAGATAAGCGCGGCAATGGAAAGGTAGCCGTAGCCCATGTAGATGCTGGGCGAAAACTGGGCGGAGATAGAATACGCAAGGAAGATCCCTCCCAGCCCCGAAAGGGCGCCGCAGATCATCACCGCCGCCATACGGGTCTTTGCCACATCCCCCCCTGCGGCGTCAAGGCTCGCCGGGTTTTCTCCGCACGCCCGCAGGCGCAGCCCAAAACGGGTTCTGTAGAGAATATACCAGAAGATAAAGGCCGCGATAAAGATTACAATTTCAAAGGGGTACATGTTTTTAAAGAGGCCTCCCAATACCGGAACGCGGGAGAGGCCGGGAACGGTAAAACGGGAAGATACGCCGATCTGGAATTTGTTTGAAGCCTCCCCGGTAATGGCATTGTTGATCACGCTGGTGAGAAAGGTGGTAAGAGCCAGAGCCAGTGTGTTGACCACTACACCCGAGATAACCTGCTGGGCGCGGAATTTAACGCAGAGGGCCGCGTGGATCAGGGAGAAGGCCAGTCCTCCTGCCATGGAAAAAGCCATGGCGATATAGATGAGCGCCCCGGATGCCTGGCCCAGGCGCGAACTCAGCAGTACCACTGCCGCGGCTCCCGTAAAGGCCCCAAAGCCCTGGAGGCCCTCAAGAGCCAGCATGGTTACTCCACTCCGTTCGCAGTAGATTCCGCCGATAGCCATGATAAAGAGAGGCATTGCGAATGAAAGACCGTCAATCAGTATGATGTCCATCAGATCCGCTCCTCGTTTTCGGTTTTTGTCCGGTTTGTCTTTTCAAGTTCCATTCTTGCGCGGTATCGTATCCAGACGGTACAGGCGCTGAAGAGCAGCAGTATGCCGGTGATCACCAGCGCGATTTCCTGCGGTACTTTTACTGTGGAACTCATGTAGACCGAGCCCTTCTGGAAAACGGTAACCAGCACCGAAGCGAAGATTGCCGCCACGGGGGAAAGGTTACCCAGCAGGGATACTGCGATGGCGTCATAGCCCAGGCTCGCCAGGCTTTTGGGGAGGATATTGTTGTAGTAGCCGAGGTAGTAGCACACCCCGGCGCTTCCCGCCAGGGCTCCGGAAATGAGCATGGAAAGGACGATGCTGCGGCCTTCCCGGATACCGGCATACATGGCGGCGTCCCGGTTGAGCCCGACCGCCTTGAGTTCAAAACCGAAGGTGGTACGATTCAACACAAACCGTACGATAAAAACCGCCGCCAGAGCGATAAGGATACCCAGGGGGATGGTAGGCCTCATGCTGCCCCAGCGCAGTCCGGTAATCGTAAGCCGGGAAGCGGCGCTACATACCCTGGATGAACGTGACATGACATCTACAAAGTAAGTGTTGATAAAAAAGCCCGTCACATAGCTTGCGATATAGTTGAACATGATCGTTGAAACAACTTCGTGTATGTTAAAACGGTACTTGAGAAAGCCTACGAGGGCTCCCATCGCCGCTCCTGTCCCAAGACCCACCAGGATCACCAGAGTGCGGGCTATGGGAGAAGGAAGATTGCTGTAACCCACAAAAACCGTAGCCAGAAAACCCGCGGTAAGCATCTGGCCCGCAATCCCGATGTTGAACAAGCCCGCCTTGAGGGCCACAATAACCGCCAGAGCGGCAAGGAGCATGGGAGAGAGAATCCCCAGGAAGGAAAGAAAATCGGTGAGCATGTTCTGGCCCCCCGCATAGGAGCCTTTCAGCATAAAACCGCTCCCCCGCAGGAATGCTGCAAAGGCGGCGAGCGGGTTTTTCCCCAGTACAAGAAGCAAAAGGGAAGCGGTAATCAGGGTAAGAACGATGGCAAAAAAGGGAAGGGCAACAGGACTTGTGCGATCCCCCGAGAGTAAACGGAAAATCCGTATCAGGGCCTGAGGCCTTGTTCTGTAAGGCCGCCCGGTCATGATTTTACCCCCATCATATACTTGCCTACCTCGTTGGGGGTAAGTTCCGACGCGGCGGAGATCCGCAGCAGTTCTCCGTTATAGATGACACCGATGGTGTCGGCAAGGTTCATTACCTCATCCAGTTCCAGAGAGATGAGGAGCACCGCCCTGCCCGTGTCCCGTTCGGCTATGATCTGTTTCTGTATGTTTTCTATGGCCCCTATGTCCAGCCCCCGTGTGGGCTGTACGAATATGAGAAGCTGTGAATCAAGGGATATTTCCCTGGCAACAATGGCTTTCTGCTGGTTGCCCCCGCTCATGGAACGGGTGACGGTGCGGGTACCCTGCCCGCTGCGTATGTCAAAACGGCGGCTTAAATCTTCCGCGTATTTTTTGAATCCTTCTTCCCGGAGTACCCCCTTCTTCGAGAAAGGAGGAAGATAGTACTGTTTTACCGCAAGGTTTTCCTGGAGTGTAAAATCGAGAATCACCCCATATTTTTGTCTGTCTTCGGGGATGTACGCGATGCCTTCTTCGATGCGGCGGCGGATCTTGCAGGCGGTAATATCCCTGCCGGTAAGACGGATGCCGCCCTTTGAAGGCTTGACCAGTCCCGCGACGGCATCGGCAATTTCCACCTGTCCGTTGCCCGAGACTCCGGCAATGGCAAAAATCTCCCCTTTACGGATGGAGAATGATACGTTCTTTACCACTTCAAACTGGTTTTCGTTCTTTATGCTGAGGTCTTCAACCTCAAGCACAACATCGCCGAATTTGGGCGGACTCTTCTCGCGGGTAAAACTGACTTCCCGGCCTACCATGAGGTTCGCCATCTCGTGGGTGGAAGCTCCGGCAACAGGCAGAACTTCTACCAGTTTTCCCCGGCGCAGTATTGCGCAGCGATCCGCGATCTCCTTTATCTCCTCCAGCTTGTGGGTAATAAGGATGATCGTCTTTCCCTTGTTCCGCAGTTCCCGCATGATACCAAGGAGAAACTCTATCTCCTGGGGAGTGAGAACCGCGGTGGGTTCATCGAATATCAGTATCTCCGCTTCCCGGTAGAGCATCTTGAGGATCTCTACCCGCTGCTGGGTGGAAACATTTACTTCTTCTATCTTTTTTTTCGGATCAACCTCAAGGCCGTAAAACCGGGACAGGTCCGCAATTTTCTTTTCCGCGCTTTTTATGTCAATATACGGAAAAATCCCCAGGGCCTTTTTTACAGGTTCTATCCCCAGGACAATGTTTTCCGCAATGGTATAATTCGGAATAAGTTTGAAATGCTGGTGAACCATGCCGATATTCAGGGCCACCGCGGCATTGGAGGAAGAAAGGCTGACCTTCTCTCCCCGTACAAGGATTTCGCCTTCATCGGGTTCGTACATGCCGAACAGCATGCTCATCAGTGTGGATTTCCCCGCACCGTTTTCCCCGAGGAAGGCGAAAATCTCACCTTTCTTAATGCTGATGCTGATATCGTCGTTGGCGGTGATGCCGGGGAAGCGCTTTGTGATGTGCTTCATCTCGACGATACATTCAGCATCGGCAGGCATGGTCAACCTTCGGCTTTTAAAGCCCGGGGAAATTGGCGGCCGTATGACCGTTGAAGTTCGCGGCGGGGACAATCGTCCCGGACCTGAGCAGGGCATACGCTTCCCTGAGCTTCTCCCTGGTGTTGGCGGAAAGTTTGCTGCGGCCCTCCGCGGAAATGTAACCGGTAGAATCGGTGTCCGCTCCCAGAACCACATTCCGGCCGTTGAAGCTGCCGTCCTTGATCGCCTGGAGCTGCCGGGTAACGTTAATGTTCATCACCTTCACTGCCGAGGTAAGCATAATGTTCTCGTTCCCCTTGAAGCCGTCATCGTACTGATCCACGTCAACACCGATAATGTACACATTACTGGCTTCCTTGGCCGCGGTAAAGACGCCGTTACCGGACGCGCCGGCGGCCGCAAAAAGAACATCGGCGCCCTGATTGATCAGGGCCTGGCCTATCACCTTGCCGGTAGCTTCATCGGCAAAACCGCCGACATAGTTGCCGCCGATGGCTTTTCCGGTAACATCGGTTCCCGCGTAGGAGGGAAGTTCAACAATCTGGGCTCTGGCGCCGTAGTGTTTGTTGGCATAAGAGACACCGCTGTTGAAACCAAGATGATAGTTTACTACAGAGGGGAAGGCCATGCCGCCTACCACCGCCACCTTGCCGGTTTTGGTTTCCAGCGCCGCGGCAATGCCGGCAAAGAAGCCTGACTCTTCCTCGTGGAACTGCATCGAATAGATGTTGGAAAGTTCAATGGTATTGCCCTCGGCATCCACCGGAGCGGTATCGACAAGGATTACCTTCCGATTCGGATTGTCCTGGAGTACGGCGCCTACCGGGGAAAACTGGAAGCCCGGAAGCACCAGCACGTCATAGTCGGCGATAACATCCCCTACCGCGGTAACCACCTTTGCCATGTCCGGCTCCTTGATCGAGGTGATCTCGGCTTCGGGGTTGTTCTTCTTGAATTCCAGGATGCCGTTCCAGCAATCCTGACCGAAGGAGCCGTCATCCACACCGCTTGTGGTGAGGATCGCTACCTTGAGGCCGCCTGTGGCGCCGCCTGAGGGAGCGGCATCCTTTTTCCCTCCGGCAAATACCGGAGAAGCAAGCAGTGCAATGAGCGCAAGCGCCCCTGCCATCCGTAATTTCTTCATATCAGTCCCCCTTGAAAAGAAATCTGTTCTTATGATTATACATCGAAAGCTATTTTTTTCAATCAGTCATTGATAAAGCCGCCGTCCACTATGAGCAGATGACCGTTGATAAAACGGGAAGATTCCGAGGCAAGAAACACCACCGGGCCCTTGAGATCTTCGCCGCTTCCCCAGCGTTTCAGGGGAACTTTTTCCGCAAGCGCCTCCGTGACGCCCGGACGGCTGCGGAGCAGGGCGGTATTGTCCGTCATCATGAATCCGGGAGCTATGCCGTTGACGTTTATCCCGTATTGACCCCATTCGTTGGCAAGCGCCCTGGTGATCCCCGCAACCGCATGTTTGCTTGCCGCATAGGCGCTCACGTTTGTGCCGCCCAGGTAGGACTGAATCGAGCAGATGTTGATGATCTTCCCGTAACGCCGCTTTATCATGTCCCTGCCTATGCCCTGACAGAGAAGATAGAGGGACTTTACATTCACGTCGAAGACCCGGTCGAGGTCCTCCTTCGGATACTCCGTAGCGGGATGTACCGGGGTGATCCCGGCATTGTTTACCAGTATGTCGATGTGCCCAAAGGCCGCCAGAGTCTTTTCCGCAAGCGCCTCCATGGTTTCGCTCCTGGAAAGATCGGCCTCTATCCGCTCATAGCGCCTCCCCAGGGAGCGGACGCCTTCTTCCAGTTCCGGCGCCGCTGTGCGGGTAAGGGCGACGATATCCGCACCCGCCTCCGCCAGTGCACGGGCCATGGAGAGGCCCAGACCCTTGTTCGCCCCGGTAACCGCGGCAATCCTGCTTTTTAGGGAAAACTCATCAATAACCATCTGTGAACCTCCTTACACAGCTAAAAGCAGTATACTTTGAAGAAGAAATTCACCGCAAGGTCGAAAAAGTCGAAAAGGTTCACCGGGCGGAGTATGAAAGCGCCTCTTTTTTCCAATCTTGCCAATTCCCCCGTTCATGGGTATAGTCTCCTAAAGGAGAACCGGACTATTACACGTGGCGAAACCGGAAACACACCGCGGCAGAACACCATAGACTGGCACGCCGCGTTCCGTGACGGTATCCAACTGACCTTCTATCCCTACCGGCATGTCCTCAGCTTCGAGTTTGAACATCCCCTGAATACCGAACCGCTGAGAATAGACGCGGTTATCATCAAGAAGGAACAGGACGTGGTGATAGACAACCCCATCGGGGCGATCTTCAAGGCGGTGAATATCGTTGAGTACAAAAGCCCCGGTGATTACCTTTCAACAGGGGATTATCATAAGGTGGGGGCCTATGCGCGGCTGTACAGCGTCCTGAACGGCGTAGAAACCACGGACATGACCGTAACCTTTGTGGGAGAAGCCTATCCGAGGAAGCTGGTAAAGTACCTGGAGGAAAAGTACGGGTACGAAGTGAAGGAAGTGAAGGCGGGGATACACTATGTGGAGGGAGACATATTCGGGGTACAGATCATCGAGAGCAAGAGGCTGAAAGAGGAGGACGGAGGGGTATGGCTGAAGAACCTGCGTGGCGGCTTGAACGGGGAGGGGTTATGGGCGATAATAGAGAAGAGTAGGGGGATGCCGAAGGGGTCGCCATTATCGGCGTATATGTATATGGTATTCGGGGCGAACAGAGCGGGAGTAAAGGAGATGATGGGGATGGCAGACGCATTTGAGGAAGTACTGGAAGAATATGGTTTTACGGCGAAGTGGGAAGATCGGGGCCGGGAAAAGGATGTAAGAAAGTTGCAAAAGCACGGGATGGACCCCCGGCAGATAGCCGAATTTCTCGAGTTGCCGTCTGATACGGTCTTGAGGTATTTGAACCCCGCCTGCGAATCAAAATTCCCCTAAAAACAGTATATTTTGAAGAAAAAAATTCACCGCTAAGGTAAACGCCGGTACCCTGCCGGCGGCATCGCCTGATTTGACGCAGGCGGCGGAATGTAGTAGTTTACCTTCATCGATAAGGGCCGCAGGGTGGAAAGGCGGGGCCCGTTCACCCGAAGGAAAC
>JAISCR010000189.1 GCA_031265435.1 Treponema sp.
CCCGCTCCGCTGCCCCCGGGGCCCGCTCCCCTGCTCCCATCGGGGGCGGGCCGGGCGCGCCCCCGGCGCCCCCCCCCCCCCCCCCCAAAACCTGTGCCGACTCCGGCGTTCCGTTCAGGAGCGTTTTTTTGAGAAATTTTGCTATAGAGTCGGCGCTCAACAAATTATACGACATTTTGTGAATTTACTATATCATCATGAGAATATTTCGGTCAAGCACTTTGTACAACTTGCGCCAAAATTCTCCTTAAAGCGGCATATTTTGAAGAAAAAATTCACCACGAGGTCGAATAAGTCAAAGAAGTTCACCCAGCGGAGTATGAAGCGCTTCTTTTTTCCTTCATACTTCTTATACTTTTTCGACTTTTTCGACGTGGCGGTTAAACATTCTTCCAATTGCGCCCAAAATGAGCGAAGTTATGGCATTACGATCTTTGAGCCCGAAGGCGTTTTTACTATTTCCACCTGACAGGGAATTCGGGAACGCATTTCGGGCACATGGGAGATGAGGCCGACCATCCGGTGATCCCTCAGTTCGTCCAGTATGGACAGGGCCTTGTCCAGGCTTCCCTCGTCAAGGCTGCCGAAACCCTCATCGATAAAAACAGCGTCTATGCGGAGTCCCCCGGCACGGGACTGTATTGAGTCCGCCAGTCCCAGAGCCAGGCTGATGGAAGCCATGAAACTTTCGCCGCCGGAAAGGGTCGCGCAGGGCCTTGACTTGCCGGTAAAGGAATCAAAGACCGAGAGATCGAGTCCCTTGTTTCCCCGGTTATTTGATCCCTCGGCATCCAGAAGCAGAAAATAGCGGGAATCGCTCATCCTGGAAAGCCGTTTTGACGCATAGGCGGCCACCTCCTCCAGATACCGGCCCAGAAGCCAGGAATCAAAGGCGGTTTTTCTGGGGTTTTTGCCGGAAAGATCATCGGCAAGGATCCGCAATTTTCCTGCTTTTTGTGAACGTTCTTCAAACTCGGCGTTGGCCTTTATAAAAGAATCCCTGTTTTGTTCAAGATTCTTCAGGGCAAGCAGGGCCCTTTCCTGTTCTGTTTCCATGGCCGCAAGTTTTTCATGCAGATTCGCAAGCCGCTCCTCCGCTTCCTCCGCGGAAACATTCAGCCTGCTTTTTTCAAGTTCCTTCCGCAGGGAAGAAAGCTGTTTCTCCTGTTCCGCAATAATCGTGCTGTTTCTGTTTTGTTCTTCCCTTCCTGCCTTTATCTCAGCTTCCAGAGTCTTTTCTTCGGCGGAATCAACGATCGCCCTTTCAGCCTCATCCTCGCCGTCAAACGGCGAAGAGTCGATATGCCCGGCGAGTTTCTTTTCGGCTTCAGAAAACTCTTCCCCGGCTGTTTCCCTGTTTTGAAAGGCCAGCTTCTCCGCGGAACGCGCCGCCGCGGCATCCTTGCCGGCCTTTTCGCGTTCCTCTCTGATCTGTTTGATGCGGCCGTCCGTTGCGGAAAGCTCTCTATTCAGGGCCTCAAGAGCCTGTGATGCTCTGGCAAAATTTCCGCTCAATCCGGCGGAATGTTCGGCAAGAAGTTTCCGGTGTTTTTCTTTTATCACGGCCATCGAAAGGGAAAGATTCTTCCGCCGTTCTTCAAGGGCCGCAAGCTTCTTCTCCATTCCCGCAAGGGCCGCGCGTTCTTCCTGCAGCTTTTTCCGCAGGGCGGGGAGCCGGTTTTGAAGTTTGCCGCGTTCCTGCAGAAGGTTGCTCAGACGCAGGATCTCTTCCCGGCAGCTTTTCTCTTTCTTTTCAAGATCCGCCATGGAGGGGAGAGGAACCTCCGCGAGAATCTCCCGGACGGCGGCCCCGCAATTTTCCGCGTCCGTCTCAATGCGTTTTTTTTCGCTTTGTGCCGACTTCAATCCCGCGCCCGCGTCGGCTTTTTTCTGCAGGGCGTCCTGGAGGCTCCCCGACAGGGTTTTAATGCGTTCATCAAAACTGAATTTTTCTTCCGGGGGGGAGGCGGGCCGGGGATGATGGATCGAACCGCAGACAGGACAGGCTTCGCCTTCCTTCAGATCCGACGCCAGAATCCCCGCGATGGACAGATGTTCCGCCTTTTTCTTTTCCGCCTCAAGGTTCTTTATTTCCGCGTCCAGCATCCCGGTACGCCCTGCATATTCAGCCTCTTCAACGCCGAACTTTTCAATAGCCTTTTCGTTTTGCCGAAACTCGCCGGCATATTTTTCGGTTTCGGATCTGAGTTTTTTGAGTTTCTCCGTTGTATCCTTTTGCCCGCGGGCCTCGTCAAGCCCTTCCTGCAGAAGAGGCATTTCCGCGCCAAGCCCCTCTTCTCGAACCAGCGTTTCTTCTTCCCGCGAAACCCCTGCGGTGACAGAGGAAACTTCATCTTCAAGGGCCCTGTATTCATCTTCGCAGTGTTTCTGTTCCTCTTCTTCCTTTTCAAGCTTCTCTTCTTCGACAAGCATTTCCCTGAGCGGGGGCCTCTTTTCCGTAAGTGTGCGGGACAGGTCTTCAAGACTTTCAAGTTCGCCTTTAAGGGCCTCCGCGGCGGCAAGGAACGTTTCGGCTTTCCGCTTTTCTTCCCTTGCCTTTTCCAGATTCATTTCCGCCGTATCCAGGGACGCGCGTTTTTCTTTTTTTGAAACAAGGTACTGTTCCAGAGGCCGGGCCTGCCGGGACAGGCCAAGAATGGTTTCTTTTTCCTTTATGTGTTTTTCTTCTTCCCTGAGGATTGCCTGCTTTTCCTTTTCATTTTGAAGATTTGACAGCGTTTCTGTTTCATCTTTTTTAATCCTGCGGTATTCTTTCAGGATTTCGATTTCCGCGTCGAGAGAAACACGGTTCTCCTTTGCCCCCGCAAGTTCCCTTTCAAGCTGTGCGTGCCTGGCTTCGTAATCGGCAAAAGAAAAACGGCTGGAATACTCCTGCAATAAACGGGCGCTCTCTTCCGCGAGGAGGTTTGCATCCCTGGCTTTTTTTACCGCCGCCTCCCGGACAAGAACCGCGTCCTCCACCGGGAAGAGCTTCCCCATAACCTTCTGCCTGTCGCTGGAATTCTGCCGCAGAAACTCCGCGAATTCGCCCTGGGGAAGCAGGATGATCCGGGAGAAATCCTTTGCCTCAAGCCCCAGGAGCCCGCGAATCTTTTCATCCGCTTCGGATTTTTTTGAAGTAGCGCTGCTTCTCCTGCCGCCTGAAATTTCGTAGAGAGTCGCCGTCTCTTCGGTAAAGGTTGTGCCTCCTCCCCGCTTCCTGGGCTTTTCCTGCCTGGGGCTCCGTTCCACGAGATACTGCTTTCCCGCGACGGAAAATTCAAGGCTTACCGAACATTCTTCCCCCGCGGAAGCATGATCGCTTTTAAGGTGAAAGGGATGATCCTTGCGGCTGCCCGGAACTTCTCCGTAAAGCGCAAAGCAGATACCGTCAAAGATACTGGTTTTCCCGGAACCGGTTTTTCCGGTGATAAGAAAGATGTCTTCAAGACGGCTGAAATCAAGTTCGGCCTGCCCCGCGAAAGGCCCGAAGTTCCACATGCACAGTTTAACAGGCTTCATGCTGCACTTCCCCGGCGGCTTCCGAATATGTTTCGTTAAAAAGTTTTACTTTATCTTCTTCCGCTTCCCCGTAAAGCTCCGCAAGAAAATCCTTGAAGTCCGCCGTAATATCCCTGCGCCCGGTTCTCTCTTCATGTAAAGTCTTGTCTTTTCCGCTTTGCAGGGATGAAAGGGCCGCCTCCTGATGAACGGAGAGAAGATACGGGAAACGCATTTTTAGTATCGAAAGGGCGTTTTCCGTGAGTTCATTTCCCGTAAGGGTAATTTCAAGGTAATCGTTTTTTGCCGCTTTAAGTTCCTCATCCTGTACCGGTTCTGTCATGAAGCGGCGGAAATTTCCTTCAAGCCTCCTCATGTTACGCAGGGGCTGTACAGGAATACTGTCCGCTTTGACTTCCCCTCCCTCCAGTGTAAGCGAAACAAAACATTTTTCGCCGCCGGCTTCGTCAAAGGAGTAGGCGAGGGGGCTTCCCGAATACCAGGCAAAGGCTTTGCCGTCCTTTGCGCCGGCCTTCTGAAAACGGTGAAGGTGCCCCAGGGCCGCATAGTCAAACCCGGAAAACATCCCCATGTCCACCTGTTCGGCCCCGCCGAGAAAGATCCTCTCCGAGTCCGACTCCCTTCCTCCCCCGGCAAAGAGATGGGCCGCAAGAATGGCGTAGGATGCGCCCTGAACCCTGCATTCTTTTTGCGCCGCGTCAAGCCTCTTTGCCGCCTCAGCTGCCAGTTCCGCCTGACTGCGCAGAACTTCTCCCTCATCATTTTTCAGGCTGCCGGCGCCCAGAAAAGGCAGCAGAAAACAGGCGCAGCTGTCCCCATCGCTGCCCCGAAGGGTAACCGCGGGCCTGAAAGCCTCTTCCGTATCGCATACAAAATGGATCCCCAGGCCCTTGAAAAGTTCCTTGCCATACCCCAGCCGTACTGCCGAATCGTGGTTACCCGGAATGACGAGAAGTTCGGGGGCGCTCGCAAGCTTCTTTATGTCCGCGAGAAAAGCCGAAAAAAGGCCCACCGCCTCCGGGGAAGGTATCGACCTGTCGTACACATCCCCGGCAATGATGAGGGCGTGGAATTCCTGTGCCCTGAGAATCTCCGCAAGCTGTTTGAGAACATGGGCCTGATCTCCCGCAAGGCTCTGATCGTGAAGACTCTTCCCCAGGTGGAGATCGGCAGTATGTAAAATCTTAATCATTTTTTTGACCCTAGACGGAATCGAACCATCATGACAGGCTTAGAAGGCCTGGGCTCTATCCATTGAGCTATAGGGCCGGAATACTTTCAGCATAGTACCAGAAAACCATAAAATAGGGAATAGTGAATTTACTCCACAAGACACTATTTACAATCCTACATTATTGTAGTAAATTGGCGGCAAATGGCGGATACATCTGATAGCGGTTTCAACCATGAAGCGATTGAGGAGGAGCGGAATGAATTTGAACTCCTCTTTGACATTGCCAGAACCTTTGACAGGCATGTAGAGCTGCGGGAGGCTTTGGGGCCTCTCCTGAGTCTCCTGGAGACCCGGGCCGGCCTTACGAGGGGCATGGTAACCCTTTTGGATCGGGGGACAGGCATGCTCCGGATCGAAGAGGCTCACGGTCTCAGTCCGGAAGAGAAGCAGCGGGGTGTTTACCGCCTGGGAGAGGGCCTTGTGGGCAGGGTTTTTGAGTCCGGCGCCCCGGTTTCCGTTTCCGATCTGTCCCTGGAGACACGTTTTCTCAACAGGGCAAAGAACCGTTCCATTAAAGATATGGAAGATCTCTCCTATTACTGTGTTCCCATCCGGACATCCGGGAGTACGGCAATCGCTTCCCGGGGAAATGTCATCGGCACCCTGAGCGCGGAACGGCGCATTGAAGAGGGCAACAAAGAAAGCAGAATGTCCAAAGACCGCTCTCTCCTGGAAAAAGCGGCGTCCATCATTGCCGATTCGGCCAAGCTGCGTGAGAGAATAATGGAAGAACAATTCCGTCTCCGGCAGCAGGACAGCGAAGGGAGCTTTCTCAGGCAGGGAAAGGAGGCCCTCTCAGGCGGAGGAAGGATAGTCCCGGGCAGCGGGATTATCGGTTCCGATAAGGCTATGAGGGAAGTCTACGATATGCTCGGCCAGGTGGCGCCCAGCGACGCCTCGGTTCTCATAACCGGTGAAAGCGGAACGGGCAAGGAACTGGTAGCCGCGGAGTGCCACCGTCTCTCCCACCGGGCCGGCGCGGCCCTCGTCAAGATTAACTGCGCCGCGCTGCCCGAATCGATCATAGAAAGTGAGCTTTTTGGGCATGAAAAGGGGGCCTTTACCGGCGCGGTCAGAGAGAGAAAAGGCCGTTTCGAGCTTGCCCATAAGGGAACGATATTTCTGGACGAAATCGGGGAACTGCCGTCCCAGATCCAGGTAAAACTCCTCCGCGTGCTTCAGGAAAGGGAACTGGAACGGGTAGGGGGAACCGAAACCTTCAAGGTTGATGTCCGCCTCATTGCGGCTACCAACCGGAACCTTGAGGCCGAGGTCAAGGCGGGCCGTTTCCGGGAGGATCTTTACTACCGTCTCAATGTTTTCCCCCTGCATATTCCTCCTCTCCGGGAGCGGAAGAGCGACATCATGCTCCTGGCCGATTACTTTGCGGAAAAATATGCCGAACGGAACGGCAAACGTATAAAACGGATTTCGAGTCCTGCCATCGATCTTTTGACAAGTTATTCCTGGCCCGGTAATGTACGGGAACTGGAAAACTGTATCGAAAGGGCCGTGATCCTCTCCGGCGACCAGGTTATTCACTCATACAACCTTCCCCCGAGCCTTCAGTCCGCCGTGTCCACCAATACGGAGCCTACCACTACTCTCGACGCGGCTCTCTCCCGGCTGGAGAAGGAACTTATCATTGAGGCGATGAAGATAGCCGATGGAAACATGGCCGCCGCGGCCCGTAATCTCGGCATCACGGAACGGCAGATGGGGCTCCGCGTCCACCACTACGGCATCAACCGGCGCTTCTACCGGGCAACAAAAATGTAGCTTATTCCTTATTTCCATACATAAATGTCGGAAATAAACTTGTTCACTCTAAAACCAATAGGTTAATCAGGCTAAAAATCGTAATCGGAAATTTCACAGAAAGTCGAAAAAGTCAAAAAAGTATAAGAAGGAAAGGAAAAGAGAACGTTTTATACTTCGCGTATTGAACTTATTCGACTTATTCGACTTCGCGGTTATGTATATTTCTTTGTGTCAGAAATTTTATCCGGCTTTTTTGAAAACCTGGCACGGTTTTTGCTAATAAAGTATAGCAACTTAAAGGAGGACAGAAAGGTGCGCAAGAAATTGTTTGTTTTGGCAGTGCTTCTTTTGTGTGTAGGGGCAGCCGGCCTCTTCGCTCAGGAGAGCATTGAATCTCTGGGATTCTCCCTGGATGTGGTGTGGCTCTTCATCGGTTCCATACTGGTCTTTATCATGCAGATTGGTTTTGCATGCGTTGAGACCGGCCTTACCAGGGCGAAAAATGCCACCAACATCACCATGAAGAACGTGATGGACTTCATGTTTGGGGCTCTCGTGTACTGGGCCCTGGGCTGGGGCTTCATGTGGGGGAACGACTCAGGCGGCCTCATCGGTACGTCCCAGTTTTTCCACGGTCCCATGGAGCTGTCTATTGAGAACGGTAACTTCTACAAAAACTGGTTCTTCCAGGTGGTTTTTGCCGCTACCTCGGCAACCATCGTGTCGGGAGCCATGGCGGAACGGACTCAGTTCAAATCCTACCTTATCTACACCTGCTTCATCTCGGCTTTCATCTACCCGATTTCGGGGCACTGGATATGGGGCGGCGGCTGGCTTGGTAGCATGGGTTTCCATGACTTCGCCGGGTCGACGGTGGTTCATTCCGTAGGCGGCTGGGCGGCTCTCATGGGCGCCGTGGTTCTGGGCCCCCGTATCGGCAAGTACGTGAAAGGCGCCGATGGCCGGATAACGGTCAAGGCTTTCCCGGGCCATAACATTCCCTACGCGGCGCTGGGAGCGTTGTTGCTCTTCTTCGGCTGGTTCGGTTTTAACGCCGCTTCCACCGGCGTCGCCACCGTGGGTGACGGCGGGATATGGAGCGGCCTCAACATCGGACGGGTCGCGGTGACCACATGCCTTGCGGCTTCAGCCGGCGCGGTCAGTTCCCTCATCGTCTCCTGGATCTGGTTCAAAAAGCCCGATTGCTCCATGACCCTGAACGGGCTTCTGGCGGGTCTTGTGGGCATCACCGCCCCCTGCGCCGTGGTGAGTCCCGGCGCTTCCATCGTCATCGGCTTTATCGCCGGCGCGCTGGTTGTGTTCTCCGTCGAGTTCATCGATAAGGTTCTCAAGGTTGACGATCCCGTTGGCGCCTGCTCGGTACATCTTACCTGCGGCGTTTTCGGAACCCTGGCGGTTGGTATCTGGGGCAATGTAGAAGGCGTCGCGGTAGGCGTCCTTCATGGCGGAGGCCTTGCCCAGTTGGGTATTCAGGCCGTCGGCGTCCTCTCGGTAGCCGCGTGGGCGGGTATTATGAGCCTTGTCCTCTTCCTGTTGATCAAGCTTATTTTCGGTCTCAGGGTAACTCCCAAGGTAGAAATGATGGGCCTTGACCTCGCGGAACACAAGTCTGAAGCCTATGCCGGCTTCCAGATCTTCTCCAACATGTAAGGCAAGGAGGAAACAGAATGAAATTAATTGTTGCGTATGTTCAGCCTCATGCTTTGAATGAGGTCAAACAGGAATTGTACAAAGCCGAAGTGTACAAGATGTCGGTAACCAATGCCATGGGCTGCGGTCAGCAGAAAGGCTACACCGAACAGTTCCGCGGCGTCGAGATGGAAGTCAACCTGCTCAAAAAAGTCCGGCTTGAAATCGCGGTGAATGACAATTTTGTAAAGCCTGCCGTGGATGCCATCATCAAGGGCGCGCGGTCAGGTGAAATCGGTGACGGGAAGATCTTTATTTTCCCCATTGAAGAATGTATCCGAATCAGAACCGGAGAAACCGGTTCGACCGCAATCGGATAAACCGTATTTGTCCGGGAACGGAAAACTGAAGTTTCCGGACATACCGCCGTTAAGGATTTATTTCGGCCCGTAAAGGCCGCAAAAAAGGAAGTGGGGACTGTTTGTTCAAATTAGCTGAAAAGCGGTTTGCCGTTTTTCAAAACGGTTTGCCGCTTTTCAGAGCGGTCCCGATGTAAAAAACGTGGAAACGGTACGGCCGGAATCTCCCGGATAGGCCGTGCCGTTTCCTTATTTACCGAATCCCGTTTCGGAACTATTCTGGAACAGCTTATGATGAAATTTTTTTTGGAGGATACTATGAGTATTGATTTTATAAAAACACCGGTAGCCGAGATTTACGGCGTCAACTGTTTTTCCAATGCCGTTATGAAAGAGCGGCTGCCCAAAAATATTTACAGGGAAATTTTGGCGGTTCAGGCCGGTCAAAAGGAACTGACCCTGGAAGTGGCGGAAGTTGTGGCTGCTTCCATGAGGGAATGGGCAATTGAAAAAGGCGCCAGTCATTATACCCACTGGTTTCAGCCTCTTACCGGAATCACCGCGGAAAAGCACGACAGTTTTATTTCACCTGCCGGAGACGGCACCGTGCTCATGGAATTTTCCGGCAAGGAACTGGTGAAGGGTGAACCCGATGCTTCAAGCTTCCCTTCCGGAGGTCTGCGGGCCACATTCGAAGCCCGCGGTTACACCGCCTGGGATGTAACAAGCCCCGCGTTTCTTAAACAGGATCCCAGCGGCACTACCCTCTGCATCCCCACCGCCTTTATCAGCTACTACGGCCAGGCCCTGGACAAAAAGACTCCCCTGCTCCGCGCGATGGAAGCCCTGAACAAACAGGCGT
Organism: Treponema sp.; assembly: GCA_031265435.1. Lineage (GTDB taxonomy): Bacteria > Spirochaetota > Spirochaetia > Treponematales > Breznakiellaceae > JAIRNJ01. Next base: position 9,389 of record JAISCR010000189.1, read on the forward strand.
TGCGGGTGCTCAAGGCCCTTGGGAATACCGGTTCAGGCAGGGTTTATACCACCGTCGGCCCCGAGCAGGAATACTTTCTTGTTGACAAAAAATACTACGACAAACGGCCCGATCTTATGCTCACCGGGCGCACCGTCTTCGGCGTAGTCCCTGCCAAAGGTCAGGAGATGGAGGATCATTATTTCGGCGCCATCAAGGAAAAAGTCGCGGTATTCATGCGGGAACTCAACTATGAACTGTGGAAAGTCGGTATTCCCGCCAAAACCCAGCATAACGAAGTTGCCCCCAATCAGTTTGAAATTGCTCCTATCTATTCCAACACAACCGCCGCGGTAGACGCCAACCAGATGGTTATGGAAACGATCCGTTCCGTGGCCCGCCGTCACGGCATGGAAGGCCTGCTTCACGAAAAGCCCTTTGCCGGTGTAAACGGTTCGGGCAAGCACAATAACTGGTCAATGGCAACCGATGACGGTATCAATCTCTTCGATCCCGGCGACGATCCTGCCAGTAACGCACGGTTCCTGCTCTATGCCGCCGCGGTAGTGGAAGCGGTCGACCGCTATGCCCTGCTGCTCCGTTCTTCGGTAGCCACTTCCGCCAATGATCACAGGCTGGGCGCCAACGAGGCTCCTCCGGCCATTGTGTCGATCTTCTTCGGCGGCCCTCTTACTGAAATTTTCGATAACATCGCCGAAGGGAAATCCGGCGGCGGATCCAAGGGCGGCGAACTGATCAAGCTGGGTGTTACAAGCCTTCCTGCCCTGCCCAAGGATGTTTCCGACAGGAACAGAACCAGCCCCTTCGCCTTTACGGGGAACAAGTTTGAATTCCGTATGGTCGGTTCCTCCCAGTCCATCGCCACGCCGAATACCTACCTCAACCTTGCCGTTGCCCAGGTGCTCATGGAGTATGCCGACAAGCTGGAGAAGGCTTCCGACAAAAATGAATGTATTCAGAACATCATCAAGGAGAGTTACGGTAAACACAGGCGGGTTATCTTCAACGGAAACGGCTACACCGACGAATGGGTACGTGAGGCCGAGCGCCGCGGACTTCCCAATGTAAAGAATGCGGTGGATGCCCTTGCGGTGCTTACCCGCAGCGAGACCATTGCCCTCTTCGAGACCCACAAGGTTCTTACCAAAGAAGAACTTGAAAGCCGCTACCATATCTACCTGGAAAAATATTCCAAGCAAATCAACATTGAAGCCGGCGTCATCATTGAACTGGCCCGCCGTTCAATCTTCCCCGTGGTAACAAACTATGCGGGAAGCCTTGCGCGGGATGCCGCCTCCCTGGCCGCCATAGGAGCCGCCAGCGCCGCCGCGGAAAAACGGGCCAAACGGATTGCGGACCTTACCGGTGAACTCTTTGAAGAAACGGCAAAACTGGAGACCGTTCTTTCCGAAGCCCAGGGTATTGAAGATGTACTCGGTCAGGCCAAGGCCTACTTTGAGAAAGTCCGCCCGGCCGCGGACGCGGTACGTTCCCGGGTAGACGCCCTTGAGAAGATCGTTGCCAAGGAAGTCTGGCCTCTCCCCGGCTACGAAGAACTGTTGTTCAAGCTTTAGGAACCTCATACCACGGCATTTTTTGGCAGACAGGCGGCAGAACGTCTGTCTGCTATGGTTGCTGCTCCTTCCTCAGTAATTCCGAATTCAAAAATACCCATTCCAAAGCCTTAAGTCCCCGCCATAGCCATATAAACAACAAAAATCACCACTCAGCATTGCGGTTGGTCCGGCTTGTTTCTGAGAGCAAAAATGCGGTCGGCGATCAATTTTTCGATGTCTTCAAGAATAGCTTCCTTCCAATCCTGCTGAATCGGGGTAATCGCAAAGAGGTCGGCTGAATCCTTCCCAAGAGCGGCGGCAATCCGTTCTATCATTTCGGCGGAAGGGAAATTCTTTCCCCCTTCAATCATGGCGATATAGTGGGTTGCGGTGTCCACCTGTTCTGCCAATCTGGATTGAGACAGCCCTAGTTCATTCCTATAGGTCTTTATATTGGTAGCCAATAGTTTCCGAATACTTGTCATAGTTCATTCAAAAGACATCATAAATAATTTTAATGACCTGATAGGTATTGACAATTATGTATAAGGTCATATATTATTCATAATATGACCCATTGAATCATTATCAGGAAAAATTCAGCGGTTTTCTGTAAGAGGCTTTCCCTTTTTAGGCCGTTATTTGGAAAATTGCGTCTTAAAATGGGTCATTTTGACACACTTTATAGGTCAAAATGCCGGAAGCACAATACCCTGCGGGATTGTAATGGCTTTTGATTCGTAGCGAAGGGTACATACCCCGCCCTTTAGGGCGTTATGAAGGGTATGTACCCTGAGTCTAACACCTTATGAGAACAACATACCTCGTCCCTTTAGGGCGAGGTTGTTGATAACCGTCCGGCATGGGCGGAAAACCCGTCCTGACGGATGGTAAGAGGCGCCCGGTCACAGGCCGCGGCGCAAAACAATCGAAGGAGGACTTCCATGAAGAAGCTCTACAAACTTTTGGGGGTTATCGCCGTCGGGGCGGTAATCGCAATCGGTATGGCGGGGTGCGAGACAAGCACCAGCGGAAGCAGCAGCAACGAATCCAGCAGCAGTAGCGAATACACCAGCACTGAAGAAACCAGCACCGAAAAAACCGAAAAAACCGAAAAAACCGAAAAAGACGACACTGACAAAGATGACACCGACAAAGATGATGGGGGTAATACTTTTACACCTCCTGCTAAGACTGACATATCAGACTTTTTAGAGAGTCATCGTACAAATCCGGCAAATAAAATTGGAAGTAATAATGCGGCTGCTTATATAAAAAGTATAACAGTTAACACCTATACCATAGGTGGAAAGAGTATTACTACAAACCCAGCCGCTGTATCAGAAAACGCGGATGTGAGAGTAAAGTTTACCCTAAGAACCATACTGGGTTTTGATAATTTAACAATGGGTGAAAGACTAAACATTGACAACTATAGAATTGCTCTGATGGAAGCCTTACAAAAATGGCTTAAGGAACAGGGTTTTAAAGATGTTCCATCCGGGAACATAACAACAGGTAATACTATTTTTGGGGGGTAATTCATTTACTTCCAACTATCCGTAAATAGTGTTACATTCTTGAATTAGCCATCCTTAGTAAACAATAGGGGTGGCTTTTGTCAATTACGGCAAATTCGCATAGCATAAATCAGGGCGGCTATTGGCTCCGTCCCGAGCCACTCGAACGAAAGAGGAAGAGATTACCGCAACGTCGAAGAAGTCGAAGAAGTTTTTTAAGAGAAAATCGTTCTTTTCCCTTTACTTTTTCGACCCCGTGGTTAAAAATTTCTCTTTCCGGCAAACCAGGGAGAACTTTCGGGGTATATTGCAGAATATCGAAGCAAACATTCGTGTCTGTTCTTGGTTAAATGGAGAATTCCTGGGAATTGCCGCTCCTTCCTTGTCCCTTTTGATGAAAAAACCTATAATGGGCTTGTTCCGGAATTTTTTGAGTTTTTGGAACAAGCTTAATCACTTCATCTTATTTAAAAGAGGTAACGGCATGCAAAATTTTGAGTATTACAACCGTACAAAGATCATCTTTGGCAGGAATACCGAAGCACAGACAGGAGCGGAAGCCGCTAAATACAGCAAAAAAATTCTGCTCCACCATTCAGGCGGTTCGACAGTTAAATCCGGCCTTATCGACAAGGTAAAATCGTCGCTTAAACAGGCGGGAGTCGAGTGGGTTGAGCTGGACGGAGTAAAACCGAATCCCCGTCTTTCCAAAGTCTACGAAGGAGTGGAAATCTCCAGGAAAGAGAAACCCGGTCTTATTCTGGCAGTGGGCGGCGGTTCCGTTATTGACTCCGCAAAGGCCATTGCCATAGGCGCCCTCTATGACGGGGATGTTTGGGATTTCTATGACCATAAAAAGGTTGCCGCCGAAGCCCTGCCCGTCGCCACCATCCTTACCATTCCCGCGGCAGGAAGCGAGAGCAGCATTTCGTCGGTTATCACCGATGAACGCGGGCCCTGGAAACAGTCGGTAAACGAAGAGTGCATCCGGCCGGTGTTTTCAATCCTGAACCCTGAATTGACATACAGCCTGCCTCCCTACCAGACCGCCGCGGGGGTTTGCGACATGATGGCTCATATCATGGAACGCTACTTTACCCCGGAGAAGCATGTGGAACTTACCGACGAACTCTGCGAAGGAACACTGCGGGCCATCATCCGCAACGCGCGGAAGATCTTCTCGGGCGGCGAAAAGGACTATGATGCCAGGGCTGAGATCATGTGGGCAGGAAGCATCGCCCATAACAACCTCCTCTCCACAGGCCGCATCGGCGACTGGGCAAGCCATGCCATAGAGCACGAACTTTCCGCCCTCTTCGATATAGCCCACGGCGCCGGACTTTCGATCATATTTCCTGCGTGGATGAAGTACAATATAGATGTAGATACCCCCCGGATGGCTCGTTTTGCCGCCAAGGTTTTTGGAGTAGACGGCGCCTACTACGACTACAAACAGGCCGCCCTCGAAGGAATCTTCCGCATCAAGAATTTCTGGCGTTCCATCGGACTGCCGGTAAACTTCGCCGACGCCAAACTGGACCCCTCCAGTATCCCCGAAATGTCCAAACGGGCAGTCAAATTCGGCCCCCTGGGTCAGTACCGCTCGCTTAATGAAAAAGACGTAGAAGCCATCTACCGCATCGCCGCGGAATAAAGTTGATCAGAGCAGCCGCTCCTGTTAGAATGAAGCATGAATTTTCGGCATGGGTGGCTGTAATCTAATGCCGGTGCGTACGGCAGCCTAAAGGCAGCCTTACCGTTTGCGGGTACGGTGGAGTTTATGTGCGCCCTGTGTTTGTTTGGCCGGGGGCGCGCTGGACTGCCTAAAGGCAGTCCGCCGTTATGGGGTGGTATAGCGCTTTTATTGAGCGCCATCCCTTGGCAAGTTGTAGCACTTAACGCCGCTTTGCGGCGCTTTCAGCCGGGATGTTGGAATGGTAGACAACGGGGACTTAAAATCCCCTCCCCGCGAGGGGGTGCGGGTTCGAGTCCCGCTCCCGGCAAAAGGTGGAATGGTAGACAACGGGGACTAAAAGCCCGCCCCAGTAAAGCACGGTGAAGCCGTGTCAACAAAAAAAATCGCCACGGGCCGGCGCCAAAAAAGCCGCCCGAAAGTGATGAAGGCCGGCAACCTTTAGGTTGCCGAGCGCGCCGTCCCGCGAGGGGGTGCGGGTTCGAGTCCCGCTCCCGGCAAAAGGTAGAATGGTAGACAACGGGGACAAAAGCCCGCCCCAGTAAAGCACGGCGAAGCCGTGTCAACGAAAAAGTCGCCACGGGCCGGCGCCAAAAAAGCCGCCTGAAAGCAATGAAGGCCAGCGAGCTTTAGCTCGCTGAGAGCGCCGCCCCAATGAAAGCACGGCGCCAGCTGTGTCAACAAAAAAGTCGCCACGGGCCGGCGCCAAAGAATCCGCCCGAAAGCGATGAAGGCCAGCGAGCTTTAGCTCGCTGAGAGCGCCGCCCCAATGAAAGCACGGCGTCAGCCGTGTCAACGAAAAAGTCGCCACGGGCCGGCGCCAAAGAATCCGCCCGAGAGCAATGAAGGCCAGCGAGCTTTAGCTCGCTGAGAGCGCCGCCCCAATGAAAGCACGGCGAAGCCGTGTCACCAAAAAAGTCGCCACGGGCCGGCGCCAAAAAAGCCGCCTGCAAGCGATGAAGGCCGGCGAGCTTTAGCTCGCTGAGAGCGCCGCCCTTTCTTGCCGGGCCGGTAGCCAGACAGCGGAAGGCCATAGAAAACCACGGCCCGAGCCATTCCGGGTAAAGGAATAGATGATGGACAAACCGAAAATCTATCTTGAGACCACGATGTTCAGCTTTTACTACGGCCAGGAAACAACGCCGGAGTACCGGCAATACAAGGCGGATGCCAGAGCTGTTTTCGATTTGATAAAGGCCGGGGAATTCGAGGCGTATACATCAACGCTTGCCACGGATGAAATAGCCGGTGAGCCGGATCAGGAAAAACAACGAAATATGTATACCCTTATTCGTGATTATTCGGTCAAGCTACTCTATGAAACCGATGAAGTAACCCGGCTTGCGGCGCTTTACATTCAGGAAAAGGCTGTTCCGGAATCCCACCCGGTAGACGCTGCCCATATTGCTATTACAACCGCCAACGGCTTAGATTTTATAGTGAGTTTGAATTTTTCACATATAGCCCGGATATGGACTATCGAACGGGTCCGCCGGGTGAATATTCGGGAAGGGTACAAGGGTATAGGGATTTATAAGCCCGTGGAGGTATTGGATTATGAAAACGATGCAAGATTACATGAATGATCCCCGGATCCTTAACGATAAGGGCCTTATGAACGGCCCGGAGGAAATACGGATAATCCATGCGGCCCGGCTCAGGATTCAGGATGAAACCGCCGGAATGACCACAGCGGAAAGATCAGCATACCTCAGAAAAAAAACAGAAGCCGCTTTTGCACATTACGGACTTCCCCCCCCGGAATTTGTTGACTTTCCGGGCCAGGGCAAATTGAAGCCCGCCAGCCGTTTTCATTGAAGCAAAACGGGACTTCCGCACCCTATATGTAGTATGAAATCACGAATGTTTTTAACGGCAATCTTTGCCGGAGCCCTGACCGCGGCGGGATGCGGAGGGGTACTGGATCAACAGTGGAGGCTTTCCTTTCCGGAAAGTCCCGAATCCTGGTCGATTTTGCCGGGGGAACCGTCCTGGCACATTGAATGGCTCGGGCCGGATGGTACCTGGGCGCAGATGGAAAAGAGGCCGGGGGAGGATCCGGCCCTTGATCTGAGCGAAACCTGGTCCGCGCCGGTAATTGCCTGGCCATATATACCGGGGACTCCCCTGCAGAGGGGAAGCCTGAAGCCCGCGGGCGCTATTCATCCCCATGATGTACAGGGAGGGCATCTGAACCTGAGCTGGCAGGGCGGGGTAGAGGCTGTCTTATACCGGGAAATGTCCCGCCAGGAACGGGGCGACACATACCGGGGCCCGCAATATTTTGACTGGCCGCGTTTTCGCAGCCTTTTTGCCGAACCGGATACTGAAGAAGATCGTAAGGATACGCTTCTTGATCAGGAGATACGCTCAGACCCATGGGACGCGGACTGGAAAAGCGCTGCGGAAAGGATAGTCAAATCCGGCTTCGACAGGCGGCGAATCAAGCTGAAAGAGAAAAAGGAAATTGCCGTTCCCTCTCCCATAGGCCCCTGGTTTTCCGTTTCTCCTTTTGCTCCCGAACTGGCCTTTGGCAAGGGTGATGTTCCGGTTTTCCCGCTTGGCAAGGAGATTGATATATGGTTTTCCGCGGATGGCATTCTCAAGGCCGATGAGGAAAGCTGGATATTCCTGCCCTGGTAAACGGAGTTGTTCGGAAACTGAGGTTTCTGAACAACTCTAATCTTCGGTACGCTTTTCCGATAATAGAAGTATGCCGCGTCTCTTTGCCTTTGTGTTCTGTGTCTTCTTCCTCGGCTGTTCCGGCGGGAAAAACAGCGAGATGCCTCCCGAAGATTCAAGTCCCGTGTACCGGGACACCCTTCATCCTGATTATATTATCGAGGCCGGAAAGTATCCTCTCTGGTTTGAATTTTCCGCCGAAGGGCTCAGGGCCATTTCTTCACCCACAGAGGCTTCCCTGACGCCTTTTAAGCCCTGGCCTCTGGCCCGCCATGTCCTGAGTATCCTGAAACACGGCGGGGAACTGACGATGGTTATTAACCGGGAAGGGTTTATTGTTGTGTCTCCCGCGCCGGGCTTGAGTCCGGAATTCGTGCAGGCGGCTGGCCCTCTGTCTAAACCCGCAGAGGCCCTTGCCCTCTACCTCTGTACGGATCCTGAGTTCTGGGACTCCTACACGACAGCGGCGGCCTTTATGTATCAGGGAAGCCCCGCGGCCCTGCTCTACCGGGATGATTTTTTTACCGAAAACACCGTTCCCGCCCCCCGGCCGCGTGTATGGACGCCGGATATTGTTTCTCACCGCCCCATCCCTCTGGCTGTCCCCGCGCTGGATGCCCTGTCTCCTTCCGAAGGCTGGGACATTGACTCCATGAGCCGGGGGGACGACGGCTACTGGTACTTCAGGGCGGTGAGGAAACCCGAACTCCAGCCTCTGATTCAGTTTTACAGATCAAAAGATCTGGAGACCGAAGCAGAGACTTCATCCCAGGCTGAGTTCCGGAATTCCTTTACGCATGAAGCCGAAAATAGCGTCCCTGATCCCGGTTTGCCGCCTCTCCCTGCCGGCTTTGTCTATACGGCAAAAGGCTTGAGCGGAGGAGTGGTAGTGGCAGCCTGGGAAGAACAGGAAGGTTTCAACATCGGAGCCGCCGGCCTGATGCTGGTGCTGCCTGAACGGTGACGATACAAAATTTTTTAACCGCAAAGAATAAGCATGATTTTATCATAGCTTCGTCTGATACCGGTTGAACTATTCTCTATATTGTATAAGGGTTTCAATGTCCAGTCCGGTAACCCGGGCAATCTGTTCAAGGGGCAAGCCTATGTTTATAAGTTCTTTGGCTACTTCACGCTTGTATTTGGCCTCCCATTTGGCAATAAGTCCCGTCCGTTCAAGTACCTGTTCCAGTGTCAAATCACTCATCCGTATCGCCTCCTCTACCATTCCCACGTTCGCTCTCATTATCACATCTACATACGCCTGTATCCGTGCTCCTTTCCCCGCTCTCGCTATCTCCCCCGTTATCCGCCGTATCCGCTCGACATTCAGTTCGTTGTCCAGATTCCTCAGCCACAGGTTCTCCCCTTCGGATAACTCCCGGCTGTCGATGATCTGGATGGGTATGATGTCTCCTGTCACAGTATAAATCCCCCTGCTCCGTTCTTCAACCGTACGCATTGCGCCATAATTTTTCTAAGTGAAAAGGGGGGTGTGCGCCAAAATAAAAATCTAGGCGGAGGAATCGCCGCCGGACTTCTCGTCTATCGACAGCAATCTGGAAAAATTGGAGAGCTTGATAGCCGATACGCTGAACACGAGCGAAGCGCTGACCGCGCAATTAGAGGACTTGAGTCTAACCTTGAACGAGAGAGAGCGGTTAATAGACGAGCAAGAGAACTTGTTGAGGGAGCTGCGGAAGGAGCTGGCCGGAATGTCAGAAACCTACAGGATGCTCTCCTCCTCATCAAGGAAATCAGAAGCCAGCTCAAGGTTCTGGAGGACTTTTACCATAGTCGGGATACCGGCGGCGGCTCTGATTAGCGGCCTCGCCGTGGGGATTGTGATGGGTGTGAGGTAAGGGATACTAAAGGAGGCATACACAAATGTAGCAGACAGAATTTGTACGAAAAAATCAGTAAATAATATAGTAATAAACTCTTTAAGAAATCAAGTTTAGGCTTGTTGTTTTTTATGCAACAATGATTCTGATGACAGGGATGGTGTCGGGTGAAGAAAATGTTTAGGAAGATGAGTATAAAGTAGGTTAGGTGAAATGGAGGCTAAATTGGTTGGGAAATTATTCGATAAAAAAATTTAAAATATTTATAAAATACGCTTGACAAATGTTAAAATTTATTGGTAAGATAATAAATGAAGTTGTTTGCTGGAAAAAATTAGTATAAAGTGAGGTTTATAATGGCCAGTAAGAAATTTAGCGGAGTAGAAGTCGGGAAAAACTATAAATGGGGGTTCATTTGTGAGCATTGTAACAAAAACGTTGAAAAAACGGGAAAAGTTGTAACTCATTTAGGAAAATATATTAAGAGTACATCCTATATTTATATGAGTAATGCTCAAAAAGAAGTATTATATTTACAAGCAAGAAATCAATTACCTTCAGAGTGTGATAAATTAATTACTCAATGGGCTAAAGGAGATTATCCTGTCCAAGTACTTGATGCCGGTAAATGTCCACATTGTAAAAAATATCAGCATTGGGATTCTAGTTTATCTAATTATAAAAGTTATTCTAAGGTAGGAAATTTTCTTAAAATGCTAATATCTTCTTTTGGTTATTCATGTTTTATTGCTGGAATAATTTGGTTTATTGGCGGGTTATTTTTTCAGTTATTTGAAAGTAGTAATTGGATTATATTGTCTACTATTTTATTGTTGCTTTTTTTTATTATAATTACAATTTGTAGAAAAATGCATAATAAAAAATTAGGAGAAAATTTAATTCAGTTAGAAACTAAAGAAAAAACTTTCCCAAGGCTTTTAAATTGGGAAGATGAATTTCATAATTTTATTAATATAAGTAATCCTACAGGTAGATAAAATGGTGTACGCCCCACTTCGCATAACAGGCCTTTATGCGAAGTGGAGGCTAAAGTTTTTTTAATAAATTGCCGAAATATATATTGGCATTAAGGGAGAATTAAAATGGCATTATACGATTCTGAATTTACTCAAGTAATAAATCATACAATTTCCTATGATTTTTTGTGTCAACAATGTAATGAAAAATCTGGAAAAATAGAAATACCAATGTATTTAATTGCAAAAATAGTAAAAACAGGTAAAAATGCAAATTTTGGCGAAAATGATAAAAGTGATTTGAATAAATATGCAAAGTATTTATTAATTTCAGAATTGGCGAATATAAATTTGTATTCATACTTTAAAGAATATAAGCTTATTTTTGACAGATTGCTTATAGTATTGGTAGAAGCATTCTGTGATTATTATTTTGTTCAAAATGGTGTATATAATGAATCTTTAGAAAAGAACTTTGATACTTTAAAAAAGAATTACAATGTTTGTCCACATTGTGGCAATAAACAGATTTGGAGTACAAAGAAAAAATTATTTTCAAAAACTCCAACGATAATAGAAACTAAATATTTACCAAATTTTAATTTGGAATTATCAAATTTGGGTAGTGATTTACAAACAATGTATAACGATTTCATTATACAAGTAGGCCAAAATATTAAGAATAGCAATTATTATAGTACAAATTGCCTTTGTCCTACAGTTGATTTAGATATGGTAAAAAAGTTCGTAAATAAGTCTTAATTATTGTGGTACGCCCCCACTTCGCATAACAGGCCTGAATACGTTTTTTGTCCTGCAGGTCTTACCGGATCTTACGGCGGCTTGGGGTTCCGTTCGGCTAGGTCATTCGCCTACGGCTCATTCACACGCCTCACTTCACCCACATTTTGTCGGCTCTAAAAAATGCTATACATTTACTTATCCGGGCCGCCAAAACGTTGTAAACAGCCCGGAACGTCTGTGCAATTGGTTTTGAATTTTTATGAAAAAACATAAAAAATATATTGACATAGAAAAAAACAGCCAATACTATAGAGTAGGATGTATACCCTATAAATATTTGAGGTGGCATATTGACGTGGGGATAGAGAACAAAGGCAGGAAAGACTCGTAGGGGGTGCTGGTATCGACATTGATACCGAAACGAAGGCTTTACCCGCTTGAGCGGTTAAACATAAAAATTTGTCGGCGGGACATAAAAACCGCAAAGGAGTGATTTGAAAATGTTTGACACGATTGAACAAAAGGTCTTTTTTCCGGTGGTAAGAACGGCGGCGTTAATTTGCGGAACGGTCATTTTGGCGCTGGCGGTTTTCGGGTTTATTTTTGCCATTTTTTTTAATCCGGTCAAGGCAGGAAGAAAACCGCAGGAAATAACATACAAAATGCTGGAAAATGCTCTTAACCCGAAAAGGTCGGAAAACCCTGACATGGTTTTTAACGCGGAAACAGGAGAATTAAAAACATTGGTTTATCCTTCAAATGTTTCAGGGCTTTTCCCCGAATATGAAGAAGGGTCTGAAGATAATCCTGACCGTTTCTTTAATAAGGGTACATTGCTTAATTTGCTTAATCAACTGGAGACTTTTGAGAAAAAGCAGGATTTTTTGAATAACCTGTCAAAAGTAATCAATTCGGTAACAAATGGATACCCCAAAATCCAGAATGAATACCTTAACGGCCTGTCTGAAGAAGATAAAGAAAGGCTTAAAGAAAATACCGACCGAATAGAGGCTTTTTCCGGGGTTATTGCTAAAATCTTCCCTAAAAAAATACAGGATGCCGTCAATAAACTTCCTGATGAAACGCGGGGTATTGGCAATATCGCGGCGTATAATGGGGTAAAAAATTACCTTGAAGCGTATGCCTACCTAAAAACTTCCGGCGATTCAGACTCCGACTCTATGGGCATTAAGAAAGCTCTCGCTCCCTATTTAGAATCCACGGGTAAAGCCGTCAACGGAATGGTCAAAGGCGCCATTTTATTCGGCGTGATTTCTCTTCTCTCAATATTTGTTTTAATAACACTTGTATTGTTATTAATATCTATTGAGAAAAATACAAGAAAAGAAACGGTATAAAAGGGAGTACTAGCAAAACCAACAGTGCATAACAGGCCTGTTTACGCTTTTTTGTCCTGCAGGCCTTACCGGGCCGGTAGGCGGCTCGGGCTACGAAAAACCGTAGTCAGGCTTGCGCCCTTTGCGGGTTTTTTCGCCACCACATTTTGTCGGCCCTGCAAACACTACACATTTGTTTATCCGGGCTGGCAAAACGTCATATACAGTCCGGAACGTTTTGTACAACGATGGCTAAATTTTTAAGAAATTCACTTGGCAAAAAAACATTTTTTATCGATACTAAATTTATCTACAGAATATAGGTTCTGTAAAAATTTCTTGAAAAAGGACGGTTTTGGAACATGAAAAACAAATGGTTTGCGGTTCTTGGATTTCTTTTGGTTTTTGGGTTTATTCTGACCGGCTGTGATACCGGTACAGGTGGAACATCGGCCAGCAGCGGCAAAGTCAAAATAACTGACGGCACCAAGGGCAGCCCGGGCAGTCCTCACCTACAGAACGTAACTGTTCCTGCAGGTAGGGACAGTGGATTTGACATAGCTGTTGAGCATATGGCACAACATGGGTGGGAATTTACGACAAGTGTAACGTGGTTCATTAACGGCGCTGCGATTGACTATACTAACGGAAGGGCAACATTATACGATGCCGACTATACTGGTTTCGTATGGTATGGTATTCCGGTGAAAAATGGAGACAAGCTCAAGGCGTCATATACCTTCGATAACGGACAAACCGAAATATCGCCTGAAACCATCGTTACGGTGCAGTAAATTAGGTGGGTAGGGTGGGCCGGCGTCCCACCAACCCACCCTGTTGGGCGGGCAGTTTTATATAAAAAATCATATGCTTTGTTGAGTAAAATCGCTCGTATATCTATAAAAAATTCATCGTGTCTTTTTAGAAAATGATCCCTATGATTTTGGAAAATGAAACACGTTATTTTTCAAAACCACGACGAGAAGGAATTTCGATAGTGTATAATACTTTATAACCTTTTATCATAATGGGGTAATGTAGATAATGGAGTACGGGCACATTGCAGGACTGTTTACGCATCGCCGCCAGTAGGCGATGCGGTCTCCGCAATGGCTAGGTCATTCCGCTACGCTCCATTCCCACGCCGTTGCTCCGGCACATTTTGTCCGCCCTGCAAATGCTGCGCATTTGCTTATTCGGGTGGCCAAAACATTGTAAACAGCTGGAACGTTATATGACGGTCCCTAAAATTGTGTCAATCTCGGTCAGTTCCGTTTCACAGAAATTCAGGTTATTCCGGGCTTCCTGAATCTGCGCCAGGCCGGATGCTCCGATGACCGGAGATGTCATGACGGGACTGCGCAGGGGCGCCTGGCGCCTTTTCGTTGACTGGGCCTTGCGCCATCCCCGTTTGATTCCTATACTCTACAGTGTGTCCACCAACTACCTGTTTCATGATGCCGCGTTTAAACATGGAGTTTCGGAAACCGATATTCGCCGGGCTTTTGCGCGGCCTCTGTTTGACGGGCTGCTTGAGGATTATGACGACAAGTTTTTGCTCACCGGGTTTGATGCCCATGGTACTATGCTTGAAGTCATGTATAATTTTATCGATCCGGAAACCGTATACATCTTTCATGCGATGAAGTGCAGAAAAGCGTTTCGTATGCTACGGAACCAGGACTAGGAGAAGCACATGGCTATGATGACAGAAGAAGAAGCTGATGCCCTGGACGAACTGTTGACCAGGACAACACCCCGGGCAAACCCCTCGGTGCGTGGTGTAACGGCCCGGAAGGGCTTTACTATGATGACTGTGGACGATTGGTCCGCCGAATATATCACCGCCAAAGCCCTGGCTACCGGACAGTCGCCGGAGGAGATTATTCATACCCTGGTACATAACGCCATTGAAGATTCCTCAGGCGAAACGCAAAGCGTTTCGCCCTTTCACCCTATTTCTTGATATCCTTCAGATAATACTGATCGCTTGAGAAATACTCCCTGGTAAGTTTGACAATCAGGGGGCTCAAGACCAGCACCGTAATGATGTTGGGGAGGATTATCAAGGCGTTGGTCAGATCCAGCACGGCGAGGATCGTCTCCAGCCCGAAGAAGGCCCCCAGCATGATGCTGATGGTATAGATGACCCTGGTGTATTTGGAAACCTTTGTGTTGAAGAAGAATTCCACCAGCTTTTCCCCATACCAGATAACCGCGATGATGCTGGAAAGAGCAAAAAGAAAGACCGAGATGGTGACGATATAACCGCCTACGCTGCCCATGACCCTTTCAAAGGCCACTGAGGGCATGGTAAGGGCCTTGTCGGGGGTAATCTCTTTCCAGACGCCACTGGTCAGCACCACCAGGCCCGACAGGGTACAGATGGAGCCGTCTATCAGCACTTCAAAGACCCCCCAGAAGCCCTGCCGTACCGGATGATCGGTGATAGCGGCGGAATGAGCGATGGGGGCCGATCCCATACCCGCCTCACAGGAATAGGTAGCCCTGGCGATGCCCATGCGGATAGCCATGCCGATTCCGGCGCCGATGAAACCTCCTGTGGCCGCGGTACCGCTAAAGGCGGACTTGAACACCAGCGCCAGGCTGGAGGGAATATTCCCGGCGTTGGTAAATACCACAATCAGGGAACCCACTATGTACAGTATGCACATAAAGGGCACCATCTTGTCGGCGGTCTTGGCAACCCGGATAAGGCCCCCCAGAACCACGGCGCCTACCAGGATCATGAGTATGAAACTGCTGACGTACCTGTTGACCCCCAGGGCCTCGGCGTTCTGCACAAGCGAGATGGACTGGGTTGCGATGGAAGGGAAGTAGTATATCATGGCAACGCAGGCGCCAATCCGGGCCATGGCCTTGCCTACGCTCTTGATGGGAAAGCCCTTGGTTTCGTAATAACCGGGGCCGCCGATATAGTGGCCGTCGGCGTTCTTTTCCCGGTAGTAGACTCCCAGCACCACCTCTGAAAACTTGGTGGCCCCGCCGACTATAAAGATCAGCCACATCCAGAACAGCGCGCCGGGGCCGCCGTAGGCGATGGCCGCCGAGACTCCCACGATGTTGGTAGTCCCAATGGTGGAGGCCATGGCGGTAGCCGCGGCCTGGAAGGGGCTTACCGTGCCCTCACCCTTGCCCTTGTCCAGTATCTTGCCAAAGGTCTGTTTACAGATGTACGGCAGATGCCGGATCTGAAAGAAGCCAAGCCTGACGGTGAGGAAAATCCCCCCGCCCACCAGCACGACCAGAAAGAGGACGCCCCAGAAGAACCCTGAAACAGCGCCAATCACCGCGAAAAATTCCTCCATAACTCTACACTCCTTAGATTTATTAAGGGCCCGTTCACGGAACCCTGATTCACTCGTTCAGCAGGGCCGTAAAAAGATCCACCACCGTGGGGATAATTTCATCGTTAAAGTCAAATTGGGCGGTATGGATGGGAGCCCTGTCCTCACCGGCCCCTACCGCAAACATGGCCCCCCTGGTATGCCGGAGGAACCACGCGAAATCTTCGGAACCCCTGGTGGGCGCGTCCGCCTCCAGCACGGTAAGGCCCAGCCGCTTTGCCGCCCGGCGGACCTTGTCGGCGCTTTCCCGGTGGTTGACCGTGGCCGGGACACTGTCGCGGAAGGAAACGCCATATTCCAGGCCGTAACGTCCGGCCTCCTCCCTGGCCCCGGCTTCAATTTTTTGCCGCAGTTTTTCCAGTTCATCGTCAAACTGGCCGCGGATGGTCAGCATCAGGCGTCCTTCGCTGGCGGACATGCCGAAGGCTTCTTTTCCCGCGTCTATCCCAATGACGGTACACAAGACAAAACCTCTGTACGCGGCCGGGTCCGTCAATTCGGGGATGCGGCGAATGATTTCGGCGATGGCAAAGGAAGGGTTGCGTCCCTCCTCGGGCTGGCTGGCGTGGGCCGGAATTCCCGTAAAATGGATGATCATGCCGGTGGAACCACAGCAGGCCTCGCCGTTTATGATGCCGATGCTGTTTGCGGGCAGCCCCGGACTGTTGTGAAAACCGAATATCTCGGAGATACCCGCTTCGTTCATGAAAGGGGCGCACTCCAGGGCACCCTCCACGGTTTCCTCGGCATGCTGAAACACGAAGTAGACATTTTTGTCCGCCCCCCGCCGGTTTACTTCCAGGGCAAAGGCGGCCAGGCAGGCGCTGTGACCATCGTGTCCGCATTTGTGGGCAACGCCGGGAAATTGGGAACCGTAGGGAAGATCGATGGTCTCATCTATGGGGAGGGCGTCAAAATCCGCCCGGAAGGCAACATTTTGTCTGTCCCTGCCGGCCTGATAGAGGGCATAAAACCAGCGTCCCCGGTCCACGATTTCAAGGGACGTATGCCGTCGCAGAAAATCGATTAAATACCTCTTGGTCCATATTTCCCGGCCCGCAAGCTCCGGGTGCCGGTGCAGTTCGCGGCGCAGTGTCACGGCCAGGTCCAAATGCTCTTTCTCCACCCTTTTCCCTTTCAAGGTTTGCGGTTTCCGGACAACCCTTATGTTTATCCTGTTACATTAAACAAGTCTAATACAGACACTAATTGGAACGCAGTGCACATCACCTGTTATATGACGGTTCCTAAAATTGCGTCAATCTCGGCCAGTTCCGTTTCGGAAAAATTCAGGTTATGCCGGGCTTCCAGATTCTCCTGAATCTGCGTCAGGCCGGACGCTCCGATAACCAGAGATGTCATGGCGGGGCTGCGCAGGTTCCAGGCCAGAACCATCTGGCTCAGGGTCTGACCGCGCCGTTGAGCCAGTTTATCCAACTGCCTTGCCTTGTCTACCTTTTCTTCGGTCACTTTGTCTCGGGTGAGGAATACGCTGTTTCCGTCTGCCCTTGAGCCTTTGGGAATACCATCAAAATAGCGGTTGGTCAGCAGCCCCTGGGCAAGGGTAGAGAAGGCAATACAGCCGATGCCCTCGGCCGCCAGAACCTCCAGTAAATCCTGTTCCACCCAACGGTTGAACATATTGTAACTGGGCTGATGGATCAGGCAATGGATGCCCAGGCTTTTCAAAATATCGCTGGCGCGTTTGGTATCCGCCGCCTGATAATTGGAAATACCCACATAGAGCGCCTTCCCCTGAGTCACGGCGGAGGACAAGGCATACATTGTTTCTTCCAGTGGTGTGTTGGGATCGGGGCGATGATGATAAAAAATGTCAACGTACTCCAGCCCCAGACGCTTCAAACTCTGATCCAGACTGGACAACAGGTACTTTCTGCTGCCCCACTCACCGTAAGGCCCGGGCCACATATTGTAACCGGCTTTAGTGGAGATAATCAGTTCGTCCCGATAGGGAGCCAGATCTTCCTTCAGTATGCGCCCGAAATTAATTTCGGCACTGCCCGGCGGGGGGCCGTAGTTGTTGGCAATGTCAAAATGGGTGATGCCCAAGTCAAAAGCGCCCAAAACCATCTCCCGCATAGCGGCATAGGGCTTGTTGTCACCGAAGCTGTGCCACAATCCCAGCGACAGGAACGGTAACTGGATACCGCTTCGCCCACAGCGACGGTACAACATATCTCCGTAACGGTTTTCGTTTGCGATGTACATGCCGAATCCTCCGTATTTACTTTTGCAAGAGAACCAACCGGATTCTCAGAGAACCAACCGGGTTCTCAGAGAACCAACCGGATTCTCAAACAAGTCTATTGTGTAAGGGTTTCAATGTCCAGCGGTAACCCGGGCTATCGTATAGTCCACTTGTTATCAACGCCCTGTTTGTCTTTGTAATCAATCTCGGTCTTAATCTCGGCAACGGGAACCCACTTTACCATAAAGGAGATCTCATTGTTGAACTTGTATGAGTAAGGCTGGTTCTCCTGATCAAGGTAGGGAGAGAGGGTGATCCCCAGCACCGCGTTCCAGTCCCCCAGGTGGTGGGTTGCGGAAAAATTGAAACTTTTCAGCTTGAATCCCGAACTCCGCCGTTTGGCGTCATCGTCAAAGCGGAACGAATTGATCAAATCGGTAAAGAAATTATTCTGTTCGCCTTCGGGAAATTCCCTGGAAAGGTGAAAAAAAGGCAGCTTCTGCAAATAGCGGAAAACGACGGAATTTGTGGTTGTACTGGAGAGGCTCAAATCGAGGAAGTTGCTGATACTCATATTGAAGCCAAGGTTAAAGGTAAGGCTGGAATTGGTATATCGCTGCAAATCCAGGAGCAGGCTGGTAGTATTATTAACGGTAAAACCGAGGCGTTTCTTCCAGAAGGGCTGCTTGGTATACGTCTTGGAAAAACTGATGTTGATATCCCTGTTTTTCAGGGTAGGTTCTTCTTCCGACTGAACCCAGCCCGTATCCTCCAATACATAACCCGGCTGCCTTGTGGCTGTATAGGCTACGGTCAGGGCGTTGAGAACATTAAAGGTACTGGTTAGGGTGGTAACTTCGGCGATCTTCTCTTCGGGTTTCTCCTCATGGGGATCGTAATCATAGACAATATACTGTTGAAAACTCCCCCACTTACCAAAACTGAGCTTTCCGGTCAAATAGAGGGGCTCAAACTTGAGGTAGTCAAATTCTTCAAGATCGACGACGGGCGGAGGGATGTAGCTTGTGCCTGTACTTGTAGTGGTATCATCTTCCTCTTCCTCGGGCTTGGGAAAGATGATCCGCGTATGGGCGTTTGCCTCAAAGATCCAGGCCCGCAGGGTCATATTACCGGAAAATGATTCCTCCCTGGGGGGAAGTTCGTAGGCAAGCGTAAGATTCTGCATCTTATCCATGACGGACGCGTTGAAATTGGTTGAAATGGTATGGGCATCCAGATGCTTCTTCTTCCAGGCGCCGTGTTCTGTCTCCCACTCAGGCTCAAGCCCGGTACCGATAAACTTCGACTTGGCTATGATCCCTTTGAATGTGTACTGGATATTGCTTGTTCCAAAGACCGCATTCCAGAAAAAAGGACGCAGGGTAAAAACATTTTCGTAGGAAGTGGACCAGAAGGTTGCGTCATAGTTCCGTTTTTTGGCCTGGGCAATTCTGGTGTTCTCTTTCTCCTCCTCGGTTTTCTCCTTCGGGGGGGTCAGGGAACTGGTGAAGCCCAGGCCGTTCTCCCAGGTTTCCTCGGCGAATTCTTCCGCTTCTTCGTTCATGTAGTTGTAGTCCTGCCAGGAACCGGTACCGCTTATGGTAAAGGCATTGCTATAGAGCCCGGAATTGGTATGCTCCAGGGTGAAGGTGGTGCTGGCGTCTCCTTTTACAATAGAGAGAATCGAAGAAACTTCGCTCCAGTCTATCTGATCCTGTTCCCTCCAGTGCTTCAGATCGTTGCGGAACTGCAGTTCCGATGCCGACGAAGGGCTGAGGCGGTAATCGATGCTGAATCTGTGCCCCCTGTCCTGGGGATCAAAACGCTGGTTCAGTACAGGCGGACTCTGGGGATCCCGATCCTTTGAAGAAATTTGCTCATCTTCCTTGATTGCAAAAGGAGAACGGGGGATGCCGATATCCGTAAAAGGATCCTCTTTTTCTTCATTCTGAGTGTTTTGGTTTTGATACTGGTTTTGGACCGAGGGTGCGGCGCCCAGGGAAAAGGGGGTGCCCGCAATGGCGGCGCTGAGGGAATAGACGGTAAATTTATCGGGAAAATAAAATTTTCTGTCCGGCTTGTTCTGATTTATCAGTGTCTGGGCCGAATCAGGCGCCCCGGTTCCGGTGTCTGTTCCCGTTCCCGTCCCTGTTCCTGTTCCTGTCCCGCTGCCTGTTCCGGTTCCTGTTGAGGAAGCAGGCGTACTTAGTTTTTTGGAATCCCTCTCCCGAAAAGACACGGTACTGGTAAGGTTTGATATGGAAAAGGAATTTACATAAGGATTGAGAAAACTCACCGAAGGGTTAAACGAACCGTTGAGCCGCCATTCATAGGCGGAAAGAAGATTCTGTTCCTCCTCTTCTTCATCCTCCACGGCCCTGGCCCCGTCTTTCCCGAGTCCTATCCAGTCCATCTCTTCGGAACGTTTCAAAAAGTCGCGATCCATAAAGGGATCGGAATAATACGGGAAGGCCCATGCAAAGGATCCGTATGTCCCCCCCAGAGAACCGGCCATGGTAAAACGGTAACGGAAAGGCATGTTCCAGGAAATAAAACGGGAACTGTTCCAGTCGCTGGTTCCGTCATACCAGGCAAAGGGAGTATAGGAATTTTCGTTTTCCGGCATCCTTACTACAGTCCGGGAAAAACCCAGGCCCGCGGAAAGATCTATGACGCCGAAGATCCCTTTCCTGGGTATATTGAGATCCGTTCCCACATAGGTTCCCAGATTGGTATAGTAGTCCACCAGGGCCTTGAGGCTTATTTCATCCGTGTTCGTCTTTTTCTTTCCGGTACTCTTGAGCCAAACCCCCTGACGTTCCTTTTCCATGTCCGCTCCGCTGCCGAGGATCCTCGATATAGAACTTTCCGTTGAAGGATCAACCTTGGGACGCCCCAGGATATAGGTACTCGTCTGGAGGAAACTCCCTTCCCGCGAACGGAGGCCGATTACCGGGTGAAAGATCATCTCATCCGCCGGGTAATAAAAGAAGGGAATATAGAGCACCGGGATTTCCCCTACCTTGAGCACTCCGTTAAAAATGGCAAAATCGGAACCGGGGAGAAGCCAGAGTTTGCTGGCGTTCATCGTCCAGAAGGCCTCGGAATTACTGGCATTGCTTATCTCCGCGTTGCGCAGCACCGTTACCTCTTCATCATTGCGGGAGATCACGTTTCCCGAAAAACGGTAGACGGTTTCATCGGACTGGCTGCCCTTCTCGGTGAGCCCTTCGAGAAAAACACTTGACCAGTTGTCAAGGTTCACGGTTATCTTCTGTCCTCTGAAAGTTTCTATGGAGTCCCCTTCGGTTTTGACGTATTCCACCTCTCCCGAGGCGGACATGATGTTCCGGGTCTTGTTGTAGAGGATCTCCTGTGCCTGGATACGGTGAACGGCCTCCCCGTCCTTGAGGCTCACCACCACTCCTCCCCGGAGCCGGGCATACTCCTCGTCAACCGCTTCCAGGGTAAAGTATTCGGTGCTTCTGGCGCTCTCTATGGTGATAATCTTCTGGTTTTCCCGGGGAGGCTCAAGGGATTCTCTGATTTGGTAATGGTCCCGGAGCCTTTTGGCCAGTTCTTCGTGGGTGCCCCCTTCGGAAAGGTTGAGGCTCCGGGCCCAAGCGGCCAATTCCATCAGGGATGAGGTCTTTATATCCATGGCGACGCGCTTCAGTTCCGGGTCTTCTTCCTCCGCGGCGATCCCGGCGCCTTCAACAGCATCAGCATCAGCATCCGCGGAAACACCGGCCTCTTCCTCCGCGGCGGTTTCATCTCCTTCAACGGCATCGGCGTCCGCAGGGGCGTCAACCTCTTCCCCGCCATCCGCGGAAAGGCCGGCTTGTGCAAGAGGATCATCCGGAACACCGGCCCCGGAAGATTCTCCTTCCTGCGCGGCAAGAGAAAAGCCGGCAAAAAAAATGAAAAAAATGAAAATAAAAAAGGAGTGCCGGCCTTTCATTTCTACCGGGCTGGTTTCTTTCCGGAACTTCCGGACGCCTTTCTTCCCTGCTTCCGGTCCAGCATTTCTTTGATGTAGAAACCTGTGTAAGATTTACTGCAGCGGGTCAGTTCTTCCGGCGTTCCGGTAACCACGAGTTCCCCACCCCTGTCCCCGCCTTCAGGTCCCAGATCGATGATATGGTCTGCCTGCAACAGCACATCCAGGTTGTGTTCGATCATCACTACCGTATTCTCCTGATCCACAAGGCGCTGAATCACCTCCATAAGCTGCTTCACATCGGCAAAGTGAAGCCCCGTGGTGGGCTCATCGAGAATGTAAAGTGTCTTCCCCGTGGAGCGTTTGGAAAGTTCAAGGGCCAGCTTTACCCGCTGGGCCTCTCCCCCGGAAAGGGTAAGGGCGCTCTGCCCGAGCTTCACATAGCCCAGGCCCACGGAGAGGAGGGTATCCATCTTCCGGGCCACATGGGGAATGTATT
Source organism: Treponema sp. (assembly GCA_031265435.1). Taxonomy (GTDB): domain Bacteria; phylum Spirochaetota; class Spirochaetia; order Treponematales; family Breznakiellaceae; genus JAIRNJ01. Next base: position 31,758 of record JAISCR010000189.1, read on the forward strand.
CAAAGAATTCCGCGGCCTCCTCAATGGTCATGTCCAGAACATCGGCAATGTTCTTTCCCTTGTAGCGAATATCCAGCGTCTCCTTGTTGAAACGTTTCCCGTGACAGACATCACAGGTAATGTATACATCGGGGAGAAAATTCATCTCGATCTTGATCGTCCCGTCGCCCTGGCAGTTTTCACACCTGCCCCCTTTTACATTGAAGGAGAAACGCCCCGGCTTGTAGCCCCTGGCCTTTGAATCCGGAAGGCTGGAAAAGAGATCCCGGATACCGGAAAAGACACCCACATAGGTTGCCGGATTGGAACGGGGCGTACGGCCGATGGGACTCTGATCGATATCTATCACCTTGTCGATGTATTCGATTCCTTCAATGCTGTCATAGTCCCCCTCCTGCCGGCTTGAGCCGTAAATCCCGTTTGCCAGAGCCGGGTAGAGCACATCACTTAAAAGAGTGGACTTGCCGGAACCCGAAACCCCGGTAATGCAGGTAAAGACGCCGAGGGGAATCTCCACGTCTATGTTTTTAAGGTTATGCTCCCGCACACCCTTCAGAGCGAGGCTGATCCCCTTCCCTTTCCGCCGTTCCGCGGGTATCTCCATCTTGAGCGTTCCCGCGAGGTACCGGCCCGTAAGGCTTTCCCGGGACTTCATCAGTTCCCTGGGGTTCCCCTGGGCAACCACATGGCCGCCGTGAACTCCCGCGCCCGGCCCCAGATCCACGATATAGTCGGCGGTACGGAGAGTCTGCTCATCATGCTCCACCACGATGAGTGTATTCCCCAGATCCCTCATGTAGAGCAGGGTATCGATAAGCCTCTGGTTATCCCGCTGGTGGAGACCGATGGAAGGTTCGTCGAGAATGTAGAGCACCCCCACAAGACTTGAGCCGATCTGGGTAGCCAGACGGATACGCTGGGCCTCCCCCCCGGAAAGTGTGGCGCTTTTCCGTTCCAGGGTGAGATAATCGAGTCCCACGTTTTTCATAAAGCCCAGGCGGGCATTGATCTCCTTGAGAATCTGGTTGGCTATCTTCTTTTCATTCTTGTCCAGTTTGATGGTATCAAAAAATTTGAGGGAATCGGATACGGAAAGACTGGAAAGTTCCCAGATATTGAGATGCCCGCCGACCGTTACACCCAGAGCCTCAGGTTTCAACCGCCTGCCCCCGCATTCTTCGCAGGGCTTCTGGCTCATGAACTTTTCAAGCCAGTCTTTGATTCCCGGACTCTGAGTTTCCATATAACGGCGTTTCAGATCGGCAAGTATGCCCGGGAAGCGGGTGTTGTAGTCAAAGTAACCGGACTTGTCCTTGTTCTCATAGTGAATATCGATACTCTCTTTGCTGCCGTAGAGGATTGCGTCCAGGGCCTTTTTCGGCAGATTCTTGAAAGGCGTATTCAGGCTGAATTTGAAGTGCTTCGCAAGGCTTTCAAAACGGCTGCGGTGCCAGGCGCTGTCCGGGTTGTAGGGAAGGCAGCCGCCTTCGTTAAAGGAAAGTTCCCGGTTGGGAATTACAAGATTGGGATCGAATTCCATCCTGATCCCGAGGCCGGAACAGGAAGGGCAGGCTCCATAGGGGTTGTTGAAGGAGAAAAGCCTGGGCTGCAGTTCAGGAATCGAGATGCCGCAGTCCGGGCATGCGTTCTTCTGGGAGAAAAACTGCTCCGTATCCCCATCGCTGCCGTGGATAAGCGCCACCATGATCCCGTCCGCCGCGTCCAGGGCGGCTTCCACCGACTCGGCAAGCCGTGTACGAATATCCTTGCCAATCACCAGCCGGTCAATGATAATTTCGATACTGTGCTTCTTCTGCTTGTCCAGCTTTATCTCTTCATCAAGACCCACCGGCACACCGTCTATTCTGGCCCTGGCAAAACCGGCTTTTTTGGCGTCTTCGATTATCTTCTGATGCTCACCCTTCTTCCCCCGGATCACGGGAGCGAGAAGCTGCACCCGCGTCCCCTCCCCCATCTCCATGATCGTATCGATGATCTGGTCTATGGGCTGTTCCTTGATCTCCCTGCCGCAGACAGGGCAATGGGGAATACCAATCCGGGCGTAGAGCAGCCGGTAGTAGTCATAAATTTCGGTTACCGTGCCCACCGTGGAACGGGGATTGCGGTGGGTGGTCTTCTGTTCAATGCTGATAGCCGGGGAAAGACCTTCGATATAGTCCAAATCCGGCTTGTCCATACGGCCCAGAAATTGCCGGGCATAGGCCGAAAGACTCTCCACATATCGGCGCTGCCCTTCGGCAAAGATTGTATCAAATGCAAGAGAACTCTTTCCCGAACCGGAAAGACCGGAAATAACGATAAGTTTGTCCCTGGGAAGTTCCAAATCAATATTTTTTAGATTATGCTCCCTGGCGCCTTTGATAATAAGCTTGTCCATTTCCACCAGCATATCATTCAAGACACCCCTTTAACAATACGGGGCTTTGTAGGATAATGAAACGGCGGACAATACCGCACATATTATTATGGAAAGGAGAATGTTATGCTTCCTATCGGACTTCAATTGTACAATGTACGTGATGATATGGCCAAAGACCTGGAAGGAACCCTGAAGAAGGTAGCGGCCATCGGGTATCAATATGTAGAGATTGCCGGGCTCTACGGCAAGAAGCCTGAAGTCTTCAAAGCCGCCCTGGACAAGGCAGGACTGACAGCGGTTTCGGCCCACGTGCCCTACCGGGACATGGTTGCCGATCCCGAAGGGATTATCGGCGCCCATATAGCGCTGGGCTGCAAATATATCGCCATCCCCTACCTCCACGATGATGACCGGAGCACAGGCCCTAACTACGAATGGGTCAAGAAGAGCATCGCCATCCTGGGGGAAGTCGTAAACAGCAAGAAGGCGATACTCCTCTACCATAACCACGACTTTGAATTCAAAAAATACAAGGGCAAGTTTGCGCTGGACGACCTCTACGACAGCCTGCCCAAGAACCTGCTCCAGACAGAAATTGATACATGCTGGGCAAACGTGGGAGGCGTCAATCCCTCCGAATACGTGCTCAAATACTCAGGCCGCGCCCCGGTGGTGCACCTCAAGGACTTCTACCTTCCCAAAGGCCTCAAAGGCGAAAACATGTACGAACTCATCGGTATTGCCAAAGAAGGCGGGGGCAAAGCCAAAGGCGGCTTTGAATTCCGCGCGGTCGGAGACGGAGTACAGGACGTCCCCTCTATCCTGGAAGCCAGCAAAAAAGCAGGCGCCAAATACGTGATCGTAGAGCAGGACAGACCTACTCCCGGAAAAACCGCCCTGGAATGTGCCAGGTCAAGCTTCGATTACCTGAAAAACCTCAAGTAAGACCGCGGGCGTATTGTACCCTCAACCGGGCGGGAATGAAGCCATGACCGTATTACTACACCATACCGCTGGCAAATACCTTAACCGATTGAACCCGGAAGACAAGGCCCGGTTTAATGCCGCTTTTCAAGACCTTGAAAAAGAGCCTCCGCAGGGAGACATAAGGCCGTATATAGGCGTTTCCGGAGTACAGCGGCTGCACGTAGGAAGCTACAGGGCCTTATTCAAAATCGAGGGCAATATAATTCTGGTAACGCACATAGAACCGCGAGGCCAGGCGTACACCAAAAAAACACGGAACAGGAGAGGATAAACACATGACCGCGGCAACATTAAGAAAACAACTGCATGGATACATTGACACCATGCCGGAAAAAAACCTTACCGCATTAAAGCCGCTTTTATCGGTACTTGCCGAACCGCTTTACACCGTAGAACCGGCAACGCCGGAAGAATCCGCGCGGGCGGAGAGGCGCGTCCGGGAATATCACAAAAACCCGGCCAGTTTCGTACCGCTGAAATAGGGATTACTAAAAACAGCCCAAAACCGCTTGACACAACCTGTTTTTCCCGGTATTTATGAGTAGCTGTTATGGTTATAGGAAAAGGATTACCGTTATAATGGCAGAAAATTTCATATTATAGAGGGAAAACCGGGCGCTTAGCTCAGCTGGTTAGAGCACCACGTTTACACCGTGGGGGTCACATGTTCGAATCATGTAGCGCCCAGTATTGGATCCTTATCGTATAATGAATGTGATAGAAGCAGTTATATTTGATTACGGCGGTGTAATCAGCACATCTCCGCCTCCTTCCGTGCGGGAGGACCTTGCCGCTCTTGCGGGAATACCGGTTGAGAAACTGAACAAGGCAGACCGGGTGTGCAGGCGGGAGTATGATCGGGGACGTTTTGACACGCCAGGCTACTATCATTATCTGGCAAAGGAGGCGGGCATCCATGCCGATGAAGAAACCATACTGAAAATGGCCCGCATCGATACGGACAGCTGGAGGAATTTCAATCCCGGTACCCTGGAGTTTATGGAGGATATCAAGGCAAGGGGATTTAAGCTGGGAATCCTTTCCAACATGCCCTTTGATTTTCTGGACTGGCTCAAAACCGAACTGCCCGTGTTTCATAAAGTAGACCTTGCCCTCTTTTCCTGCGAACTTGCTCTGATAAAACCGGAAAACAAAATCTATGAGATTCTTGCCGAAAGGCTGGGCTGCAATTTTGAAAATATTGTTTTTTTTGACGATATGAGAGAAAATATAGATGCAGCTAACGCATTGGGAATCCGGGGCTTTGTCTGGAAGAATGTGGAAGAAGCCCGTTCGGAATTGCAGAGACTTGAGCCGGAACGATTTGGGGGGAGGTAGGGATGAATCTTGTAAAGACTATTATTAAGTTCGGCCTGGTGGTGCTCCCCGTTTTAGTCTATATCCCGGCAGGGCTTGTGATCTTTATCCTCAGTCTTCTGGGATTGAGGGAACCCATGACCCATGTAATGTACCGTGTTGCCCAATTCTGGGGCCTTAGTTCCGTCCGTATTGTGGGCTGCAAAGTAACGGTTTCCGGCAGGGAAAATATTCCCCGCGAGGGCGGCGTATGCTTCGTGAGCAACCACGGCTCAATCTTTGACATACTCCTGGTACTGGCCTATATCGGCCGTCCCTTCGGCTTCATCGCGAAAAAGGAGTTGAGTTACGTCCCATTCCTCAATATGTGGATCTCACTCCTTGGAGGCTTCTTCATCGACCGGGGCAATCCCCGCAAGGCGCTTAAAACCATAGAAAGCGGCGTCGCGCGGATAAGGGCCGGAAAGGCCATGATCATTTTCCCCGAGGGGCACCGCTCAAGAGGACAGGGACTTCTCCCCTTTCATCCCGGCTCCCTCAAGCTGGCAACCAGGGCGGATGCCCCCATCGTCCCCATGGCCATTTCGGGAAGCTACGATGTCTTTGAACGCAACCACCGGGTGCAGAGTGTTCCCATTTCGGTAACGTTTTGCAAACCTATCAACACGGCGGATCTCAAGGGCGGGGACAGGAAACAGGTTCTCTCCGATACTGTATACGGCGTCATCAAGGAGGCATTGGAAGCGTCTCAAGTCTAATCAGGAATTCTCCATTTTAAATAACCACCCGGTTCTACCCGGCAACCACTCGAACGAAAGAGGAAGAGATTACCACACAAAGTCGAAGAAGTCGAAGAAGTTTTTTAAGAGAAACCACTCTTTTCCCTTTACTTTTTCGACTTTTTCGACCTCGTGGTTAAAAATTCTTCTTTCCGGCAAACAAAGGAGAGATTTCAGGGTTCATTGCGGAATGTCGAAGCAAACTGGCGGCCTGTGAAAAACTTCTACAGGCAGATACTGGAAAGAGCCGGGGAATAAGCTTGTATCGCCATCAAAACCCCTGATTGCCGCTGTTTTTTTCTCTTGACAAAAAATTCTTTTTTATTATAATTTTCCTTGTATTATCTTGCAGAGGAAGCAGATGGCTCGTGACTGTGCCGGAGAAGGTATGATGTATCTATTGCCGCAGTTCTTGGGGGGGGGGGGGGGGCCCGCCCGCGGCGCGGCGCCCGGGGGAGGGGGGGCGGGGGCGGGG
>JAISCR010000121.1 GCA_031265435.1 Treponema sp.
GCGAGGTATCTTGTAAGCGTTGCATCGTTCACGAGGTTCGTTCTGTAAGGAAATTATTTAACTGTGGGGTCTACTACCATTTTATTGTCGGCATTACCGATTCTAACCGCCCTGAAGGGTGGGGTATTAGACCCCACTGCGAATAAACTCTACTTCTTACAGTCCGCATTCCTCAAGCAGGGAGGCGTCCGCCAATATGGTTTCTATGGGGCCCTCCGCAAAGATTCTCCCCTCTTTCAGGAGGACCGCCCTGCTGCAGATTTTCCGCGCCAGATCAAAATCGTGGGTGGCGATAAGCAGGGCGGGAGAAATTTCCCGCGCGTATTCCTGAAGTATCTTCACAAGATTACGCCGCGCGCGGGGGTCCAGAAATGAGCCGGGTTCGTCCATCAAAATGATCTGGGGCTCCATGACCAGCACCCCGGCAAGGGCGGCAAGGCGCTTTTCTCCCCCGGAGAGGAGCCGGGAACTCCGCCGGGCCAGGGAGGCAATTCCCAGCTTCTCCAGTACGGCTTTGACTTTTTCTTCTTCTTCAGTTTCACCGTAGTTTCTCAGCCCGAAGGCAACATCTTCAAAAACCGTGGGCATAAACAGCTGATCATCGGGATTCTGAAACACAAGGCCCACAGACTTCCTCAGGGCGGCGAGGTTTTCCTTTTTAAGAGGAAGTGAATTGATCACTATTTCACCGGAAACAAGGGGCAGTATCCCTACCATGCTCAGGAGAAGACTCGACTTCCCGGCTCCGTTTGCCCCGAGGAGGGCTGTGCGTTCCTCTCTTTCAATGCTTAAGTTTATGTCCTGAAGGACAGGAACGGCGTCTCTGCCGCCATAAGACGCAGTAACTCTGCGCAGTTCCACAAGCTTCACCTTAAACCCCGCATAAGGTTCCCGATGTGTTGCGCGGTATCCGTAAACCTGAACAGAAGCGCAAGGAAGATAACGCCAATTGTATAAATTGTGCCGTGCGGGGTGAATGATCTTCCTGTATTCCCGGAATACAAACCGTCAAAACCCCTGCACTTCATGGCAAAGTATACCCGCTCCGCCCGTTCCATGCTCCGCAGGAGAAGCTGTCCGAGAAAACTTCCCATATCCTTCATCCTGATCCGTTTTTCGTATGGAGAACGGAGGAGATAGGCGGTACTCATCCTGAAGACTTCGGAGGCAAGGGCGCCGATATACCGGTAACAGAGATTGAGCTGCAGACAGAAGATCCCGGGAACCCTCATCTCCGCCAGCCCCCGGCTCAAGGCATCCATCCCTGTGGAGGCAACAAGGATAAGGACTGCCGTTACCGAAAGCAGGGACTTGAACAGGATCGAAACAAAGGCCAACATTCCCCCGCTTACCGCAAGGCCGTATATATAAAACAAAGGCTCCCTTTGAAAGAACAGACATGACAGGGCTCCCATAAGCGCAAAGGGGAGGCAGAAGAGGAAACGGATCATGATGGGCCTCAGGGGCAGAGAGGCCAGCGGCAGAATAACCGCGGGGTAGAGAAAAAACGCCATAAGGCCCCTCACCTGAATCTGCGGGAAGGAAACAATCACCGTAATATAGCAGAGGGTAGTGATTATCTTTGCCGCAGGATGGAGTGCATGAAGGGGAGAATCCCGCAGGGCAAGATTCTCCAGTTCATCGATTCCGGCAAGTGCGGAAGCCGGTTTTATGACTGTGCCCCCGCGGCAGTCTTCCGCCTGAGCGCATAGATTACAAACCCAATCCCGCAGACGAGGAGCAGGGTAATAATACTTCCCGCGATTCCCGACACCGCCGTTCCCGCGGCAGCATTACTGTCGTCTCCGCCGGGGAACGCATAGTCGGGCAGGAATGCCGTCTTTTCAAGTACGGATGAGGCCGCCTCGTAAACAGGGCCTGACCGTTCAAGTTCCGCCGTCCCCGCGGCCTTCTCAAGCGACCACTCAAGCCCGTCGGGATACGAGGAGGCAAAGAGGGAGAGAACGGCCCCTATGACAAGGGACAGCGCGGCAAAGACAAGCGGCAGCTTCCAGGGAGACTGTTTTCGCAGCGTCTGTGCCGCGTCGGGGACGGGTTCAGCCCCCGCCTCAAGAATGTCGGGCTGTGCTCCGTAGACATAGCAAAGTACGGCCGCGGTAACAATACCTTCCACAAGTCCTATGGCAAGGTGTATCGGCTGCATCAGAAGCACAAAGGCGCCGAAAGGAATTTCGGTAATGCCGGAAAAAAGTGTCTCCAGCACCACGCCGAAAGCTCCCGCCTGAAGGCCGGCGACTACGGAGACAATGGAGGCTGAAACGATCCGTTTCCGGTTGAGTCCGCCGCGGACAAGGGGTCTGTAGATCAGGGGATATACGATAAGGCAGGGGATGACGCCCATGTTGAAGACATTGCAGCCCCAGGCCAGCAGTCCTCCGTCGGCAAAGAAGAGGCACTGGATAAGCAGTATGGAAGCGAGTGTGATGAGGGCCGGGAAAGGCCCCAGAATGGCTGCCAGGAGAATTCCTCCGCCGATATGACCGGAAGATCCCGTGCCGGGAATACTAAAGTTGATCATCTGGCCGGCAAAGACAAAGGCCCCCATGACTCCCATCATCGGGATCTTTTTGTCATCGGGGGAAGCTTCCGCCGGGGACAGGCTGGTACTTGAAATTTTCTTTACCGATAAACCGATTGCGGCCGCGCTGAGGGCAAGCATCCCCACTCCAACCGCGGGCGATAGCAAAGCATCTGCCATGTGCATAAGAGTCTCCTTAAAATTGTCAGGATTGTGCCTTCATGGCTTTGCGGGGTCTTCATGACACCCCGGGAAAGGGCCGCCCGGGATTTGCGCTTCCCGTCCACCCTTTAAGGTCAGCATATAAAAGAAGCGGCTTTATGTCAAGTTTTTTTGCCTTTCTTCAGGAATTCTTCATACTGATTGTTGAAGTGCTCTATTTTGCAGATAACCTTTTCAAGGTGTTTCCGGGTTTCTTCCATCCGGGCCTCAACAGTTTTCTTGTGCCTGCGCAGAAGTTCCACACGCTGTTTCAGGGTGCCTTCACCCTTGACACTGAGTTCCACAAAATTCTTTATCTGTTTGATGGGCATACCGGTATTCTTGAGGCAGCAGACAAGGCCGAGCCATTCAAGATCGCTGTCCGAATAACGGCGGATTCCGCTGCGGCTCCGGCCTATCACCGGGAGCAGGCCTTCACTCTCGTAGTAGCGCAGCACATGAGGAGCCAGAGAAGTCTTCTCCGAAACCTCCTTGATTGAATAGGACATGATTCCTCCCGTTGACTTAATGTCAACGTGAACTTTTATCATACTATATGAGTTTGTCCAAAATGTCAAATTTCTGAACAGCCTCTGCCCCCGCGGCGTCATTCTAATCGTGTTGCGGGCGGCTTTCGGCGGCAAGTTTGTTGATCAGGTTTGCCTGATAGCCTGCGCCGAAGCCGTTATCAATGTTCACCACCGATATGCCCGGAGCGCAGGAAGTGAGCATACCCAGCAGCGCGGAAAGCCCCCCGAAGGATGCGCCGTAGCCGACGCTTGTGGGCAGGGCGATTACCGGTACGGAAACAAGGCCCGCGATAACCCCCGCCAGAGCGCCTTCCATGCCGGCAACGGCAATTACCACATTGGCTTTCCTGAGAGCCTCCAGCCGCTTAAAGAGCCGGTGAATCCCCGCCACACCGACATCGGCGATCAGTTCCACCCTGCTCCCCAAAAACTCCGCGGTCTTTGCCGCCTCCACGGCAACAGGCAGATCCGATGTTCCCGCGGCTGCCACCGCCACGAGGCCTGCGGCTTCCCCATTCCCCCGGACGCTGCCTATGGTGATGATTCCGGAAAGTTCGTCGTAAAGGGCCTCCGGGAAACGGCGTGTAATTCTTTCGCCCAGTTCCCTCTGCGCCCTGGTACCCAGCACCGGGATGCCTTCCTCCCTCATGCGGATCATGACGGCCTCCGCCTGGTCCGGGGTTTTCCCGGCGCAGTACACAACTTCGGGGTAACCGGTACGTTCCGCACGATTACTGTCGATTACCGCAAAATCCATATCCATTTACGGCATTCCCCTGATAAGAGAGTCGGCCTCCGCAAGGGAGATTCCCTTTTCCCTGGCTATGCGGGCCCTGTCCTCATATTCAATCTTTGAGCGGAGAGCCTTTCCTCCAAGAGAGGCGGTTTTACGCTTTGCCTCGCCAAAGGAACCGCTCAGGGTTTCCATGTTCCTTTCGAGACAGAGACGTGTAACTTCCGTTTCCCGGAAACCGATGCTGCGCGAGTGCCTGAAAAAGCAAAGCCTCAGCTCTTCCAGTTTTGCCGGAGGGGCAAGAACGGATACCAGGGTTCCGGGCCGGGACTTCTTCATGGTACAGGGGCTGAACGTAACGTCCAGTGCCCCGGACTCAAAGAGCCGTTCCATAAGGAAACCGAATTCCTCGGCGTTCATGTCATCAATGTTGGCTTCCATGAGGGTGAGGATCTCCGTATCCCAGAGCCCGGCAGCAGAAGTACTGTTTTTTTCCGTTTCCCGGAGGCTTACGCGCAAAAGGTTCGGCTTCTCCATCCTGCGTGTTCCGGTACCGTATCCGGTTTTAAGGATCTTAAAAACGCCGTCCGCTCCGCTCGTAAACTCGTCAACAGAAGCCGCCAGGATCCCCGCTCCCGTGGGAGTGGTCATCTCCCTGTTGAAGCCGCCGGTCTTTACCGGCATGCCTTCAACCAGAATCAGCGTGGCCGGAGCCGGCACAGGCAGTTCGCCGTGGGCGCATTTTACCGTCCCGCCTCCCAGTTCCACCGGCCCGCAGGTGATACGGTCAGGCTTCAGCATATCAAGCGCGATGGCTGTTCCCACAATATCAATGATGGAATCCAGGGCACCCACTTCGTGGAAGGCAACCTCGTCCGCCGCGCTCCCGTGAACCTTCGCCTCGGCTTCGGCAATTGCGGTAAATATAGCGATTGCCCGTTTCTTTGCCCCTTCGCCGATACCCGATCTTTCAATGACGCCGCGGATCTCCTTCCAGGTATTGTGCGCGTGTTCGTGTTCATGATGATGTTCGTGACCGTGTTCATGCTCATGATGATGTTCATGCTCATGCTCGTGATGATGTTCGTGTTCATCATCGCAGGCTATATGATCGGTACTGCCTTCGATATCCACTACCGCATGGAGGCCGGTGATGCCGTTACGCTGATCTTTTTCAAACCTGAGCTTCCAGCCTTCCAATCCCAGTTTCCGCAGTTCCGTTGTCAGGGCCTCCCGATCCACACCGAGATCGACAAGAGCTCCCAGGCACATATCCCCCGAGATCCCCGCAAAACAGTCAAAATGCAATGTTTTCATTTTTCAAATCCTTAATATGTATATGTACTGAAGGGCTTGTCCATTCCCCCGTTAAGTTCCTATTACCCTGTTGAGGCTTCCCATTTTGTAGCCTTCAAGCTCAAAGGCGGCATAGAGAAAACCAGCGGCCTTAATCTCCGCGGAAATGATGTCGAGGGTTTTTTCGTCAAAAAAACGACGCCTCTCTTCCGGCGCCACTTCGATACGGGCAATGTCGCCGTGGGAACGCACACGGAATTGCAGGAACCCTGCCCGGCGGAGCGCCTCCTCCGCGTTTTCAATCCTTCTCAGCTTTTCCCGGTCTATCGTTTCGCCGTAGGGAACGCGGGACGCAAGACAGGCAAAGGCAGGCTTGTTCCAGGTAGGCAGGCCCTTCTGCCGGGAAAGTTCCCGTATATCCTGCTTGTTCATACCCGCTTCCCGCAGGGGGCTTACAATGCCGAGTTCCTCCAGAGCCTTGAGCCCCGGACGGTAGTCTCCCATGTCGTCGGTATTGGAACCGTCCAGCACGACGGTAATGCCCCGTTCCCGTGCCGCCCCGAGGATATGTGAGAATTCAATTTTTTTGCAGTGGTAACAGCGATCCTTCGGGTTTGCCGCCACCTCGTCGTCAATGCTATGTTCTTCTACGGTTATATGTTCAATGCCTATAAGGCGGGCGGTTTCCCGGGCGCACTCAATTTCGCTGCGGGGCAGCATGGGGGACACAATGGTAATTGCGAGCGCCCTCTTCCCCAGGGCTTCAAAGGCGGCGGCGCAGAGAAAGGAACTGTCGACTCCCCCGGAAAAAGCTACCGCGGCGCTCCCCGGCTTCCGAATGATCTCCAGCAGACATTGATATTTTTCCGGCAGTGTAGACATGAAACCCCCATCTCCATATAGACATATTTCCTGAGGGTTCATCCCTTGAAGCAAAAGCGGCTTCATGCCGCCGCCTTTTTATACTATAATAATCATGTTTTGTCAAGAAATGAACATTTCAGAATTTCAGAAATGCTTCATTTGAAATGCCTCATTTCTGAAATGACTTTCGGTAATCGCGCGAATGTCAAAGGGGTAAAGATATGGAAACCATAGTGGTAATCGACGGAATGGGCGGCGGCATCGGAGTCCAGATTATCAGCCGGATAAAGGGCCTCATCCGGGAAGACATTGAAATCATCGCCCTGGGAACCAACGGGGTTGCCACCGAAAGGATGATCAAGGCAGGGGCAAAGCGGGGCGCCAGTGGAGAAAACGCAATCCGCCTTTCGGTCCGTAATGCGGACTTCATCCTGGGGCCTGTGGGAATCGTCATAGCCAACAGCATGATGGGGGAGATCAGCGCCGCCATGGCCGAAGCGATCCTCTCTTCCCCGGCGGAACGGATTCTGCTCCCGCTGCAAAATGAGCATTTCACTCTTGCGGGGGTGGAAGCCCTGCCGCTTGCAAAGGCCCTGGAGGGAGCGGTGGAGATTCTCTCTTCAAGGCTAAAAGGCGCGGAATAAGAAACATGGGCTTGTTCCAGAAAACTGAAATTTTCCGGGCGATTTTATTGAAAAGTATCACATTGATGTGAAAACCGGGGTATACTATCAACAAGATGAAGAACTGTAAAAAAACCGTCAAGTTGACGACGATTAGCCTTATTTTGATCATCTCTCTGTCTTTATGCCTTTTGGTCTATTCAAGGGCAGTCAACAGCCACGCAAAGACCTCCCTCTATACAAATCTCAGGGAAAACGCATGGTTTGTCAGGGAAGGTTTTTCCCGGGAGGAGATAATCCGTCAGCCTCTACCTTCCTCCCCGGAATGGCATCTTGCCTCCGAAGCCGGTTCCCTTACCACCATGAAAATAAAGGACTTCCCCTTCTTCAATATTCCAAAACGCTTCTTCTTCGACCCCCGCGGCGGCGAAGCGCGGGATTATACCTTCATAACCAGCTTCTATATGGATAAAAGCCAGATAGATCGGATCAACGGGGACGGGGCCGCGATTCCGGGAATATATCTGGCAAGCATCGGCGATAACTGGGAAGTCTATCTGAATGGCACACTGGTCAAGTCGGAGATGTACCCGGACGAAAACGGCGCGCTAAAAACCCACCGGGCATGGCGCTATCCCCGTTTCCCGGTTCAGCCCGGCCTCTTCCGGCCGGGAACCAATATACTGGCCTTCAGAATATACGGCGATCCAAACTATACAGACACGGGGTTCTATTACTCTATCAACTACTATATCGACGACTATGATCAAATAGAACGTAACCACAATGAATCTTTCTTCATCTTTTTCTACGGCATCTATATTTTTGTGGGCATCTACCACTTCATGCTCTACATGATGCGCCGGGAAGACCTGCACAATCTCTACTATTGCCTCTTTTCCGGCGGTATAGGTATTTACTTTATTCTGCGCACAAATACTATCTATCAACTGTTTCCGAACACGGATTTTCTCTTCAGGATTGAATTTATTCTGCTTTCCCTGGCAGGATTGTTTTTAACCGCTTTTTTTGATTTTATCATCCGGAAAAAAACTACAATCGTTGTCTATATTCTCGGCGTCCTTTCCGCCCTTATGGGTCTTTCCGGTCTTGTCTTCTCTCCGCAGTTTTCGCAGGACACTCTTCTAATCGATCAATTAATGATACTGTTCATTATTTTTTATATTCTTATTTTTGACATAGGCTATTTCTTTTTTGTCGACGGATACAAACGCTGGAAAATCGTCCGCGCCAATGCCGAAAGCGGGAGAAAAAATTCCCTTCTAAAAAAGTTCTCTTACCTGATGGTCAATACCCACATCGGAAACCTGACGATAGGAATTATACTGCTTGTCGTCTCCGGTGTTTTCGATCTCTTTGATTCCTGGTTCCTTAATTGGGGGCTCAATACAATACGCTACAGTTTCCCCATCTTTACCATCGGTTCCGCACTGATACTGGCCCGGCAGTTTGGAGAGCTGTACAATGAAATGAACGTCGCAAGGAATACCCTGAGCATGGCGAATATACATCTGGAACATGAGGTACACAGACGGACAGCGGAGCTGGAAGCGCAGACCAGGCGCGCCGAATCGGCCTCCCGGGCAAAAACCGAATTCCTTGCCAGGATGAGTCACGAGATCCGCACCCCCCTTAACGCGATCATAGGGCTTTCCGAAGTGGAACTGACAAAGGTTTCAAACCTGCCTGCCGAAGAGGAACTCAACGACGAAGAAGGAGAGCGGGAAACGCTGGGCAATCTTGAAAAGATCTATAATTCAGGTTCGGTGCTTCTGGGAATCATCAACGAGATCCTCGACATCTCCAAGATTGAATCGGGCCGCTTTGAGCTCAGCCCGGAGGAATACAATATTCAGAGCCTTCTGTCCGACGTAGTAAGCCAGAATCTTATCCGCATCGAATCAAAACCTGTTTCCTTTACACTCAGGGTTTCCCCGAATCTTCCCGCGCGGATTCTGGGAGATGAAATGCGGGTACGCCAGATTCTCAATAACCTGCTCTCCAATGCGTTCAAATATACCAGGAAGGGAACCGTAAAACTGGAAGCCCGGAGCAACCGACTCGGGGGGGATTCGGTCAAATTTATATTTATAGTGCAGGACACAGGTATAGGGATTAAAAAAGAAGATCTGGACAGGCTTTTTGTGGAGTACAGCCAGCTTGATGTCAAACGAAACCGGTTGATTGAAGGAACAGGGCTTGGGCTTTCCATCACCAAGGGCCTCGTGGAACTCATGAGGGGCTCAATAAACGTAGAGAGCGTGTACGGTTCGGGCAGCAAATTTACCGCGGAAATAATACAGGGGATTATAGGAAATGAAACCATAGGACAAGAAGGGGCGGAAAATCTCCACGCCCTGCGTTTTGTAGAGGAAGACCGCAGCAAGGGAAAGACCATTACCCGCGCCCCCATGTCCTACGCACGGATTCTGGTAGTAGACGATGTAATGACCAATCTGGCTGTCGCCAGGGGGCTGCTGAGGCCTTACGGCATCAGCATAGATACCGCGTCGGGCGGCCAGGAAGCGATAGACAAGATGATGGCGGTAGAGGCGGGGGATCAGCCCGAATACGACGCGGTTTTTATGGATCACATGATGCCCGAAATCGACGGTCTGGAAGCGGTAAGAATAATCCGCAACGAAATAGGCAGCGAGTACGCACAAACCGTACCCATCATCGCCCTTACCGCAAACGCCCTTACGGGAAACGAGGAGATGTTCCTCTCCAAAGGCTTTAACGGATTTATATCAAAGCCGATAAACGTGATAAAACTTGATGAAATACTGAACCGTTTTGTGAGAAACCCGGAAAAGGAGAAGGAATTACAGGCCCGGGGGGATGAAGGCGAAACGAACGGCGGCATTAAAACCCCTTCCGCGGCACTTGAGAACTTTAAGAAACTGGACAGCGGAATCATTGATATTGAGGCAGGCATAAAACGCTACGGAGACCCGGAAACCCTGATGGAAGTTCTCCGCGTCTATGTCCTCCATACGCCCGAACTCCTGGAAAAGATGCGGTATCCGGGCGACTCCGGTTCCCTCACCGAAGAAACCCTGCCGGACTATGCCATAAGCGTCCACGGTCTAAAGGGTTCCAGCTACGGCATCCTTGCCAACAAGGTAGGAAAAATGGCGGAAGAACTGGAAAAAGCCGCCAAAGCGGGGGATCTTGAAAAAGTCAGGGCGGAAAATGACAGCCTTCTTGCCGAAGCGGAGGATCTCATCTCGCAGTTGTGGCCCCTCATGAAGAAAACGCAGGAGGCCGGAGAAAAAGAGAAAAAACCGGCGCCCGACAGGGAACTTATTGCGGAGCTTCTGGAAGCGGCAAATAACTACGATAACGACGCGATGGAAAATCTGCTCAAAAAAATGGAACAGTATGACTACGCGTCCGGGGGAGAACTGGTCATCTCCTTCCGCGCGGATATTGAAAACCTGGAATACGACGCGCTGCGGGAAAAACTAAAAACCGCGCTGGAGTGAATATGGGATTTCCGGCCTAAGCCTGACCTACAGAATTTTTTAAGTGTCCGGACACTAGTGCTCGTACACGATTGTAACAGTGGATACATGAAGAATTTTATAAACCGCGAAGTCAAAGAAGTCGAAAAAGTTTTTTTAAGATTAGGAAGAATCCTCTCTTTCCCTTTACTTCTTCGACCTTGCGGTAAAATATTCTTCTTCCGGTCTTGAGTCCACTACCCACAGGCGGCGTTTTTTGTTTAGGGAATGACCGCCCCAACCACCGGCCCCCATACGCCGATCTGGCCTTTTTGGTTTTCATACCGGGAGCAGAAGTAGGCGGTCATGCCGGATTCGGAAGCGTCAAAATCCACCGCTTCTTTTTTGCGGCGGGTAAAACGGTAATGCAGCATCTCGCCGCCTGAAAGGGGCTCCGTCATCAGATAGTGTTTTATCCCGGCGGCCTGTTCCAGGGTGGCCCCGCCCTGGGGCATGATGCCCCGGTAGAGGGCGTAGCCGTAGTCGCCCCTGGTATCCGGCGGTTCCGTACCCAGGAGGGGCGCACAGTGGACCATCAGCAGATGGGGGCCGCCGGGGTAGGTTACGGTTAGGGAAGGCTGGCCCGTGGGAGGGCCGACAGGGGTGTGGATTTCGTCCGGCAGGGCCAAAAGGAGGGTCGCAAAGTTCGCGGGGGTAAGGGGCGGCATCAGGAGGTAGTGTTTCTTGATAAAACGGGCCTCGGTCTCCATGTCCTTAAAGACCACGTTACACTGGATGACATCGGCGGGGGTACGTTCCCCGCTTTTTACCTTGTCCAAAATGGTCTGCGCGGCCTGGGCGTCGTTTATCAGTTGGGTGATATGCTCCGGGGGTATACCCCATGTTGGTCCCTGGGCCGCGAATACCGTGTTCCATGTTTTTACCAGGTGAAGCTGTTCATCCCGGGAGCTGGGATACCAATCCATTCTTTGCGCCATACGCGCCTCCTTCTGTTGTAGTTCCGGCGGGTTCAACCCCGCGCGGATTCAGGTTCAATCCATGCAGATTCAGGTCCAATCCGCGCGGATTCAAGTTCAATCTATGCAGATACAGGTTTGGTCTGCATGGATTCAGGTTAAATCTGCGCAGATACAGATTCAATTCACGCAGATTCAAGTTCAATTCGCGCAGATGTAGATTCAATCTGCGTGGATTTAAGTTCAACCCGCGCAGATTGAAGTTCAATCGGCCTCCGTAGAGCCCTGGCGGTGTTAAAGATTTGCCAGTATGTCCTCGATAAATTTCCCCAGCTCGTGTGATGGTTTTTTCGGTGTAGAGGTAGTACAAAAATTTGAAAAAGCCGGGTCATCCATCGTAACCCAATATTCCCGTGGGGATGGATTCTTTCTTTCCTCGCTGGATGGATCCGGTTTTTCCGCATAGTTTATCTGGATCGAAGTATTATTAAGCGCGGTTTCCAGTTTTTGTTCACTCTGGGGCGTGATTCCGTTTGGCGAATACGCTTTTTTTTCAAACCAGACAATGAATCTGAGCCTTTTTTTTGTTATATCCAGACCAAGCCAAAAATCAATAGGTGTTCCGGTTATTTTGGTGGTCAGATAGCGCCCATAATCGATGTGTTTATCGCTATGCGGATCCCAATATTGCAACACATCACGAGCTTGAGGATCACCGCCACCGGGCGCGGTTATTTGACATGACTTGGGCAGGTTCCCTATAACGTCGGTCAGCAACGAAGAAAAGCTGCACATATCGTTATACCGAAAATTCGATAATTGCATAAATGGCTTACGCATAATTCCTCCTTACTTGTTATTTAGGCCGTTCTTCCAGAAAGCCGGAAAAGACCCAGCCGGTTTGGCCGGAGTCGGTGGTTACCCGGGCCCATTTTGCGGTGTCGCCGTCCAGGTCCGTGTATTCGCCGTAGCCGTCGATATGGACCGCCGCGCCCCGGGAAAGATTGGCGGCCACGGTTGCGTTAAAGTCCTGGTCCGCGTAGAGTTTCGCGTTGGCGGTGAGCCGGTGGGGGTAATTTTTCAGATGAGCCGCCGCAGTCGCCGCCCGGGCGGCCTCTCTTTCCGCCGCCACCCTGGCCGTTTCTCTTTCTGCCGCCACCCGAGCCTCCTCTTTCTCCCTCTCCGCCCGGGCCGCCTCCCGCTCTGCCGTCTCCGCCGCCCTTTGCGCCCTCGCCTTTTCATTGGCCTGCCGCTCGTATGTTTTCCAGGCAGCCGCTACAGAGCCGCCGTACACATGGAGGCCGAAGGACTCGGAAAATCTCTCCGCCTCATAATCGTAGATATAGGTGCGGCCGTTGTAGGTAGTGGCGACAAAATTGTTGAACACCCGGTTGAATTCTGCCTGGGGGACATAGGTAAAGTACCCGTACATCATGGTCCTTAACATATCCATGGGAACCCGTGTTAATGACTGGGCATGGGCGGGAATGGCGCAGAGGACCAGGGCCGCGCAGAAAGCCCCGGCAAAGAGCCGTTTATTGCTGCCGGAATACATTAGCGCCCCCGTCCCCGGCGGTGTTGTCCGTTACCGTGCCGCCCCCGGCGGTATAGGTTGAGCCGCTTTGCGCATAGACCCCGCCGCCGACAAATTCCGCCGCGTTGCCGGTGATGGTCCCGCCATTAAGGGTAAAGGCCGCGCCGGGTTCGACATGCACGGTGCTGCCTTGGTCAGTCCAGCTCCTGCCTTTTTCGGCAAATACGCCCGCGCCGTATTCCGCCTTGTTGCCGGTGATGGTCCCGCCGGTCATGGTTGCCGACCTAACGACAAAGACGCCGCCGCCGTTTTTCGCGGTGTTGCGGGATATTTCCCCGCCGTTAATGGTTAATGTTCCGGCGCTATAAATACCGCCGCCGTCCTTGCCCGCGGTATTGCCGCTTATGCGCGCGTTGTCCGCTATGGTTATTTCACCACTACTGCCAAAGAAAATACCACCGCCGTACTCGGCTGCGGTATTTCCGCTTATTTGCGCATCGCCCGATATGGCTATTTTACCACTGGAAGCATAAATGCCACCACCACCGCGACCGTCGTATTCGCTAGTACCGGCTTCGGTATTGTTGCTAATCCGGGCGTTGCCGGTCATGGTTAACGTGAGCGTACCTGCGTCAACGCCGCCGCCATTAACAGACCGTGTGGTATTGCCGCTTATTTGCGCGTTATCCGACATGGTTAACGTGAGCGTATCTGCCTGAATGCCACCGCCCTGCATGCTGGCAGTGTTATTACTAATCCGGGCGTTGCCGGTCATGGTTAACGTGAGCGTACTTACGTAAATGCCGCCCCCTGCGGAACCTGTGGTATTACCGCTTATTTGCGCGTTGTCCGACATGGTTAGCGTGAGGTTTCCACCCCCCCTAATGCCACCGCCACCGGTAATCCGGGCATTGCCGGTCATGGTTATTGAACTATCAGAAGCATTAATAGTGTTGCGTACCGTGGCGTCATCGGTCATGGTCAACTCGGCGTTGGCCTGAATCCGGATATCTCCAGGAACTATCGTCCCGGCGCCAAGGGTTACCTTGGCCTTATTCTCGATCATCCAATTTCCCGAAAGACTTATAGCGGTAAACCTGATTTTCGCGTTAGTAATGCGGAGAAGATTTTGATAACCGTAGTACTCTATCTCCGCTTTTTCCCATGACGCTGCGTCCGGTTTACCGGTAATCAGGATCTCATCGTCGCCGGTATCCCTGATTACTAACGTAGACTCGCTTTCAATCTTCCCGAGTACCGTAATCCGCTTGATCACCCCCGCCTTTGCCGCTTCCACCGCTTTATCCAGGGTCTTAAAAGGCGCGTCCTCGCTGCGGCCGTTGTTGTTGTCGTCCCCGTTGGCCCGGACATAGTAGGACCGGGGGGCCGCGGTCTGGGCATACACCGCCGTTACCGGGACCCAGAGGGCCGCCAGGCACAGGATCAGTGCCCTGGCCGCCATGGAAAATCCGTTGATGAATTGCTTCACCTTCATAAAAACTCCTTGTGCGGGTTTTCCCCGCTGTTTATATTTAAATCCGCGCAGGCGGATAGAGACCGTGTTGGGGAAACTGCCGGTACTAAAGGCCCCCTGTCCGCGGGGCAAAGGAACCCGGAATTCCGGGGAAAGCGGGCGGTTTTGCCTGTAAACAGGAGGGTTTGGTGTGCCGGTAAAGAAATCTGTAAAAGGGAAAGGGTTAGATAGCTAACCCGGTGGTGTTTAGC
>JAISCR010000133.1 GCA_031265435.1 Treponema sp.
TGACCGCGGCAGGGTTCTACCCCGCTGTGGTTGTGGTAAACCCGTAAACCGTTAAAACACCTTCCTGCCGATTAATTTGTTTTTTGCTTGAAAAGATATTTGTCCAGTATGGCGAAAACTCTCCGGGCTTTCACGGCCAGCTTTTTCTTCCCCTGTTTGTCACGGTGGTTGTATAATACCGAAACATCTTTGGATACTTTGTGGCCCATAAAGTATTCTTCTATGTCCGACCCCAGCCCCCCGGCGTTCATCACCGTCTTCCAGTAGTGCCGCCCGCTGTAAAAGGATACCCCCATCTCATCAAGTACCGCTTCGCTTATCCCCATTACCCCGCCCATCGCTATATTCGCTTCCCGGTACAATGTCGATTGATTATGTTTTACCCCATCCAAAAATATATAATCATCCGCCGCCTTCCCCGCTTCCGCTATATATGCGGAAAGTTTCCGATAGACAAAATCATGTAACGGAACCATCCGTATCCCGCTTTTGGTCTTGCTCCTTTTTACGTCGATAAAATGACACCCCTCTACTTCTATCAGGTCTTTTACCTGTATCTTCTCAATTTCACTGTTCCTCATCCCGGTGGAATAAATTATCAGGCAAAGCAGGTATGAGAGATTGTTGTCCCATTCCGAATTGAAAACCCCCTGTACCGCCTCAATCTCGTGGCAGCCCCGCAGTTCATAATTTTCTGTTTTTACCTTCAACATTTTGACCTGCTCAAATATATCCGATTTGATTATCCCGGTCATTAATAAATGGGAAAATATGATTTTGATACATCCGATATAGCGGTTAATGGTTTGAGGTTTATTACTCTTGCATAACAGATGATTTTGAAACTTGGTAATAACCGGCGGGGTTATATCTGGGAAACATTTAACATCGTTTGAATGAAGGAAAGGGATAAAAACTTTTGTTATGAAATGGAAATAGACACTCCGGGTTTTCTCACTTAAAACATGGTTGCGTTTTTCGTCAATAGCCAGATAGGACGAACCTTTCTGAAAATAGTTTTGCAGTATGCCGTAAATATTATCAGTATACTGGTGTTTCTCAAGATAAGAGTCTATAATTTTATCACGGTTATTCTGGGCGAATGAAACGGCATCCAGGAGGACGTTGGTATGGGTGTTCCATTTAGAGGGAATCATTTTGCCGTTGAGGAAATAACGGACATAATAGAGGAAGCCATATTTTTTACTGGGTACTTTGACGAGGTTAAAGCCCTTGTGTTTTTTAGCGGCGGAATATTCCTGGTCCATGGAGCGCAAAGCCCGCAAAGCGGCTGGGAATTGGGACTGGAAGTGATTTTGGAAAGAATCGATAAGGGTACTGTCATCAACAATCATAAAAACGGACTCGGATTTCAGCCAATCGGTAATATCCTGAAGGTTAAAACGAAGATCGGCCTGATGGGAATAAGTATAAGGGATTTTATTATCATTAACCAGAGATTGAATAGTGGATTCACTAATAGAGAAGATGTTAGAGAGTTGTGCGGCGGAAACCAGGACTTCGGAATGAGAATTAAACATGATAAAGTCTCCTTAAAAAAAAGATATGAAGAAAGGGTAACACTGTTCCTAGCAACAGTCAAGTAAGAAATGGGAAAAATTTTTGGGACAGTTTAGGTCATGAAGGGAAGGAAAAAAGGGATGATAAAAAAAGAGGATTTTTTAAAAAAAAGAGTTGACAAAGGCGAAAAAAGGGGATAAACTGATAACAATTCAGGGCTTTGCGGGATAAAGAAGCTATAAAAAACGTTCCGGCTGTTTACGACGTTTTGGCGGCCCGAATAAGCAAATGCGTAGCATTTGCAGGGCCGACAAAATGTGGGTGGAGTGAGCCGTGGGAGTGGAGCGTAGCGGAACGACCTGGGCGAACGGAACCCCGAGCCGCCTACTGGCGGCGAAGCGTAAACAGTCCTGCCGGGTGAATAGTTTATGTACGCTTAACTGCGTTTCTATGCAATGATATTATATAGAAAAGATTTAGTCAAGTTTTTATGCGATTATAAACGAAAATTGACCTTTAACTTGACCTTTAAGGGCAATAAAAAGCCCCGGCGTAAACCGGGGTGCTGGTTGACGGCGGTTATATTTGACCGGGATTGTATTGTTGATAGATAACGTCGAAGCCGTTGGCATTGGTAATATCAAAACTATAACTACTCCTTACACCTACACTATCAATTGATATTCTGAATTTTATATTACCCCCCTCTAATAGTATTTGAGTTATAGTCTCCCTGTCATTGACATCAAAAAACACCCATGTTTGAGTCATCCCTCCGGTAAAGTTGTATTGTTGGCCATTTCCAGCTTGTATTGCTATATTAATTTTTTCCAAGCCGATAGCAGTTGCCGGAACCCCAAATTTTTTCCCGTATTCGTACAGTTGGATCGTTACGCCGTTTTCATCTGAAAAAACAAATTGAACATCAAGGTCTGAATTTTCTGTTGCGGGGTTGCTAAATTTTCCACGGATCGTTGATTTTGGGGCTATGTATTTTTCCCCCGTTTTGTTTCCAAATTGGTCTTCATACTCACCAAGACCCCATATTCCTGTGTTATTATTTCTTGCGATAGTGAAATTTCCCCCGGTTTGGGTATTTGAAGTACTGCTAGTAGTATTGGTTTTTGACATATTACCAATGATTGAAAGCGCGATAATAACTGCTGCGCTTATCAAAACTACTTTTAAAACCGGCTGTTTGTTCTTTTTTCCACAATGAGGGCAAATTTTTGCGCTCTTTGCAATTTCCCTACCACATGCTTTGCAATTTATCAGTTTCTCACCCATTTTGTTGCCCCTTTTAATTTTGTTTAGCCATGATTATATAGGGTAAAAAGGGGCTTGTCAACAAAAAAGGCGACTTTTAGCCGCCCTCTTCTAGTAATTAAAGCGGATGCCGGAAAATACATCTCCCCTGCACTTGAGTTCCGGGCGTAGGAGCAGTACACTGGCAACAAAGGCGTCCCTCGGTATGGGGTTTGCGAGCCCTACCGTGTATTGCGGGTATAGCCTGAACACATCAATCTTGTGCCGCCTGTCGCCGGTAACGGTGACGGCCAGGGAAAGAAAGTGTTCAAGATTGGCCAACTGCGCCTCGTGTGCCGAGGGCTTGTGGCTGGTAAGGAGGTACTCTTTGACTTCGGCGGCGGCGTGTGCTGTCGCATTGTCCAGGACCTCCTTGTATGCCCCGTCAACGCGGGCTTTGATCTCCTTGACATCTTCTTTAACCCCCTTAACGGCTTCAATGGTCTGTCCCCGGAATTTCTCTTGCCGTGCCTCCAGCTGGTCAATCCGTTCAAGCATCTCCGGCAACTTTTCGGCCAGCTTTGCTATCTTTGCCATGGCCTCGCTTTGAACCACCAGGGCGTTCTTGGTTACGGCGTTTTCCGCCAGCAGGGAGGCCAGGGCCTTGTTCTTGCCGCCTTCACCGATAATTTCCAGGGTTTCGCCCAATTCATAATCCGAGGGGTGTTCCGGCGAGCCACTTTCGAGCTTTTCCCTGATGTGATTTCTTAGGGTAAAATTTTCCTTAAGAAAATCATCTTTGTTGATCCAATTCCTAATTGTGTGGACTTCCACCCCGCACAATTCCGCGATTTCTTTGATTGTCATACAAACCTCCTAAAAATTAAGGGCAGCATAAGCCCTAATCACCAATCTGCAAATGTGATATTCCCTTCACGGCGCGTTATCCGATACTTTCTTGCCTTTCGCCCTCTTGCGGGGCTTCTAGGGGCGACGTTGTGCCTCCTGGGGCCTGTTTCAGGGCATCCCGGCCCACAGTTTTTTCCCTTAATTCCTGTAGTTCCAGTTTCTCATTGGCATAATCTCGGACTTCTTTCTGGGTTTCCGGTATCAATTTGTCGTAAATTTCAAGTAGTTCTTTTTCACCAGAGGTTAATTCCTGGCTTTTGAATATCGGCTCGTCCCCACCATGTTGGAGCCAATCCAAATTTACCCCGAACTCAAGACAGATTAGCTTCATGTTACGATCAGACAAGATTTCATTGCCGTTTTCAATTCCTGATAGCATGCCCTGGGATATACTAACCCGCCGGGCAAATTCACCCTGCTTGAGGCCAACCTTATTACGAAGCCTTTTTAGCCTCTCTCCTATCTTTTCCATGATTTTTATATTATTGGCAGATTAAGAAAAAGTCAAGAATTTTTATTAGTAGCCGAAAAAATGCTTGACATACACTTCGATAATCGATATTATATATATTAGCTATTGAAAATTAGGAGAAAAGCTTAGTAGTTAATCACGATTGAAGGAGAAAAGAATGGATTTTAGCAAACATCAAACGCTATTGAAAAACTACCTGGAGAGCCGGGGCGTTGTAAGCGGCGCGGATGGGGAAATCACCCGCACCATGAAATCAAACCTCGACCCAGGACGCGGTTCTAAGCAACAGCGTAGCAACGCCTTTTATGTCAACAAAGTATTCGTCCATGAATTTTTCAAATTCTTGTGGTGAATCGGGCGGGATTCCTAAAGGCATGAGATTGCAGGCAATTTCAACGGCCTTGAGTTTGTGCTCAAACGTTGGGAATTGGTTTTCGGCTGGCATTTTAGCCCTCCTGTGCGTGAGATACCCGGCGCATACGCGCCGCTTGTTGGTCAAACAGGATTATACCACAAGCAGGAGGGCTTTTTAAGGAGAAAATTATGGACAAGGAACGAAAGGAGCTTTTAAAGACCTTCAAACGGCTTGACCCGGCAAACCGGGCCGATCTACTGGCGCATGTCCGGGTCGCTTATTCCGCCCAGGAAAACACGAAAAAACAATACGGCATTATGGGGCCGGATGCGCCTCTGTTTAACGGCACCGGGGCGGTCCCCGGGCCAGCGGCGTAGGGGATTCTGAATATCAAAGTTTGAAGGAGAAAAGCTATGGCTAGTAAAAAACTGATGAAAGCGGCGGAGACAGTTGTACGAATCAACGGCCTCTTGAAAGAGGAAGGATGGGAGATAATCCAGTTTCAAACGAGACCAGGCCCTTGGGGAGGCCCGCGGCTGGAGCTTGAAATCGCCCCCATAGACGAGGATCCCACCCGCGGGCCAAAGCCGCAAGACTAATCTTCGGGGCCGGTCAAATTGAGATACGAAAAAATCTCGTTTGCCCTTTTTACGAGGTCAAACGATTCGGGTGGGGTTTTAAAGATTTCAGCCTCGCGGAGCGCAAATTCAACAGCCTTGAGTCTGATATGCCTCCAGTAATTTTCCCAGGGGTCTTTCCCCATATTTTCTATTTTTTCGATTTCTTTGAGCATTTTAGCCCTCCTGTGAGTGAGATAACGGACGCATACGCGCCGCTTGTTAGACAAACAGGATTATAGCACAAGCGGGAGGGCTTTTTTAGGGGAACAGCGGGGGCCGTATGGCCGCCGCATAAAACTAAGGCGCGGCACCGGGGCGGTCCCCGGGCCGGCGGCGTAGGAGGCGGGATATGATAATGCCAGGATCGCCCGGCATGAGTTCGGGCCTGGAAGAAAACGATCTGAAACGGTTCCTCAACGAGGAGACGGAGCGGATCAGGGGAGTCCTCGATACTATGGGGTATCCGGGGACTGACATCATTTATGAGGTCCACGTCCGCATAGATGCAAAGAAAGACATCCACGAACTGCGGCTTCCCCAGGATACCGTGAGGTTTTCTAAGTCGTTTGTTCCCGATGTTCCCGACAAGACGAAAACCGCGACCCCCATTCCGAAAGGGCGGAAAGAAGCAGAGAACGCTCGTCCTCAAAATAAGAAGTGAGATTGGCTTCCTTATGGTAAACATCATAATGCTGGATTTTTGTTACCAGTGTTTTGAAATGTTCGTTGAATTTTCTGAATTCGTCGGCGCTTATGGTGATGGTTGATGGTTTAGGCATGTTAGCCCTCCTGTGAGTGAAATAGTCCCGCGCAAGCGGAATGTGTTTTGACAAACAGGATTATACCACAAGCAGGAGGGTTTTTTTAGGGGAACAGCGGGGGCCGTATGGCCGCTGTAAAAAACTAAGGCGCGGCACCGGGGCGGTCCCTGGGCCGGCGGCGTAGGGGGTGAGGTATGGATGCAAAACAGATGGCAAAAAGCCTGATTTCAACAACCAAAGAACGTTCCGCGGAACTCATTAAAATACTTGAGGATTTCGGCTGTAGGGACGTTGTGGTCAGCTTTGAAACATTCGCCCACGGAGGAAAAACCCTTGTTCCCGATCGTCCGATGGATAGGAAGGTTTACTTGAGTGTCCGGGCTACGCTTTCCGAAGACGACGAGTGAGTCAGAATTTCTTTCAATGTTCTCACGGCGGTATTTATATCGCCGATGGGGCCGGCAATCACGGGTCTCTGCAATTCTTTGTAATGCAGCTTACTTTCGAGTTCGTTTATTGCTGTTTGGATAATGTTTACCTGTACTTCGATATTAGTCATTTTGCCCCTCCTTGTGGGGATTTGGTTTGTGGTGAATTGAGTATACCACATCGAGGGGCTTTTTTATAACACATTTTAGGAGGTTTAAATATGAAGAACGAACAATTTAACAAAATCAGAGCGGAGGCGGTTTTGCGGGAACTTGAAAACGCCCTTGCCTGGAATAACGACCGCGCCCATAAAGAGGATGAAGACGTGCATGATAGGGCTTTCCGGGGCGGGTATGAATACGGGCTAGAGCGGGCTATTGAAATTGTGATCATGCAACAAGGGGTAAAGGGATGACATTAAAGGGAATGGAAGAGGCCCGGCGCGTTATGGAAATAATACGGCCCTCAGTAAAACAGGCGGGATACGACATTACCGGCTTTGACTTAAGGGATGTACGGGGATGTATAAACGGTGTAATCACTGACGATTACACCGTATGGGCATTTTAGCCCTCCTGAAGTGAGATAGTCCCGCATACGCGGAACGGTTTTGGTTGATCGTGATTATAGCACGAATGGAGGGCTTTTTTAGGAGATTGCTATGGCCCGGGAAGAGTTTGAATGACCGTCCACGCGACCCCCGGTAGTCCGTGCGCCGTTTTCCTCGCGGGCTTTAAGTATCGCTCCATCTTTGAGGCCGCGGCGGCGGCGGGGCTTGCCCCTACATGGGTCAGCAAATGCCTTATCAAAAGCGGCGGCGAGCCCGTTGTAATAAAAAATCAAGTGGTGGTTACGGATTTTTGGGTTTATGAACGCATGGAAAATTACAAAGGAGGCACATCATGAATGAAGCGGAAAATCTAACTTTACAGGGTTTGCAATTAGGCATCGACCGCCTTTCCCTGGAAATTGCCAAACTGCGGCAGGAGGC
>JAISCR010000005.1 GCA_031265435.1 Treponema sp.
GAAGGGGTCAGGCAGATTCATGACAATAATCTCGGCTTCCGCATAAACTATCAAAATGACGATGAATACCGCCCGATCTGCGACGCCTTCAATGAAATGGCGGCGCGGCTGGAGGAATCCGCGGCGCAAAAGCAGCAGGACGAGGAAAACCGGCGGGAATTGTTGGCCGGGATTTCCCATGACTTGCGTACGCCCCTGACATCAATAAAGGGCTATCTTGAAGGTCTGGAAACCGGAGTCGCCTCCACGCCGGAAATACGGAATCAGTATTTTACCGCCATAAAAAATAAAACCGTCGATATGGAATATATCATTGAACGGCTTTTCCTTTTTTCAAAACTCGATATGAATGAATTTCCCCTCACCCTGCGGCGCATCCCTCTTATGCAGGTGATCACGGATATGACAGAAGAAATTGCACGGGAATACGATCAACGCGGTCTTACCATACATTGTGCGGAGACCTGCCGGGATGCATTTGTCCTGGCCGATACAATTTGGCTCCATAATGTACTTATCAATATTCTGGAGAACAGCGTCCGATATAAAAAAACAGACCGGGCTTCCATGGAAATAAGCGCCGACAAGGTGAACAACGCTGTTTTTCTGCGTTTGTCCGATGACGGCCCCGGAGTTTCCGCCGAGGCGCTCCCTAAATTATTCGATGTTTTCTACCGCGCCGATCCGTCCCGCAACATGAAAGGTTCCGGCCTGGGTCTTGCCATCAGCAGGAAAATAATTGAACGTATGGGCGGTGATATTCATGCGGAACTGCCTAAAGACGGCGGCCTTGCGGTAATTATCCGGCTGCCTATTGTTGGAGGATAAGTAAAATGGCGAACAAAAAAATATTAATCATTGAAGACGACAAAGACATTGCCAGGCTGGAAAAAGATTTTCTGGAAATAAACGGTTTCGAGACTGCCATAGAATATGACGGCATAAAAGGAGCGGAATGTGCGCTTTCAAATCAGTTTGCACTTATCCTGCTCGACCTTATGCTTCCTGGTAAAGACGGTATAAGCCTCTGCCGGGAGATACGCGAAAAAATTGATATACCCATCATTATGGTAACTGCCCGTGGCGAGGAGGCCGATAAAGTACGCGGCCTGGGGCTTGGCGCCGATGATTATATCACCAAACCATTCTCAATGGTTGAATTAGTTGCCAGGGTAAAAACCCACCTTGCCCGTTATGACCGGCTTACCCAAAGTGCCGGTCGCTTAAAAAATTCCGATGAGATTGACTTTGGCTGGTTTCAAATCAATCCGGCAACCCATCAGGTTTTTGTTAATGGCGATGAAATCTCTCTGGCCAATAAAGAATATGAACTGCTCTATTTCCTTACCAGCCACGAAAAAATAGTATTCAGCAAGGAACAATTATACGATAAAATATGGGGTGAAGATATGTATGGCGAGATAAAAACTGTGGCGGTGCATATCAATCGCCTTCGGGATAAAATTGAAAAGAACCCCGCTAATCCGCTGCATATACAAACTGTCTGGGGTGCGGGTTACCGGTTTATGGCTTAACCGGGCGGACGTAATCATCATCGGCGCGGGAGCCGGCCTCTCAAGAGCTCGCTACGCGAGAGAGGCCGCAGGTCTGGCCTATGACAACGCCGATACCTTCAACGCCTTATTCCCCGGCTATCATGGCCGTTACGGCCTCAAGACTATCAGTGAAGCCGACTTTTACCCATTCCCCACAGCAGAGGAACAATACACTTGGTTTCCCGGAACATGAAGTTAGGCGACATTTGGACAAATTTGAAATATTTTGAAGAATATCTATTGACAAAATTTGATAAATATGTTTAAGATATATTCATGAAAATATGGCAAAATAATATTGGTTTAATAAAAACCTTTCAATTTTTTTTATTGTTATTTTGTATTAGCGATATTAGCGCGGAGGGTGATAGAGAATCATTGGATCACGACTATCTTCATCTTAAAATTGTTAATCTAACTAAAAGTGATATAACTGTTTATATTAATAATAGTATTCCAATATTAATAGAAGGAAACGAATTTTACATAACAGATAAAATAATAATATTAAATTTTCCGGTTCCGTTTTTATTTATAAAATATAATGATGATACAATAAAATTATTACAATTTCGTGATGTTACCCATTGGCTTCATACTATTCATCAATTTCATATAGTGGTTTTTGATAATGATATTAAAATGTTACAGGATAATGTTAATGTTGATTATGATTATCACGATAGCACAGTAAATCTAAATCATGCATATTGGTATATTATAGATAATGATAAAAATATAAAGATAAATATAATAAATAATTCTTTCTCTAGAAAGAAAATTAATGTTCATGATAAAGATATAAAATCATTTGAATTGAATGTTTCAGAAAAATGTTCATTTGTAATAAATGATTTGTTCTTTTCATTCTTTTATTTAACATTAAACATACGTGATTATGATAAGCCATTTAATGAGGATGATAATTTTCAATTATTAAATACATATTACCAAATGGATTCTACAAATGAAATAAATATAATTTTAGATAAATCTCGAAGTGGAATGTATTTTTCATATCGTCCATTCTAATCTGAAGTGCGAATTTAAAAAACGAGTCAAAATGATAAATTATAGCTAATCCCAACTGCACATAGGCCTGTATGTGCTTTTTCTTGCCCTGCTTCCCAGGGCAACGTCATTTACTTTTTTCATCTCCAAAATTCCCCTTAAAGCGGCATACTTTGAAGAAAAATTTACCACGAGGTCGAAGAAGTCGAAGAGAAAATGAGACTTTGTACCGGAACTTATTCGACTTTTTCGACTTGGAGGTTAAAAATTCTTCCAAAACCCGGTGGTTTCCCGGAACATGAAGTTAAATGACGTTACCCTGCCCCGCCTTAAGGCCCCGCGTTGCCGGTGGCGGATGATATGAGCTACAATAAAAAGATGTATGATGACGGAAAAGCATGAACTGCTCTGCATCGGAAACGCCATGGTGGATGTTTTTGCCGAAGCGGATGAAGCCTTCCTTGATTCCGCGGGCCTGACCGGAAGGGTACAGCACACCTCGGGCAAAAAAATGAACACGCTGCTTGAAGCTCTTGAAAAAGACGGTTCCCTGAAAAAGACCGCGGGCGGAGGGGCCGCAAACCTTGCAAAAATCGCGGGGCTTTTGGGGCTTTCCCCTGTCTTTACAGGCAGTTCCGGGAGCGAAGCAAAAGATCCGTATGCGGCCCTCTTTGCGGAGGAACTGCGCGCCGCGGGGCTTGTGTTGAAGCTCAAAGAGACGGAAGAAAGCCAGGGCCGCTGTCTTATGGTAAAGACGCCGGGTGGCCGGACGCGAATTGCCGCTTCCCCCGGGGCAAGTCTTGCCTTTGACGCCGCAGACCTTGACGGGAATCTCTTTGCGGCAGTATCGGTGATAGTGCTGGACGGCTATATGCTCGGCAGGGATGCTCTGGTAAGGCGGGTAATGGAACTGGCCCGGCGCGAATCCAAAGCGCTTGCCCTGGATCTGGGGGCGCCCTTTCAAGCCCGTTCCTTTGGGGAAGAGATCCGCTCTTTCTGTGCGGAACAGCCGCTGATACTCTTTATGAACGAAGAAGAAGCCGCGGCCTTTGCGGGAAGCCCCGAAGAGGCCGCGCGGGCGGCGGGCGGGGATACCGTCACCGTTGTAAAACGCGCGGAGCGGGGAGCGCTTGTTTTTTACCGGGATGAAAAAATCAATGTCCCGGCCGAAGCAAGGGCGGTTTCCGATCCCACAGGAGCGGGGGACGCCTTTGCGGCCGCCTTCCTTGCGGCCTTTATCCGGGGCAGGGGCCTTGAAGAATGCGCCGCCCTGGGGAACCGCTGCGCGGGGAGGATCATCGGCATACCGGGAACCACTATCAGCGCCGGGAAGCTTGAGGATCTAAAAGAAGAACTTTTTCGGCAATAGCCCTGCCTTCTTTTTCGGAAAGCAGCGCGCCGATGATTGCCGCGGCGAATTCACCCGCGGTTCCCGCCGCCCGGCCCGTGAGAATGTTGCCGTCCCGGACTACACGGTCTTCCGTCCATTGGGCGGCCCTGTTCAGGGTAGAAGAAATCTCTTTCTCCATACCCGGAAAACAGGTGTAGCGTTTCCCCGCCAGGAGGCCCAGAGGCGCAAGTATCACCGCGGGTGCGGCGCAGATGGCGGCAATCAGTTTCCCCTCTCCCGCCATCTCCCGGATAAAGCTTCCGGCCTCCGCCCGGGCGGCTATGTTCGCGGCTCCCGGCATGCCCCCCGGACAGAGCACGGCGTCCCAATCGGCTGCCCTGGGGGCACAGTCTCCAAGAAGCAGGTCGGCCCTTACCGCAATGCCATGGGAACCATTCACTTCCCGCGATGCTCCAAGAGACAGGGTAACAACCTCAATCCCCGCCCTGCGGAGGTAATCGACGGGCGTTACCGCCTCGACCTCTTCAAAACCTTCAGCCAGCAAAACCAGAACTTTTTTTGCCATTCCGGATACTCCTTTGAGAATAAAGTAAGGAGAATTTTACCCTGAAGACGGCGGCGGCGCAAGAAGAAGGCGGAAGAAGATTTACCGCCAGGTCGAAGAAGTCGAAAAAGTAGTGGTTAAAAAATTCCGTGGGTCAAGAATAGCGATCCGCGGCCGGTGGTTCATTTGAAACTTTTTTTCACCGATTTTACCGTTTCAGGCCTTGACAAAAACCGCTAATTCCATCAATGTCGCAGTTTGTATAAGGATTTGATGGAAAAAACCGCTGTTTTTAAACATAGTGCTATAAAGTACGGGGTTTTTTCATCACATTAAAAAACAGCAGGGGAGGCTTTTATGGAACAGGCATTTTTGGAAAAGATGGACAAGTCTCTGTCCGACCTGAAAACAGACATTATCTCGAATTTGGCGGCCGGTAATGTCGATTTTAAGGAAATTGTTGGGGGTATGAATCCCAAAGACTTTGCGGATCTCGCATCTGATGACATAGACAGGAAAATGATTGAAGCTATAGGTTCGGCGGATCTCAAGCGTCTCAAGGCCATTGACAGCGCCATTACCCGGATCAAACAGGGTAAATACGGCCTCTGTGTACGCTGCGGCAAGAAGATCCCCCAGGAGAGGCTTGAGGCCATGCCCTATGCCCTGATGTGTATAGAATGCAAGAGTGCCGAAGAACGGCGGAACAGATAGGAACAAGGTTTCGCGGCTTCAAGACGCAAGAGCAAGAGCAATTATGTGCTCAGAGCGAATGATTGCTCAAGGCTTCATGTTTCCAGAGGGCTTTTCCGTCGCGGCGGCCCTGAAAAAGCACATGCTCCCTGTAACCGGCTTCCCGGAGTGTTTGAAGCGCAATGCCGTAATGACCGTCCAGATCCTCCGCACGGTGGGCGTCGGAAGTGATCAGGGCCGGGACGCCGGCTTCCCGGAAGAAACGCAATATTTTTACCGACGGATAGGTTTCCCGGATGCGGCCGCGGTTGATGCCTCCGGTGTTGACTTCGACCGCTATTCCCGCCTTCAGGGCCGATTCGGCAATCTCCCCGGCCCGGCGAAGGTAACGCGCGTCCTCCGGATCGAAAAAGCGGCCTTCCCCGTTGTGTTTCTTTACGAGATCCACATGACCGAGGATATCGAAACCGCCTTCCCCAATCATCTTTTCCACGGTATCCCAGTATTTCCCTGTAAAGGCTTCCCCGTCTCCGCCAAAACCTTCCCTGAAGCCCCTCTCCGTCTCCTCAAAAGGTCCGTCCACGGTAAAGTACGCTCCCCCGGAGAGAACAAGGCAATGAACAGAACCGATGATGTAATCCAGTCCGGGAAGGCGGCGGCGCAGTTCGGCAGGGCTTGCAAAGCCTTCTATATAGTCCGCCTCAAGGCCTGAGTATATGTCAAGTTTCCCGGCCCAGCGTTTCCGGGCCTCTCCAATCTCCGCCAGGTACGCGGGGAGCTTTTCCGCCTTCATGTGCCAGGCGGTATCGGGGATCTCTATTGCCGCGTTCCGGCACAGACTGAGGGGAGCATGGGAACTGAAGCCCAGGGACACAAGTCCCTTTTCAAAGGAAACGCGGCAGAGGGTTTCGATTTCATCGGTTCCGTCGCAGTAGATACTGTGAGTGTGTAAAGAAGAGAAACGCATCAAAGGCCTGCCAGCCATGCTTCCGCGGCCGCCCGGAACTGTTCAAAGGCATCCTGAACCGGAGGAAAGGCGGCCTCCGCTCCGGCCCTGTCCTTATTTTTACAGGCAAGCTCAAGCCGCAGGGCCGCTTCCCCCAGCTTCCTGCCTCCCAGAGTCAGGGCGCTCCCCTTTACCGTATGGGCTTCCCGGTAGACTGTCTCCCAGTCGGCTTTCGCAATCAAGTCCGGTACCGCATTGAGCTGCTCCGCGGTCCGTTCCAGATACCGCGCCAAAAGCGATCGTACCGACTCTTCGTTACCCATAAAAGTATCCAGAAGATCCGCGCTGTCAAAAACCGGCAGTGTTTCCGCGGGTTTTGCGGCTTCCTGTTTTTCCGCCGGGGAAGATTCCTCATGCGCGGAAACGCCGCTCTCCGGTTGGGCCTCCGCTCCGGTGGAATCGCTTTTTTCGGATTTCTTCCCCATCCACTTATGCAATGCCGCTTCGATATCTTTTCTTTTGAAGGGTTTCGCCAGAACATCATCAAAACCGGCGGATAAACAGCGTTCACGTTCATCCGCAAGAGCGCTGGCGGTAACGGCGATAACAGGATTGGTGTAACCCTGACGGCGCAGTCTTTCTACAGCCTCGTAACCGTTCATCCTGGGCATCTGAATATCCATAAAGACAAGATCGGGCTTTTCGGCCTCCACCTTTTCCAGGGCTTCAAGTCCATCATCCGCCAGAACCGAAGGGTACCCGATCTTGCCGGCGATTGCGGCAAAGAGCTTCTGGTTTACCGGATGATCTTCCACGATGAGCAGCAGAGGCTTGTCTTTTTGCGGCCCGCCGCTTTCGCCGCCTGAGCTTTCTTCCTTCCTGCTTTCCCCCTCTTCCACCATGTCAAGTTCAGAAACAAATTCCGTGTCGTTTTGAGTGAAGGCTTCACTGATAACATCCGCCAGTTTCCGTCTTTTTATGGGTTTATTGATGTAGGCCCTGAACCATTTAAGAAGGGTCATCTTGGTGTCCCTGCCCAAAAGACCGTGGGGAACCATAAGGATCAGCGTCATGAATTCAAGACCGGCATCGTTGTGAATCTCCGCGGCCAGACGCCAGCCGTCCATCACCGGCATGATCATATCGATAAAACAAAGTTCATAGGGCTTCTTCCGTTCTACGGCGCCGCCCATCATATTCAGGGCCTCCCCGCCCGAAGATGCGCCCTCGACATGTATGTAACCCAGATCCCTCAGGTAGGAAATAACGATACGAAGACTCTCCTCATTGTCATCAACTACAAGGATACGCATTGCGGGGTCCAGGGGAGGCGGCAGAGAAACAGTTTTTTCGGGGGAACGCTGTATGGGAATGGTAAAACGGAAGATCGAGCCTCCGCCCTGCCTGCCTGTCATGTTTATCCTGCCCTTCATCAGCTCCACAAGGCTCCGGCTTATGGCCAGCCCGAGGCCCGTACCGCCGAAACGACGGGTGGTGGACTCGTCGGCCTGCATGAAGGTAGTAAAAAGAAAATCGCGCTTGTCCTCGGGCACTCCTATACCCGTGTCTTCGACAGAAACCGTGACAGCCTCAATAATATTAAGCTCCGAAAGCCGCGCGCTTATCGTTACCCCGCCTTCCCTCGTGAACTTCACCGCGTTCTTTACCAGGTTGATGATCACCTGCCGGAATTTATTCGGATCCCCAATAATGCTTATATCGAGTCCCAGGGGAATATACACCGCCATTTCAAGGCCTTTCCTGTGGGCTTCGATGCAGATCATCTCCACCGCCTGTTCAATGGTTTCGGCAAGACGGAAACCGATCTGTTCAAGCGCCATCTTCCCCGCTTCAATCTTGGAATAGTCAAGAATATCATTGATAAGAGAAAGCAGTACTTCTGCGGAAAATTTTACCTGCCCGGAATACTCCGACTGTTCCTTGTCCAGGACAGTATCCTGCAGTAATTCTGTCATTCCAATAATCGTCTGGATGGGAGTGCGGATCTCGTGGCTCATGTTGGCAAGAAACTGACTCTTGGCCTCCATGGCTTTTTCCGCTATTTCACGATCCTCAAGAAGCCGCTGTTCCTCTTCACGGGCCCGTGTCTGATCGTCAATGGCAAAGCCGATAAAGGGCCCCCGCAGTTTTTCCGCGCCGTTATCCATGCTTTCCATAAGCCATGCGTGGATCTTGAACCACCGGGTATTTTCAGCCTCCTGTGCCTCCCGGACGGAGGTATAGAAAACTATTACACGGGCGGTGCCCGAGATGAGTCTGTAGAAATAGGTAACATACTCTTCTTCGCTCCCCAGTCCCAGAAACTCACGCATGGACAGGAGGTTGCCGTCTTTATCCTTCTCACCGGGATTCAGCGCGGCGAGAAGTTCCCGGAAATGGGGATTTGCGGCGATAATGTTGCCGCGAAGATCGGTAATCACCATTGACTCTCCGGCATCGCCGAAGAAACGGTCAAAAAGGCTGGGAGCGGATTCCCGGAGCGGCTGATTCATCATGGCTTAAAAATTCGGCTCAAGAATTTCTATGGATTTCTTGAAAATGGCATCCGGTTTCAGGGGCTTGGTGAGATAACTCTTGATCCCCATCTGGAAGGCCCTGATTACAGTATCCCGCTGGGTTACTGCCGAAAGGACGATAACAGGAACAGTAATGTTCCTTGTCCTGTGATAATTGAGCACGGAAAAACCGTCTACCTTCGGCATCATGAGATCGAGAAAAACAAGATCGAAATGTTCCTGCCGGGCAGTCGCCATATAGTCCTCTCCGTCGCCGTATGCCGTTACTTCCGCGCCCACGGCACGAAAGGTATTTTTTATCAGTTCATGAATGACAAAATCGTCATCCACCACGGCGATTCGGAGATTCTGCATACTCTCCTTGAGATTGTCCATATCAAGTTTACGCGGCCTGGTTTCCGCATCAAAACGAAGCTGCATGGATTCTCCGCCGGAAGCCTCCTCCGCGGCAAGGATTCTGTCACCGATAATCTCCGCCTTCTTTTCAGCATACTCCATGGAATCGCTCAGCTCCGCAAGGAGCCCGCTCATGGCATACTGGAGATTGGAAACAACTTCGATATCTTCGTAGTCTTTCTGTTCTTCGATAAATTTCCGCGCAAAGGCATCCCTGGTAAGAACACGGATATACCGTTTGCTCGTTTTGGAAGCGCCAAGCACGGTTTCCAGAAGTTTCTGCATGTTGGGCGCATCGGCAAAGCTGAGCTTGATGTCGCTCATCATGACAATAACCTTGGGGACACGGATCTCATAAAGTTCAATGAGTTCGATGATCTTGAACCGGAGGAGATCCAGCTTGTCCCGGTTAAGGCCCTGGGCAATTTCGATAAAGATAATGTCATCGTTGACATGGGTTTCCACAATACCCGGACTTTCGTCAATGGAAAAGGAAAGCCCCAGAAGTTCCGAAAGAGTACTAAAAAGCGCGTCGATCTTTACCGGCTTGGCAAAAACCTTCTTTACCCCGTAAGGCGCCAGTTCTATGATCCTCTTTTGATCTATGTGCTGGGCCATGACGATAACGGGAATCCTGATCGTATTGGGATTTTCCATTTTGTTCCTGAGCACCTCAAGGCAGCCGTGGCCCTTGAGACCAAAGTCCATGATGATGAGATCGGGGTAGGTGGTTCTGAGCTTGGCAACTCCGTCCAGCGCATTCACCGCCACCGTTACCTCGGCCTCGCCGCCGCCTGACAGCTTGAGCTTCAGGTATTCACGGAAAAGCGGCGATTCATCAATAATCAGGATCTGCTTCATAAAACCTCCCTGGTCGAGGCTGTTCCAAAATACCGGATTTTTTGAACAAGCTCAGTCTATTTTATGTGAGGAAGCCTTCAAAGGCAAGCAGAATGAACGGAGTACCGGCTCCGTTAAAAAAATCGATGAAAAAATTTTTTTGAGATTGACAAGTCTGAGATTATGACATATAATATTTTTTAGCAACCGGTTGCCTATAACGGCAACCGGTTGCTAAATCCGGCGTAAAACGCAGAAGAGAAAAGAGTAACGTATGAAAAATAAAACCGGTCTTCTGAATGAGCTGAAAACGAATAGAAGTCTCTTTATTATGATTGCTCCGGCGGTTTTCCTGGTCGTTCTGTTGCAGTATGTTCCCATGGCGGGTCTGGTATTGGCCTTTAAGAACTACCGTTATGACAGGGGGGTCTTCGGCAGTGCCTGGCATGGCTTTGAAAATTTTCGTTTCCTTTTTGTATCAGGCTCGGGGCTGACCATCACCCGCAATACATTTCTGTACAATTTAATCAACCTGATCACATCCCAGTTCCTGGCTATCGTCATCGCCATAATCATTTCCGAGATGCCCGGCAGGAAGTACAAAAAATTCTGCCAGTCCGTAATCTTCCTTCCGTATTTTATTTCCTGGGTTATCGTGGGAACCTTCGTGTTCAATATTTTCAATTATGAAACCGGGGTTCTGAACAGTATCCTCAAGAGTCTTAAGTCGGAGCCAATCAACGTGTACTCCATGCCCATGGCATGGCCCTTTATCATCTGCGCCTTCAACTCGTGGAAATGGTGCGGTTATAATTCCATCATCTACATTGCCGCCATAACCGCCATAGACCCCGAGTGCTTCGAGGCCGCGGACATAGACGGGGCCAATATATTCCAGAAAATCCGGTACATTACGATTCCTTCAATCCGGCCCACGGTGATTATTATGCTGCTGCTCCAGGTGGGACGCATACTCCGGGGTGATTTTGAGATGTTCTACCAAATCGTCGGGAATAACGGACAACTGTACAACGCCACCGATGTAATTGATACCTTTGTGTTCCGTTCTCTGCTTTCAAACAACAACATCGGTATGACCACGGCGGCAACTATGTACCAGTCGGTTTTGTGTTTCATTATCATCATGGTAGTGAATCACATTGTCAAAAAGATCGAATATGACTATTCACTATTTTAGGGATTGTATGAGACAGGCAGGGGTTTTTCATTCTACCGGAGTTAAAGCGGGCAAAGTCACATGGGTTTTCAACATTATCGCTCTTTTCATTATCACGGTAATTGCGATTCTGTGTCTTATTCCCTTTATGCTTCTGCTTTCAGGATCATTCAGTTCGGATCAGGCCATACGGTTTTCCGGCTA
Organism: Treponema sp.; assembly: GCA_031265435.1. Taxonomy (GTDB): domain Bacteria; phylum Spirochaetota; class Spirochaetia; order Treponematales; family Breznakiellaceae; genus JAIRNJ01. The sequence goes on from JAISCR010000005.1 coordinate 11,256, forward strand.
CAGCCTGCTGCCCCGGGATTTTACCCTTGAAGCCTACAGCATGGTTTTCAAACATCCGCAAAAGATCTTCATGGCATACGGGGTATCCGTGTTTATTACTTCCGCGGGAACCTTCTGCGGCCTGTTTCTCATAACCATGACAGCCTATGTGATAAGCAGAAAGTCTTTTAAATACCGGAACGCTTTCTCCTTTCTCTTTTATTTTACTACCCTGTTTAACGGCGGTCTTGTCTGTTCCTATATCCTGTTTATCCGTTATCTTCACCTGAAAGACAGTTTCCTTGCACTGATCCTGCCCGGTATGTTTAATGTCTTTTATCTTTTGATCATGCGTAGTTTTGTTTCCGCTATCCCCCAGGCCCTAATTGAATCGGCAAAGATTGACGGCGCCGGGGAATTCAAGATCTTTGTCAGGATCATACTCCCCTTACTCCCTTCGGGCCTTGCTACCATCGGCCTTTTTATGGCTCTGGGCTACTGGAACGACTGGTACAACGCCATGCTCTACATACAGACGCCGGAAAAATTTCCCCTGCAGTATATGATGTACGATATATTGATGCGTTCCCAGGCGCTGCTCCAGATAGCCAGTTATGTCGGCATACGCATGGAGAATCTCCCGACCAATTCACTCAAGCTTGCCATGGCGGTAGTTACCACGGGCCCCATTGTTCTGCTGTATCCCTTTGTACAGAAGTACTTTGTCAAAGGCGTTACCATCGGTTCTGTTAAAGGCTAGAACGGCGATCCGGCGGAAATCGCCGGCGCCTTATGGCGATATATATTTTAGGAGGATGGTTTATGAAAAAACCAACGACACTGAAGCGGGTGGTAGTATCCCTGCTGTTCATGGCTGCTGCACTGAATGTGTGGGCAGGTGGAAAAAAAGACTCAGGCGGGACGGGCACCTTAAAGGATCTTGACACCTCGAAGAGGGTTGAACTGGTCATGTACTTTATCGGCGACCGGCCGGCAAAGCAGGATGAGATCGATGCAAATCTGAACAGGCTTCTGCTTGAAAAACTGAACTGCACCCTGAAAATCAACTGGCTGGGCTGGGGCGAATTCCAGACCAAGTATCCCCTGCTCTTCTCTTCCGGTGAAGTGTTCGACATGGCCTACACGGCAACATGGCTGGGATTCGTCAACATGGCGCAGCGCGGCGCCTTCATGAACCTGGATCAGCTCTTTCCGAAGTACGCGCCCAAAAACTATGCGCAGCAGACCAGGACCGCCCTGCAGCAAGCCACGGTTGCCGGACACATTTACTGCGTTCCTACACTCCTGGGTACCTATACCTCCTACGGTGTCATCTACCGGACCGATCTGGCACAACCTTACGGCTGGGACGGCAGGATGGCAAACTTTGATGATGTGGAAAAGTACCTCGACATTATCAAGCAGAATTATCCCCAAATGGAGCCCCTTGATGTGTATACCCAGGGGCCGGATATTCACCTTATCTGGTTCCCCTTCCAGGGAGATGTGGAATTCTTCAAAGGAACAGACTTTGTATTCTACAATCCCCAGAGCGATAATCCCAAACTGACCACCTATTATGATTATCCCAAAACTCCCCAGTTCCTCTCCATGATGGATCGCTGGAACAAGAAAGGCTTCTACCCCAAGAGCGCTCTTTCCGATACGGACAAGGGTAAATACGACAATGGCAAGTCGGCGCTCCGGATCTACAACCTTGACGCCTATGAAGGTAATTACCGCACCCATCCTGAGTGGGGAACCAAGTATGCAAACTTTGTAGCCGATGTAGCCTATCTGCCCTTTACCCAGGACGCGCTGGCTATTCCCGCCAGTTCCAGGAATCCTGACCGGGCCCTGGCTTTTTACGATCTTATCACTTCCGATCCTGAAGTGTTCCGGGCTTTCTACTACGGCATCGAAGGAAAAAGCTACAGAATCATCAGGGAAGGAGGCCAGGAGTATGTTGAGGCAATCAACACCGACGATTATGCCTTCTCCAATGCATGGGGCGCACGGACTCCCGAACTCTTCCTTCCCGGAGTCGGCGCTCCTCCGGATCTCAATACCTTCAAGTCCGAATGGAACGCCCATATCAAGGACGGTGTCGGCGCTCAGCGTTACCAGTCTTTTGTGCTGGATACCACTCCTGTGGAGACCGAGTATGCGGCCTGCCAGGCAGTGCATCAGCAGTACTGGGGCCCGCTTGAGCTTGCCTATGTGGATGTAGTTTCCGGCCTTGAGGAATACAAAACCAGGATAAAGGCTGCCGGAATCGACAAGGTTATTGCCGAATTCCAGAAACAACTGGATGCCTATGTGACAGCCCAGAAAAAGTAATACATGAGTTTTTTGGAGAATTACAGAGGGAAGCCTTACCGGGACAGCAGGTGGCCCGGAGGGCCCCAGCGTATTCCCGGCAGACTCATGTGCGCCTATTACGATGCGGGAGGTGAAGGGATTAGCTACCACGACACCGATGAGATCAACAACGGCAGCGGAAAGCTCAACCCCGCAGACGGCAGCTACCTTCACAGCTTCCGCATCGATGAGGGCGTGGATACCAGTTATGTCAAATTCCGGGACAGCATAGATAACAACGAATTCAATCTGGTTATGCCCGAAAAAGACATGCTCTATGTGGGTTGGACTGTGCCGGGAGAATGGATCCGTTATACGGTGTCCATAGAGAAGGCAGGTGTTTACACGGTAGAACTCATGTATACCTGTAAGGAAGGGGGAAGGATCAGCCTGGAAGCCGATGACGGAAAAGCCGTTGCTTTTGAAGTTGACAGCACCTATGACGCCGCCGATCCCCTTGACTGGCGGCAGTGGCATCACTGGAACAAGGCGCTTCTGGGAGAGATTGATCTTCCCCAGGGGCTCCATGTACTGACCCTGCGAACCCTGGAAAAGGGAAACATGAATTACGCGTATCTGGAATTTAAACATAAAACGTAAAAGTTCCCCGGCCGGAAAAGCGGGGTGAGGGGGCTTGTTCAGTCCATTGGAAACGGCAGCACACCGTCGATGCTTGATCTGCCGGTAAGCGCCATAACAAGGCGGTCAAGTCCCATGGCTACGCCGGAACACTGAGGAAACCCTTCGGGTTTCCTCTTGGGAAGTCCTTCGGGTTGCATATTGGGAAGTTCTGCGGATTGCTCCGCCTGAGTGTTTTTGAAGATCTGCCAGTACGCGGGATCAACGGCGTGGGGCACAAGGGCGGTTTTCCGTTTTGCTTCTCCCTCTGCGGCGAAGTAACGGCGCACTTCATCGGGATCGGTTTCTTCGGTATAACAGTTTGCCAGTTCCACGCCGTTGATGTAGAGTTCCCAGCGTTCAACGGTGTTGCCCGTACCGCTTTTTTTTGCAAGGCAGGGGACAAAGGCCGGGTAGTCCAGTAATGCTACCGGCTGTTCTCCCCTGAGCCTGGGTTCTACGGCGTGGATAAAGATAAGATCGTAGATTTCGGGCGTCCCCAGGCCGGGAGGAATTTCCAGGCCCAGGCGCCGCCCTTCTTCTTCCATGCTTCCCTGTGCGGCGCTGCCGTAAAGGTCGAACCCGGCGTATTCGGCAAAGGCCTCCGCCATGCTGAGCCGCCTGAAGGCCGGGTGGGGAAAACCGAGGAAGCCGAGCAGTTCTTCTGTCAGCTTGAGTGAGTCCATGTAATCGGCCCCAACGGTATAATACTCAAGCATTGCGAACTCGGGGCTGTGGAGGCGGCCCGAAGATTCCCCGTTTCGGAAACAGTGGCAGATCTGGTAGAGACTCTGTCTGTTTTTTGCGAGGAGTTTTTTCATCCAGACTTCCGGGGAGGGTACCAGCCAGTAGGCTTTCTCCTTTTGGCGGCTGCCCGGCGGCATGATGCGCCGGGTTTCAAAAACTTCAAGGCAGGTTTCCGGGATGAGGGACGGAGAGAGGAGGGGAGTGTCCACTTCGAGGTAGTTTCTCTCATCAAAAAAACGGCGGATATTCCGGAAGATCAGCGCCCTTTCCCGCAGAAGTTCAGTGTCCATAATTCCTCACACATTCTTTCCACTGCCTGCCCCGGTCAAACTCGTTACTGAACATACCGAAGCTGGCGCAGCCGGGCGAGAGCGCGATGATGTCGCCCGCCGCGGCGTATTCCAGCGCGGTCTTGAGCGCGGCGGGGAGGCTGTCAAAGGGGCCCCGGCAGGCAATACCCGCGCCGTCAAGGAGGCTTTTGAGTTTGGCCGTGGCGGAACCTTCCAGCAGTATCACTGTTTTTGTTTTTGCGGCAGCCGGGACAAGGGGGCTGAAGTCAAGGCTTTTGTCCGCGCCCCCGGCAATGAGGATGAGGGGGCCTTCGCCGGCAAGGGCTTCGACCGCGGCGGCGGCGGCTTCGGGAATGGTGGCGGCAGTATCATTGACAAAGCGTATGCCTCCTGTCTCGTGGAAGAATTCCAGCCGGTGTTCGATGCCCCCATAGGAACCGAGGGCCTCCCGTATTTTTTCCGCTTCCATGCCCAGATCGAGGAGGGCCAGGGCGCAGGAGAGAAGGTTGAGCCTCTGGTGGGCGCCGGGAACGCGGAGGCGGGCGGGGAGGACTTCAAACGCTTCAGCGTCCGCGCCGAGTCTTGCGAGGCCCGGAGAATTGCCGCCCGTGAACCACGCGCCGGCAAGGCCGCCGGGAAGAGGCCTGTCCCAATAGACCAGTGGCCTGCCCCGGCTTTCGGCAAAAAAACCTTCCCCCCATTGATCGTTAAAGGCGATGAGGGCATCCTCTTCATCCTGGGCATGGCCTATTACCCGTTTGTCCGCCGTATAGCTTTCCATGGAATCGTACCAGTTTTGGTGATCGGGCAGTATGGCGGTGATCAGGGCAATCCGGGGTTTAAGGAGAACATTACCCCGCAGATCTCCCAACTGCCAGCTTGAAAGTTCCAGCACCACATCGTCTTCAGCCTGTAATGTATCCAGAAAGCTGAGGGGTGAAACGGTAATGTTGCCGCCCAGCCATGCCTTCCCCGCCTTTCTGTCCCGGCTCAACGCCCAGTGGAGGGCGGACGCGGCGGAAGACTTTCCCTTGGAACCGGTAACCGCTATGAGAGGGGCCGGGGATTCCCGCAGGAACAGGGATATGTCGGTTTCGATCCGTGTGGCTGCCTTGAGGTATGGGGAATCCGGTTTTACTCCGGGATTTTTTATGACGAGGTCGGCTTTTTCAAAATCCGCCGTCTCGTGACGGCCCAGAACATAACGGATGCGGCCCTTCCGCGCCGCTTCGCCTGAGTCTTCAAGCTTTTCGATGGAAGGGGCAAGGGTTTTTTCATCCCGGAGATCGGTGATCGTAAGTTCCGCGCCGCGGCGGGCGAGAAAAAGGGCCGATTCAAGCCCTCCGCCATGCAAGCCAAGCCCCATTATCAGAGCTTTCATTCCTGAATAATCCACCATAAATTGTATCCGCTTGAAATAGAGGTATTTCATAGTATAATGAAAAGAATGGAGAATAAATACCGGTATTTTGTATTGTGTTTTAACCTCTTTCTTCCCCTGTTCCTGCCTGCCCAGGATCTTTCCGTCCCCGAAGCGAGAATCTTCCATGCCGAAGGGGGGGATTTTGTTCTCAGTTCCGGGGGACAGCGGACGGTGTATCAGGCGGAAAATCTGGGGGACGGGGGCCTGCTCCTCGCCGGCGGAGACATTGTGCAAACCGGCGCGGACAGCCGGCTGGAGATGCAGTTTTCCCCTTCGGGCACGGTGATTAAATTGGGGGAGAACACCTCCTTCCTTTTTACCGATACCCGGTCTCTTGGGCTTTTCTACGGCAGGCTCCGCATTGTTTCGGTGAATGAGATTGATCCTGTCAATATTGAGGCAGGCTTTGCCGTATTGAGCATGAAGAATTCCGATGTCGGTATTGATTACAGTATTGAACGCGGGGAACTGAAGCCCATGATGAGAAGTTACTGTTTCCGGGGTTCCGCAGGCATGACTGTTTCCGGTCAGCCCGGTCCGACGCTGAATGAAATGGAACTCGTGAGCGTGGAATTGAGACCCTCTACAACATGGATCGAAAAAAGGCCCCTGGAAGAGGAAATTGTCGCGTACTGGAACCGGAATCGTTTTTCCGGAACTCCCGCCATTCCCCTGTCCGAACAGGCAAGGGAAGTCCTGCAGAGTCCGGCGGAAATATCCGGAAAAAATACCGCGCCCATCACCATTACCGTCAAGCCGGACTACACGCCGTTTTTTTTGACAAATAACTTCAAAAACAGCCTTATCGGTTTTGGCCTCTTTACCGGGCTCGGAGGCCTCTTTGTCCAGGGCTACGGGATGTATAGTTATTTTGCCGAGGGTTATTCAGACCGGAGTGTCCGTCTTATAACGTATGGTACTATTCCTGTCGCGGCAGGTCTGGGCATCATCCTGGGCAGTCTTTTTATCAATCCCAAAGAACCTGCTCCATGAGCCAGACCGAGATCAATGCCACCTCATCGGTTCTGGATAATTACGGATGTCCCGAAAATTTCGGATGGGCAAAGGCTCCGTATTTTTTCTACGATCCCGCGCTGGTCTATGCTTCCCACCGGCGGATTACCGAAATGGACAGGTATATTGTTTTTTCCGCTACTCACCTTGTCGCCTTTGAAATTATCGATTCAGGCTGGCTGGGCTATATGGGTATTTCCGTAGTTTCCCTGAAGGACAAGAAACGTTCAACCCAGGTTTTTCTTAGTGCGTTTCCCCTGGGGACCTTTGAAATGCCGCCGGTGAGTGAAATGGGATCGATCCGTTTCAGGCGGAAGAGTGACCGGCTTGATTTTGTTTCCATGGGAGGGGGCGCCAGGATCATAAAGGCGGATGTACTGCGTTTCGGCCACCACCGGAGTCTGCGGGGAGAGCTTGTTCTCCTCGCCCCCGATGATGCGGAATCCCTCGTGACCAATCTTCCCTGGCGCAGGGAAAAAGACGCGTTCCGCTATGCCCGCTCTTCTCCCTGGTACAGCGCCGAAGGGGTTATTCAGTTCGGTACATCGGAACTTGTTTTTACCCAGGGGAACGCGTGGGGGATCTTTGAATGGAGCCGGGCCGTGCGTCCCCGGTCGGATCTCCGTTTTTACGCGGCTGCCTGCGGCATGGTGAAGGGATTCAGGATAGGTTTTTCCATAGGCTATGATACTTCCGATTCAAGCCAGGCAACGGAAAACGCCTTTTTTGTTGACGGAAAAATTCACAAGCTTGATCAGGTAACCTTTCATATCTCTCCGGGTAACTGGATGGATTCATGGCATTTTACCAGTAACGATCAGCGCCTTACCATGACTTTTCATCCGCACCAGGAACGGGAGGACAAAAATCAACTGCTGCTTTATTCCACGAGGCGGCGCCAGTTCTACGGTTTTTTTTCCGGTACGGTAATTCTGGACGACGGCAGCAGCATGGATTTTAAAAATCTTACCGGTTTTGCCGAACGGAAGAAGACTCAATTTTAGGGGCTGTCCGGGAAGCCGCCTGTTTTACTGTTGTCCATAAGTTCATCCAGGGCTTTTTCCGTTTCGGCAAATTCATCGAAGGGTATTGTACGATCCCTGTAGATGATTGAGTTTTCGTGCCCCTTGCCCAAAAGCAGCACGAGGTCGCCCGGACGCGCAAGAGAGAAGGCCTTGCGGATCGCAAGAGGCCTTTCGGGAATGAGGAAGAGATTTTCTTCCCGCCGTAACGCGCCTGTGATGCCCCCGGCAATTTCTTCAAGGATCTCCATCGGCGCCTCTCCCCGCGGGTCCTCGTCGCACAGGACGATGAAGTCCGAATACTCCGCGGCAATGGATCCCTGTTCGCTCCGTTTTTGCGTATCCCGCTCTCCCGCGGAGCCAAAGAGGCTTATGATCCTGCCGCCTCCTTTAGAGATTCTGTCGCGCAGGGGAGGAAATATTGTTTGAAACGAAGAGGGCGTGTGGGCATAATCTATGAGAACCTCAAAGGGTTGTCCGCGGTTGACGGCACTCATTCTGCCGTGTACGGGTTTTAATTCCGCCGCCAAGGGCGCAAGTTCCGCGACAGGTTTTTTCGTCAGGCGGGAAACGACGAGTAATGCCGCCATCACATTGTTCGCGTTAAAGGCCCCGGGCAGCCTGTCCCGAATATCAATTTCAAGTCCTTTCCTGTCCGTCACGGCATACCAGTTCCCGCCGGCGCCGCTTTCGATTGAGTGAAGCGAGAGATCCGCGTCAAGCCCGTGGGCGCTGAAACGCAGTATATCCTGAGCCGTTGCCGCTTCAAAGTAGGACGCGCTTGTATCGTCCCCGTTGATCACTCCGAAGGGTTCAAGATTTTTATCCGGGCTTTCTCTCTTGTCCAGGGCGCGGAAGAGATTTGCCTTGTCGTCCCGGTACTGTTCCCAGGTACCGTGGAATTCAAGATGTTCATGGGTTACATTGGTCATGACCGCCGCGTCAAAGCCTACATTCCCCAGCCGGTTGGTTTTGGGAGAGAGACCGTGGGAACTGGCCTCTACCACGGCATAACGGCAGCCGCCTTCCAGCATCTCATGGAGAAGCCGCTGTACCGCCGTGGCTTCCGGCGTGGTCTGATGTTCGGTATTGAACAGTGCTTCTCCGCCAAGGCTGTGCTGTACCGTGGAAAAGAAACCCGCCCTGTTTCCCAGAAACCTGAGAAGCTGCCAGATAAGGAAGACCGTAGTGCTTTTGCCTTCGGTTCCGGTAACCCCGGTAACAATGAGTTTTTCCGAAGGGAATCCGTAAAAGGAGGCCGCGATGGGGGACATGGCAAAACGGCTGTCCCGTGCGGCGATATAGGCAATACCTTCCTTCCTGCGGACGATATCCTTTTCGTGCACAATCGCTACGGCTCCCAGTTCAATGGCATCATCAATAAAATCGTGCCCTTCGCTGTGGAGCCCCGGCAGGGCAAAATAGAGACAGCCCGGTTTTATGTTCCGGGAATCGTATTCAAGGCCGTGGATGACAGTATCTCTGTCGAAATCCTGACCTTCCCGGAGGCCGGCCTCTGTGCGTATTTTATCTGTCAATATATCCTTTAATTTTTTTTCCATTCAGAATCTACCTCTTCCTGTCCGCCAGTTCTTTTTTTAGTGTCCGTATTACAATTTCCATATCTACAGGCTTGGCAATGTGGCCGTTCATACCGGACATTATCGCCTTTTCTATATCTTCCTTGAGCGTATTGGCAGTCATGGCAATAACCGGGATGCGTTTTACGTCTTCCCTTTCCAGTTTACGGATCCGGCGGGTTGCTTCGTAGCCGTCCATGTTTGGCATCTGTATATCCATAAAGACAAGATTATAGTAATCCTGAGGAGAAGCGGCAATTTTTTCTACCGCTATTACTCCGTCTTCGGCCTCATCAATCTTTATGCCGGTTTCCGCCAGTGATTCCCGGAGGATTTCCCGGTTGATTTCCAGATCTTCCACGAGGAGGATCCTTTTTTCCGAAAAATCGGGAGTCTCGAGAGAAGGTTCCCTGGTTTCGGAAACGGCGGCCTTTTCAAACGAAATGACGAAATTGAAAGTTGTTCCGCCGTTGACTTCACTTTCAACAGTGATGTTGCCGCCCATCGCGTTAACCAGATACTGGCTTATCGCCAGCCCCATGCCTCCGCTTCCCAGCCGATCCGCCAATCCGGCATCGGAGCTTGAAAGCACTTCCGCAGTCCGGGCCATCTGGACGGAGTTCATGCCTATGCCGTTGTCCCGTACCCAGAAACCGACTGTCAGCACTGTTTCGGTTTCGCTCCGGGATTCCAGATAGAGGCCTATTCTTCCGCCCCGGGAAGTAAATTTGACCGCGTTCTCCAGAAGGTTGATAAAAACCTGCTTGAGCCGCATTTTGTCTCCCAGTACCGCTGTTTCCGGTATGCCTTCGGTACTGCATGTGAAATGTATTTCTTTTTCCCTGCAGCGGTGAGCCATCATATTTTCAACTTCCCGTACTGTTCCCGGCAGGGAGAAGAGTTCCCAGTGCAGAGTAGGTTTACTGTTATCGGCCTTCGATACATCCAGAATGTTGTTGAGCAGGGCAAGCATGCGCGTGGAGGCGATAACGATCTCATCAAGGTAACGGAGCGTCCTTGGGGAAGAGGCGGTGGTTTTTTTGGCGATCTGGGTCATGCCCACAATGGCATTGAGAGGAATACGGATTTCGTGGCTCATTCTGGAGAAGAATTCCCCTCTGGACTTTACGGTGGTTTCAAGCTGCGCCGTCCTGTCCCTCACCTGAATCTCAAGTTTCTTTTTCATGCTGTGGCTGCGGATAAAGAGGGCCAGGATGATTATGCTGAAGAGACCCAGAAGAAAAAGCATCCAGCCGAAGATGCCTGCCTGCCGCCGCGCACTGCGGCCCCGGTCATCGAAAACCCGGCTCTTCCAGTGTTCACCGGCGGCATCAAGGTCTATATCGCCCAGCGCCTTGTTGATTATGGATCTGAGTATGATTTCATTATGGTTAAGGCCGAAAGAAACAGTATAGGTACTGTCAAGGATTATATTTGATGTGTAGAGTGAACGTTCAAGAAAATTATTTACCAGCAGCAGTTTATTCCCCGTGCCCATGAGCAGATCAATTGCGCCCCGATCCAGGGCGTCAAAGGCCCTGCCGTAGCTGCTATAAAACTTTATTTTATCATGGGAGGGAAACCATTTCTGAAACACGAACGCGGCATCACTGTCTGTTACGAGTCCTGCCCTGACATGGAAGACTTCCGCGGGGAGCAGATACTCAAGCGATTTTTTTGATATGAGCATATAGCGATCGCTCAAATAAGGATCGGTACTGATAAAGGCTTTTCTCCTTTCGGTATGTGTCATGTCAATGTGTTCCTGCCCGTCAAGGCTTGTGCGCAGAACCGCCGTTCCCTTTTCGAGCAGGGAAAATTGGGTATCCTCATCTTCTTTCCGGCTGTTGATCCTTTCAAAACGCAGCCCGGTCTTTTCTTCTATCTGCCGCAGTATCTCTACCGCAATTCCTTCCCATGAGCGGCTCTGGCTGTTATAGGCCGAAACAGGATAGTTTTCGTTTTCCAGAATAACCGGAATGCTTTTTTCTTCCCTAACCCTCCGCCCGATAAAGCGCTGCTCTTCCGGTTCCAGGCTTTTTACAAAAACATGACGCTGATACTCCGTAATTCCCTCTTTGTACATTTCCATGAAAAAAGCGGATGAGCCTGTGGCAAGGCATGCGTTGATTACCCGGACAAAGGGAGCCATCTCCCTGTTTCCGGCGCTAAAGGAAACGGGGCTGAAGATTAAAGGAGAGAAATCTCCGGAAATAATATCATCATGATCCGCCGGGGCGGCTTCCGTTATCGACTCATCAACCGGGTCTTGGGCGTCTTTCGGCGTAAAGGCACATACCGGGCGGCGGAACAGCTCATTGCTCATGAAGTAGCGTTTGGCCCGTTCCTCCGTGGGGGTGAATTCTCCGGAAAAATCAATTTCCCCTGCCGCCATGGCCTCAATAAGACTATCCCGCTCATAGACCGAAAGGACAAAGGGAATTCCGAAGAAACCGGAAAGCCAGTCGCAGAAATTCCGGCTGAAGCCCCCAGGTTCTCCTTCTTCCGTGTAGAATGTTTCGCTGTTGAGAAGGGCGCCGCAGCCAAGATACTCCCGTTTGGCAATGATCCGTTCAATGGCTTCAATATCCCGCTTCTCTACCCCCGGCACTTCGCGGAAATCTGAGTACCGGGGAGGGACGTTTTCCCCCATTCCGTTGCAGCCGGAAAAAAGGATAAAGGGAAGCAGAAGCAGGAAAAGAGCCATTTACTTTTCTTCTCCAAAGACAATGGCGGTAAAGGTATAAAGTGACGCGTCGGGGGCGTCGCAGGAATGAGGGGGGAGCCCTGCCTTGACACAGATATAATCCAGGTATTCATCGAGATCCCAGCCCTGCTCCACCGGCACCTGGGGGAGGAGCACTCCCGATCTGCCGTGCATGGAAAGGTAAAGCCCGTGAACTCCCACCCTGACTTCCTGCGGATTGAAGCATTTTTCCATGGGAGAAAGCGCGGAAATTTCAAAATGACAGAGCGGAAATTCGGCGGAATTCAGCGGGGGGAAACGGGGATCTCCAAACGCGGCTTCCACAGCCATGGCCTTTACCGTATCGAGAAGGGGGCCTGCCGCACTCATCCTGCCGATACAGCCGCGAAGCTGTGCCTGCTTGTGTATCGTAACAAAGGCCCCGCAGGGATAATTAAGGCTGCTCTCTCCGGGCGGAGGATCGCAGCGGCCCGGTCTGCGCCCTTCCAGCCGGGCGGCAACACTTTCCCTGGCGGCTGAAAGGAGCAGTTTTTTTTCTTCGGCGCCAAGGGAAAAATTCATGCTTTATTATAGCATGTAAAACCGGTATAGTAGAAGCGGAATATGCAGCGAACGGAAATATCAACGGAAATTCCGCCTGTAAATTTGAAGAAACCACAGACGGAAAGCGGTTCCATTCTCCTGGCCGCCCTTAAATTTTCTTCCCCGGTTTTTTTGGGTTACCAGGCCATTGGGATTGCCTTCGGACTCCTCCTTGTTGAGGCAGGCTACCCCTTCTGGCTCGCCCCCCTCATGGGGATCTTCATGTACGCCGGGGCAGGGCAGTTTATCTCGGTGGGACTCTTTGCCGCCGGTGCAGGCCTGGCCGAGGCGGTGCTGGTCCAGTTCATCGTCAATGCCCGGCATATTGCCTACGGCCTCTCCATGCTGAAGCGTTTCAGATCCCTGCCCGCCTACCGTTTCTACCTGATCTATGCCCTTACCGACGAGACCTTTGCCCTCCTTTCGAGCCTGGAAATCCCGGCCGAAAACGCGAAAACAGCCGAAGGTTCCCCTCCTGAAGAGGAAGCCTTAAGGAAAAGACAGGGACGTTTCATGCTTTTGACGGCGATCCTCGATCAATCCTACTGGGTCGGCGGCTCCTTCATCGGCGCCCTTGCCGGAACACTGATCCCCTTCAATTTTGAAGGCATCGCCTTTGCCCTGAGCGCCCTTTTTATAGTTCTCATGATTGAACAGATCCTCAGGGTGAGGAAACCGGGAATTTTTGTCGTTTCCGCGGCCGCCGCGGTACTGGCGGTATTCCTGCTCCCCGGCAGGGTTTCGCTGCTCGGCGCCATGGCTCTTGCCTTCTGTATGATTCAACTGATCAATGCCGTTTCTTCGAAAGGCGCCGTTTTTTCAAAAGGCGCCGTTTCTCCAAAAGGCGACATTTCTTCAAAAGGAGACATTTCTCCAAAAGGGCACAGGGGAGGGGAGGAGTGAGCGTCAGCACTTCCCAGGCGGTACTCTACAGCGCCATCATGGGCCTGGCGATCTTCTTTTGCCGTGTCGCGCCCTTTCTCTTTTTCCGCGGAAACGGCGGCGGCAAGGCGCGGGAGGCCTTTCTCATCTTCGTGGAGAAGGTTGTGCCCCCCGCGGCAATGACCGTTCTCGCCTTCAACAGCCTTGCGGGCCCGGTAAAGGAAGACATAAGGCTGGCGATCCCCGTGTGCGCCGCCGCGGCCCTCAGCGCGGCCCTTCATCTCTGGAAGCGGAATCCTCTGCTCAGCATCTTTGGCGCGACCGCGGTCTACATGCTGCTTGTAAGGCTTTTGCCGTTGACATGAAAGCCCCGCTATGACAAGATCAGCCCATGGCAATATACTTCCTTAAGCCTCGTACCCGGAGGGATGCATGACTATTGAAGACCTGAAGGTAACCGCGGCCCTGGCCCGCCTCAACCTGAGCGACGGGGAACTGGCAGCCGCTTTTCCCGCCTTTGAGCAGATGCTCGGCTATTTTGCCGCGATGCAGGCCGCGGATCATGATCCGGCTCTTCAGGGTGCGGGCAGGGAGGATAATATCGCGGGGGAAGCCCAGGTTACATCGGCTTATTTTCGCCCCGATCAGGGTCCTGAGAATGCCGGCCGCATCGATACCGCCGGTTTGGCTGAAACCATGCTGGACAATGCCGGCGACCGGGACAGCCGTTTTGTGGTGATTCCCAACGTTCTGTAGAGGTAAGCATGTCCTATAAACTGCCTTCCGGCTTTGAAGCATATTTTAATGAATGGGAATCGAAGATAGGCGCCTTTATTGAATGGGCGCCGGACAAGGCCGGGAATTCTTCGGGGAAAGACGGCGGCGAACTGGCCGGGAAACCCTGCGCGGTAAAAGACAACATTGCCGTAAAAGGTTTTTCCGTAAGCTGCGGTTCAAAACTCCTCCAAAAACTCCGTTCCCCCTATACCGCCACCGCAGTGAAGAAACTTGAAGAGGCGGGAGCCGCGGTACTGGGTAAAACCAATCTTGACGAATTCGGCATGGGATCTTCCACAGACAATTCAGGCATTAAGAAGACCAATAATCCCTGGGACACAAGCCGTGTGCCCGGCGGTTCCTCGGGCGGTTCCGCGGCCGCGGTGGCGGCAGGACTCGTGCCCTTTGCCCTGGGTTCCGATACGGGCGGTTCTGTCCGCCAGCCCGCCGCGTTCTGCGGCTGTATCGGCCTTAAACCCGGTTACGGGGCCGTTTCCCGTTTCGGCCTTGTCGCGTATGCGTCGAGTCTTGAATGTATCGGCATCCTCGCGGATACGGTGAAATGCTGCCGCGCGGTATTCAAAACAATCCGGGGGGCAGACCCCATGGATCAGACCAGTTCGGATGCCCCGGCCGCGGCTCCCGCGCTTGAAGGAAACACCGAAACGGTAAAGGGGAAGATCATCGGCGTACTTTCCCCCGAGGCCATTGCCAGGGCGGTGGCCGCGGCGGTTCACGGCACGGAAGAAGGCTCAGGTCTTGAGATTGCGGCCCAGGCCGCGGAACTGGAGGCGGAAGTCCGCAAGGGCTTCGATTCGGCAAAGGAAGGACTCAAGAGCCTCGGCTGCCGTCTTGAGGATGTGGATGTTCCCAGTCTCAAATACGGAGTGCCCGCGTACTACACGATCGCCACCGCCGAGGCCAGCGCCAACCTGGCCCGTTTCGATTCAATCCGTTACGGGAACCGTCCCGGCTACGCGGAGAACCCCGATGATCTTATTGATAAGGCCAGGGAAGCGGGTTTTGGGGACGAGGTTAAACTCCGCATCCTCCTGGGAACCTTTGTGCTGCGTTCCGGCTTTCAGGACAGGTACTATCTCCGCTCCCAGCGTATCCGTTCCGCCATCCGCAGGGATTTTGAGTCCCTGCTCGGATCGTCCGCCTATACCGGGCCGGCGCCGCGCTTTGACGCGATTCTCATGCCCGTGTTTCCCACGAGGGCCTTTGACCGGGGGCCTTCTTCGCTTTCGCCTTTTGCCCAGAAGGCCGCCGACCTCTATACCTGCTGCGCCAACCTGGCCGGGCTTCCGGCATTGAGTTTCCCCGCCTCGCTTGAGGGGGGCCTTCCCGTGGGTGTGCAGCTTTTGGGCAGGGCCTTTGCCGAAGGAACGCTTCTCGATATCGCGGAAGCCTACACCGGAAAATTCCCCATCGGCCGTCCTCCGGGTTTTAAGGCCTTCTGGAATCAGTGAAGCCCATAAAGCCCTTTACAGACAGATTTTTTTGAAGGAGTTTGCGTGTACCAGAGTTTCATCGGCCTTGAAGTCCACATTCACCTGTTGACCAAAACCAAGGTTTTCTGCGGCTGCCGTTCCGCCTTTGGGGATGAGCCCAACACCAACGTATGTCCTGTCTGCATGGGTTATCCGGGAGTGCTTCCCAGCCTGAACATTGAAGCGATGCGCATGGGCTGCATGGTAGCCAGGGCCCTGAACTGCCGCATCCCGGAAAAGACCTGGTTTGAGCGCAAACAGTATTTCTACCCCGACATGCCCAAAAACTATCAGATTAGTCAGTTTGCCAGTCCTCTGGGCCAGGAGGGCTGGGTGGAGCTTGAAGGGAAGACAAAGAACAGCGGCGGGGAAGAAATCCCCATCAAAAAAAAGGTGCGGATCAAGGAATGTCATCTTGAAGAAGACGCGGGGAAGATGATCCATACCGGTACTGTTTCCCTCTTGGACTATAACCGCGCGGGGGTCTCTCTTCTGGAGATCGTCACCGAGCCCGATATGGAAACCGGGGAAGAGGCCGAACTCTTCATTCAGCAGCTCCGCCGTACAGTCCGCTACCTTGGAGTCTGCGACGGCAACATGGAAGAGGGCTCCCTCCGGGCGGACGCCAACGTGTCCATCAACTTTGAGGGGAAGGGCCTGGGGAAGAAGGTGGAAATAAAGAACCTCAACTCAAGCCGTTTTGTAAAGCTGTCGCTGAACTATGAGATTGCCCGGCAGGGAGTGATGCTGGATACAGGCAGGGAAGTTATTCAGGAGACGCGGCTCTGGAATGAAAATCGGGACGAGACCGCGCCCATGCGTACAAAAGAAAACGCGCAGGATTACCGTTACTTCCCCGAACCGGATCTTCCGGTCTTTACCCCGGACGCGGCCTTCCTTAAATCCGTCGAGGATTCTCTTGTTGAACTGCCGCAGGCCCGGCAGAAACGGCTGGAAACCGGATACGGTATTTCCCCGGAACAGTCGGGCCTTATCTGTGAGGAAAAATCACAGGCGGATTACTTTGAGACCGCGGTTGCCGAAGCGGAAAAGCGGGGATCCGGCAGAAAGAATGCGGCCCAAAAGATTGCCAACTGGCTCCTTCAGGATATAAAGCATATTCTTGTACGGGAAGGCATTGGTTTAGATGACCTTGCCCTCAACCCCCGCCGTCTTGCGGTCCTCGTATCTCTGGCGGCTTCCGGCAGCATCTCCGGCAAGAATGCCAAACAGACGCTTGAGGCGGTGATAGCGGAAAACCGCGAGCCTGAAGAGATCATCCGGGAACGGGGCTGGGAACGGCTTTCCGATCCCGCACAGATTGCCGAAGCGCTTGACACGGTGTTCACCGCGGAGAGTAAAACCGTGGCGGAATTGCGGGAACTTGCGGCCGCGGAAGAAAACAGGGGAATAGTGAAGAGAAGGCAAACCCTCCGCGCCTACCTTGTAGGCAAGGTAATCGCGGCCACGGGCGGCCGGGCGGATCCGGCGATTGCCGGGGAACAACTGAGCAGGAAACTGGTATAAGGAGAGATTATGCGTCTGCTTGCTGCGGATACGGCGGCGGCTGCCGGAGAGAAGCTGCAAACAGAGATCGAGCTTGCCGGGTGGGTACACCGCATCCGGGACATGGGGGGCATCAGTTTTGTGATCCTCCGGGATCGTTCCGGCCTTGTACAGTTGGTGTTTGATGAAAAGCCTGTGGATTCTTCCGGCCTTCCGCTGACACTGGAGTCGGTGATCCGTGTCCGGGGCGAGGCGGCCCTCAACGGGAAGGCGCCCGGCGGCGCGGAACTGCGCATTGCCCCAGGCGGTCTTGAAGTGATAAGCCGGGCCGCGCCGGAGCTTCCCTTCCAGGTGAACGGGGATCTCTCCAAAATCGGCATTGAGGCAATTCTCGATAACCGCACCCTCTCCCTCCGCAATCCCAAAATACGTTCCATATTCAGAATACAGGCTGTGATTATCGAAGCCTTTTCCGCGTACCTGCGCAGTCAGGGTTTTACCGAAATAAAGACAAGCAAGCTTGTGGGAAGCGGTACCGAGGGAGGCACCAACCTTTTTGAGGTTGAGTACTTCGACCGGAAGGTGTTTCTGGCCCAGAGCCCCCAGTTCTACAAGGAAGTCATGGTAGCGTCGGGGCTTGAACGTGTCTTTGAAGTTGCCCCCGCGTACCGGGCCGAAAAACACGACACGCCCCGGCATCTCAACGAGTATGTCTCCCTGGATGTGGAGATGGGTTTTATTGATTCCGAACTCGATCTGATCGAACTTGAAAAAGGCCTGCTTGCCCATATCTTTGAAGAAGTAGCGCGCAAGAACGCCGCGGATTTGGAAGCCTGGGAAGCCACGGTTCCCGACGCGGCTTCGGTCGGCGCTTCTCCTGTCGTTCCCTATGAAGAGGCCCTCAAGATTGCCAATGAGGAAAACGCAAAAGGCAGGCGGTCTTCCGCGGGGGCGCGGCTTTTCGACATCAACCCCGAGGCCGAAAGGCTGATCTGCGACTGGTCGTTGCGGGAACGCGGTTCGCCTCTGGTTTTTGTCAACGAATTCCCCCGGCGCTACCGGCCCTTCTACACCTATCCCAAGGATTTGGGCGACGGGCAGGCGGCTTCCACCATGAGTTTTGACGCGCTTTTTCGGGGCCTTGAGATTACCACGGGCGGACGCCGCCAGCACGACTACAATGCCTTCCTCGAGGCGCTTCCCAAATTCGGCCTCAAAGCCGAACACTTTGAAGGCTACCTGAACCTTTTGAAGTACGGCTGTCCCCCTCACGGCGGTTTTGCCGTCGGCTGCGAGAGACTTACCCAGAAGATCCTCGGCCTTGCAAATGTAAAGGAGGCTTCCCTCTTCCCCCGCGACAGAAAACGTGTGGAACCCTGAGTTATTTCTAAACTTGATCCACGGAATTTTTCAACCGCAAGGTCGAAAAAGTCGAAGAAGTAAAATAGAAGAAGAAAAGAAAAATGAAACAAATTATCTTTTATTGTATTTTAATCAGCGTTTTTTCGTGCAGTAAAGAAAACACTGAAAGCATGGTAAACGAAGAGCCCGTAATTACCCGATGAAATTTTACTTGAATAAGCTATTTTTGGATAAAAGAACTGAATTCCAACAATATTTTTATAAAGGTTATGGAAGTCGTGATGTTCCTTTTAGCCCTGCAGAATAAAATATACAACGAACGAGGAAGAGATTACCACAAAAAGTCGAAGAAGTCGAAGAAGTTTTTTAAGAGAAACCGCTCTTTTCCCTTTACTTTTTCGACTTTTTCGACCTCGCGGTGAATTTTTTCTTCAAAGTATGCTGTATCCGGACCCTTCTACTGAATTTGCCCGCGGAAGATAAGTGTGCTGCTGTGCATGGCAGGGTATTCCCATATTTCAAAAATGTCTCCGTCAAAAATAATCCGTACATCTATCCCTTCCCTGTCGAGCCTTGCAAACGGCACAAGACAACGTTCAATAATGTCCCGCTCCACGGCGGTGTGTACAGCGGGATTGGTGTATAGTGTGCAGTCAAGCTTTACCGTTTTCTCCCGCGGTGTTTTACCTTTGCGGGAATATATTGTTTTTGCGCTCTTTTGGGGATCCAGAAAAAGTGAAAATGAGGCGGCCTCTCCGATGGAAAGATACCAGCCGAAATACCCCTGATCCGCTTCATCTTTTTTGAAAGTTAAAACGGCAGGTATCTGTTCATTCGGGAACAGGGGCAAGCCGGGATTATAAAATGTTCCCGGTATTTTACGCGGCAAGCCGGCAATATCCCAGTAGGAAGTAATTGTATCGGAGAACCAGCCGGGGACGGCGGCCGGCTTCCTGTTTTTTTCAAACCGGTTTGCCATGTCCTCAAACATACGTATTCTGGTTTCCAAAAGGCTGATGATTTTTCTATCAATCCATATACGGGTTTCCGAAGTTACATCAATGTATGCCGAGTTGGTTAAAACAATTTCATCTCCATAACTGGTCATTGTCTGCAATTTCGGCGTGTCAACATAGCGCAGCGGACTATAGCGGACGGTATAATGAAACGGCATATAGAGCATATCCAGCCCGACGGCGGAAATTTTATCTTTTTGCAGGGCGGCAATTCTCTCGTTCAATTCCCGGCGGAATGATTTATTCATTTTAATTTTTTGGCGCAGCTCTTTATACTGTTCATCGGAACCGATCTCATAAGCGCCGAATGTCAGTTCCGGGGATTGGTAACGTTCCAGTTCATCATAGGTTTCAATATACCATGTGCGCCGGAATTCCGGGAAAAAAGTTGACAGAGTTCCGTCGGTCAAATACAAACCGGAATCCTTGTTGCTTTTGTCCCGCATAAAAATATAGCGTGCAGAGGCCGCCATGATATACTGAAAAAGAACCTTGTCTTTTCCCGCAAATTTTTCACGAAGCTGATCGGTGAATTCCCCGGAAAGGCCGGTAAATGCGTTTTCCGGAATTTCCAGCGTTACAAAAAACAATTTTGGAGGGCCGTTTCTTCCCGGCAGATAATCCCGTTTAAGATATGTCCACAGTTCCACCGGATGGAGTTTCAATATACACACTTCATTGTACCGGATAACACGAAGATCGCAGTCTCCTTCCAGAATATTAAAGTTTGGAATTTCATAAGTCCAGTCGTCCTCTCTCTCGCTGCCGTTCCACCAGTATCCGCCGAAGCTCTTGTCAAGCGATTGTCCCGTCTCGCTTTCGGCGGCGTTTAATACCGCTGTTTCATGGAAATAAAGCGGCGCCGTTTTGAAGTCCCAGCCGTCGGCAAAAATCGCCTTTGTCCAGTACCCGGTTTGACCATGTTCATTGAGACCTGCCACCCGCAGTTCCCTCGCCCCGTTTCCCTGTCCGTTTTGCAGTATCGTAATATGGCGTGTAAGTGCGGCTTTTCCGGCAAGGGGAATACGCGGCTGGGATCTCCATCCTTCGGAAGGGAGAGCCCACTCGGTCAGGTTCGAAAAGTAATTGCTTCCCTCCAAATCGGATGTATAGGGTATATATGTGTACTTGAAAAACATGGGGTCACAGCCGACAATGTCAAAATCGGCGATACGGGTATACATAAGCCCGGCTTCGTCGATTACAAAAATGCTTGATCCGCTCGCGGAAAGGGACGCCGCTTTGAATGTGCCGCGTTCGGGCCCGATGAAATTCCTCGAAAAGTCACTCGGCAATCCCGTATCGCCATAACAAATTTCCTGTCCGTCCTCCAGCAGTACATAGGTTGTAGCGATTTCCTGTACGCCGTTGTGGTGCTGGTTTCCAAAGGGATCTTCGTAATACAATACATGCATATTCCGTTTGCCCATTGCCCAGGATCTGCTTTTCGCAAAGCGCGTATCAATGTAAAGCTGTTCTTCTACGGGCCAGCCCTGCCGGTCAAGCCAGACATTTGAGGGATGTGAAATTATGGTATCAAAACAGTAACGGTAAAATCCTCCCTCCGCAGAAAGCGCAACCAGTTCATCCGCGTCGGCGGATATTTCCATAACGGTATGCGTTTTGCGAAGGCCCAGTTTCGGGCTGCGGGGCACTCCGGTTTTTCCGAAGACGGTCCACTCTTTCGGTTCAAGCGACGTGTCTATGCTTTTATACCAGATACGCCCCTCATGAAGCAGATAGTAGTGATAGGTGTTAAAGGTTTGGGTTCTTGTTTTGATATGGACGGCTTCCGGGAAATCGCCGTTTATATTCTCGCCGGTATACGCGCGGGGAAAACTGTCCGGGATACCGGAAGAACCTGTTTTTGACGATGCGCAGGCGCCTATAAGGAATGACAGGGCAAAAACCACCGCGGAAAAGACAGGCTGTTTTAGGCTTCGTACACACATATTCCGTTCCTGATAATAGAGCTCTTTAAGGTGATATGTCAACTGAACGGCTATGGTTAGAATTTTCAATGAGGCATCACGCTGAAGCCTTCACTTCAACCCTGAGTCTGTCTATAAAACAAGCGGCTTTGGGGACAGACTACCTATTCCCTTTTTGCGGAAAGTGATATTCTGAAAGCGCTATCATGAAAGCGCCTTCATCAGAGCGGGACAGTTCCCGGCCTCAACAAATTCAACCCATGATGGAAAAGTGGAACGGCAAGGCTCTTTTCCGTCTGATTTGGCCTCTTGTAATCGAACAGATCCTCGCTGTAACCATGGGAGCGGCGGACACGGTGATGATGAGTTCGGTCGGGGAATTTGCTGTTTCCGGGGTAAATATTGTCGATAACATCAATAATCTTCTTATCATAGCTTTTGGGGCGCTCTGCACCGGGGGCGCGGTGGTGGTGAGTCAGTATATAGGCAGGCAGGACAACAGGAACGCGTCTTCCGCCTCCAAACAGCTTCTCTATACGGCCGCGCTTATCTCTGTCGTCATCATGGCCGCGGGCCTCCTCCTGCGGGGGCCGCTTGTCAGGATCCTCTACGGCAGGCTGGAAAATGATGTCTGGGAAGCGGCCATGACCTATTTTTTTATAACCGCGCTTTCCTTTCCCGCCCTGGCTGTCTACAGTGCCAACGCGGCGCTTTTCCGGGCCGTGGGCAACAGCAAGGTTACCATGCGCATTGCGCTTCTGGTGAATGTACTCAATATCGGAGGCAATGCGTTCCTGATCTTTGTGCTGAAGCTGGGAGTCATGGGAGCGGCCTTGTCCACGCTGATCTGCCGCAACACCGCCGCGGTGATCACACTTATCCTGCTCATGAGGAATCACGGCAGGCCCATTTCCCTTGAAGGCCTGCATAAGATTGTCTTTATACGGCCCATGATTGCAAGGATTCTCAATGTGGGAATTCCCAGCGGACTTGAAAGTTCCATGTTCCAGGTGGGACGCCTTTTGACCCAGCGGATCTTTCCGGTCTTCGGTACCAGCGCCATTGCGGGGAATGCCATTGCCGGGGTTATCAACAGTTTTTCCTTCATGCCCGGCAGCGCCTACGGCATGGCTCTCCTCACCGTTGTCGGTCAGTGCGTGGGAGCCGGGGATTACGATGCCGCAAAGAAGCAGACTTCCCGGATCATGAAACACATGTATCTTATCATGTTTGTCATTTCCGGCCTGATACTCATTTTTATGGAACCGCTGATAAGTTTATTTAGTCTCAGCGGCGCCGCCCACGATTACGCCGGGAGTTTTCTCCGTATTCACTGCATCTCCATGATAGTCGGCTGGGGCATGAGTTTCGGCCTGCCCAACGCGCTCCGCGCCGCGGGAGACGCCCGCTATGTAATGTGGGTGGCTACCATCTCCATGTGGACTGTCCGGGTGAGTCTGGCTTATCTCCTTGCCTTTCCCCTGCATGTAGGCCCCCTGGGCGTCTGGATCGCAATGGGCTGCGACTTCATCAGCCGGGGGAGCTTCTACTGCATCCGCTGGGTCAGGGGCCGATGGATGAGCAAAAAGGTGATCTAGGCTCCCTTGCCCATACGGCTCAGGGCTACAAGTTCTGCGCCGGCCGCGAACAGGAATACCGTCCATGAATAGAGCAGCCCCGCGGAAAAAGTGATGATGAAAAACAATGCCAGCGCGAAGATCCAGATCGCCCCCGAAACGAGGCCGAACTTCCGTGCCGTATCGGGATTATTAAAAGCCTCCATTTCCTGTTTTATCATTTCTTCCCGCCTGGAACGCACCCAGGGTTTGCTGCGATCCTTTTCCCGCAGTACAAGAAAGGCCAGAAGCGCGGCTCCGGGAAGGACGAAGGGGATCAGCGCGGCAATGGCTTCCATGAGGCCGCCTGTTGAAACAAAGGTGAGGGGAAACAGCAGAATGCCGAAACTGATAAGGGCTGCCGCAAGGGTGTAGGGGAGGGCGCGTTTTTTCTTCATGGGGTAGAGGGCCGCGCTTTCCTGAGTAAGGCCGAGGAAGGTAAAGCCTCCGACAGAAATGGTGATAAACACAAGGAGTACGCCGAAGACTCCGCTCAGGTTAATGTAGGAACCGATGTCCTGTGAGTTCATGCGTTCCGCGAAATAAACCACCCCCGCAGTGATAATGCCGAAGGCGGCAAGCAGGCCGCAGGCCACATAGAGGAGTACCCGCCGGGTATTCATGTATGTTTTAATATCCATGTACGCTTCTTCAAATACTTCCCGCCTTTTTTTAAGGGCAAGTTCATCCGCCAGTGCCGATATGTCTCCCAGCTGTGAAACCGCTTTTTGATAGGCTTCCTCTTCATTCATGTTTTTCTGCATGAAGTTTGCGATTTTTTCATCAAGATTACTCAACAGCTCTTCCTTGAAGTCCTTGAGTTCGGCGTTTTCTTCGTAGCCTGAAAACAGGGAATCTACATAGTCCCTGGTATGTGTCTTGGAATTGTTCATTTTCTTTCTCCCAGTAACTCATTGAGAATTTTTTGAGTAAACTGCCAGTCCAGCATGTTTTGTTCGTACAGTTTTTTGCCTTTTTCGGTAATATGATAGTATTTCCGCCGGGCGCCCTGGGTTTCGTCCCCCCAGTAGGAATTGATGCAGTCTTCCTGTTCAAGCCGTTTGTAGCTTGAGTACAGGGTAGTTTCCTTGAGTTCAAATTTCTCCAGAGTCCGGCCTATTATCGTGTTGTAGATTTCAAAACCATAGGCGTCATGCTCCATGAGAATGCTCAGCACGATGGTATCGGTATGTCCCCGCAGGAGATCCGAAGATACTTTTGCTTCCATGTTTATCTCCATTCAGCCTAATCCATACGGATTTCAAAATTCCCCGATATGACCCGGCTCTTGATCGTATACTCAGGATTATCTCCGAAAGATTTTACAATGATACTGTTGGAACTTCCGAATCCTTCCAAGCCGGAATCCCTAATCTTTATGTCGCCCGATCTAGCCGCCGCATCAAGATTGTAGGAAGTGCCCCGGGGCAGGGCGAGTGTAATGTTTCCGCTGCGCACGTCAAAGCTTTGGTTCCCCGAAAGTTCCGTCATTTTCAGTCTTATATTTCCGGAAGTGACGCTGTAAGATCCTCTGCCCGCAATGCCGCCGATAGTTACATCGCCGCTTGTTAGTTCCACCGTGCAGTCGCCCCTGGCATTGTCAATGTCCATGTTGCCGCTTTTTACCGAAACGGAAATGTTTCCGCCTTCCAGGTTTTTTACGTGTACATCGCCGCTGCTCAGTTCCGCCCTGCAGTCGCCTCTGAGATCGTCAATGTTGAGATTTCCGCTTCGTACCGAAATGGAAATGTTTCCGCCTTCCAGGCTTTTCATGCGGATATCGCCGCTTCTCAGCTCTATGTTGACGGTTCCCGCGGTGGCGATCCCGCTTTCGGCTTTCATGTTGCCCGAGGAGACCTGAAAATCAAAATCACCCCGGAAACTGGGAGGTATATAGATTTCCGACTTGGGTGTGCGGATAAACCAGAAGAAGACGGGCAGGCGCCTCTCCGCCCGGCTTATCGTAAGTTTTCCGCCGGAAGACATCTCCATTACCGAGTAGTCGTCTTTTCTGTCCCGGAACATAAAGTCCCGTATAACGAGGTTTTCCCCGCTGCCTTCAACAAAGACCACATCCCTGTCGCCGTAATCAATGACGAGCCTGTTTATGTCTGTCAGGGGCCGGCTTTCCTCGTTGACCAGTTTCCGCCAGTCTTTGGAATACAGGGCCGTACTGCCTGTAAGAACCAGAAGAATACCGGTAAGCCTTATAAAAATTCTTGTTCGTTGGGTCATAATTCCTCCTTGCGCGTTTGTCTTTTACCGCCGGGGCTGTTTCAAAACTTCAGCTTTGAACTCAAGCCTGTCATATATATGTATATATCAAATTAATACGACTGTCAAGATAAAAATGTGAAATTCTTGCATTTTTTTTCCGCTTGCGTAAAATCTTCAGTCCATACATACTTATTCCATACGTACTTGTATGGTATAATCCAGCATAAGAGGAAGAATATGACATTTAATCCCCGGGAACTTTCCGATTTTGCCCGTTTTTACGGTTTTCATTACAATAACCTCAATCCGCTTTCCCTGGTTCATGATGTGCTTATTGATATGGAGCGGGGACTCAAAGGCGAGCCTTCCAGCCTTCCCATGATTCCGTCATGGATACGGCCGGTAACCCGGATTCAGGCCGGGAAAACGGTGCTGGCCCTCGACGCGGGGGGGACGAACCTCCGGGCCAGCCTGGTTCACTTTGACGATCGGGGCAAGGCTCTGGCGGAGGGAACTGTGAAGGCTCCCATGCCGGGTACCAGGGGCCAGGTGAATGCCGTACAGTTTTTTGACCAGATAGCGGATCTTGCGGGCCCCCTGCTGGAAAAGGCCCCCGGCATTGAAGGGATAGGCTTTACCTTCTCCTACCCCATGGAGATAACCAGAGAGGCGGATGGTATACTTTTGGCCTTCAGCAAGGAGGTGGATGCTCCTGAGTTGGTAGGGAAGTCTGTGGGCGCGGGACTCCGGGACGCGCTGGGGAGGCGGGGCTTCAACTACAATGGCCGCGTCATCATGCTCAACGATACGGTGGCGACATTGCTTTCGGGCCTGGTAGAAATTCCTCCGGACGGGGAAGCGGAGAAAACCGAAAACAAGTACGGCGTTGCGGGCGGGCCCGTGATCGGCTTTATCCTGGGAACGGGTTTTAACACCGCGTATCCGGAAAAGAGCATACCCAAAATCGGCTTTAGTTCGGAAGATCCCCAGATTGTCGTATGCGAAACCGGTACATTCAACTTCCGTTACCGGGGCCGGCTTGACCGGGAATACGACGCCACCACGAAGACCCCCAATGTTTACACACAGGAGAAGGCTACTTCCGGCGCGTACCTTGGGCCCCTCACCCTTCATATTCTGCAGCAGGCCGTGAAGGACAAGGTGATACAGTTCAAACGTTCATCCGAATTCCTTGCCATGAATACCCTGGAGACCAGGGCTCTCAACGAATTCATGCACCATCCTTTGGCTGCCCGGGAGCCCCTGGGGAATCTCATCGGCCTTGACGAGAAGGATGCCCTGGCCGCCGTGCAGTACCTTACTTCCATTGTTACCGAACGGGCCGGCATGCTTTCCGCCGCGGTGGTGGCCGCCCAGGTGGAACGGGTTGCCGCGACCTGTGAGCCCTATGCCCCGGTGCGCATTGCCGTGGAGGGCACCACCTACATGATCTACAAATACATGCGCCGTGCCCTGGAATCCTGGCTGCATTACATGCTCTATTCCGATAAGCCGCGGCCCTACATCATCGCTCCTGTGGAACAGGCGAGTCTCTTCGGCGCCGCGGTGGCCGCGCTGAGCGAATAGCTTCGGGAATTTGGGGCTGTTTCAAAACTCCGGTTTTTGGAACAATCGTATTTTACTGATAGCTTATTGCTCCATAGTAAACGACGGTGTTTTCCTCTCCCCTGGCACTCAGCATGGGGCCGTTGAAAGGAGCGGCGCATGTCTTTGCCTCAAGATCCTTCACAAGACCGCTTTCCAGAAGGCTTGCGGCCAGAGCGCTCCCGCAGGAACTTACTTTTTTCAGGGAAAGGGCAGTTCCGAACTGCCGGGGATCCTTGTTCAGGAGAAGTTTCAGAGCCTCTTCCGCCTGGATGCGGGCCAGTGAGGGATCCGGATTGACCGATAAATTACAGGAAACTATACAAAGAGTGTTGTTCATGAGGGGGCCGAAAACCTTCCCCAGGGCATCCGCCAGAATCGAAATATACTCAGATCCCAAACCTCCCAAAAGGATGGGTATGATAAGGGCCTGAGGGAAACAGTATTTAACCAGCGGGAGAAGTACCTCCAGAGAATGTTCCTTGAGATGGGGAATATCATCTACCACGAAGAAAGGTGAAAGGGCAGCCAGGTTGGCGGAATACAGATGATCCACCGCAAGGCTACCCAGGGGTGTACTGAAATAATCCGATTCCGAAAGGAAGATGCCCTTCTCGGTTTCCCCGTGAATAGGCCCCAGCATCAGAACCCGTTCAACACGGTCAGGGCCTTCCGTTCTGCCCGCCGCGGTGATAAAGGCTCCTGCCGCGATCATTCCGGAAATATCCCAGGAACCGTGAGGCGCGATTATTGCCTTTGCCCTTCCGCCTTTACCCTTTTCCAGGCCATAGGCATAAAGCCGGGCCGCCACTTCCGCCGCATCATCCGGGTAAAAGAGGTTTGCAACTATCGGGAAGCGTGAACGCCTGGGAAGCACAGTATCTTTTGATGCCGCCTTCGGTAGTTTGTGCATACTATAATTTTAAGATCCGCCCTCCGCTCTTGCAAGGGATTTTACAAAAAAATACCATGAATCGTATAAACACTCACTTCCCGGCCCGGCACTGTTCCAGTTCCCTCAAGCGGGCCTCGTCGGTCTTTACATGGAGATTTTTTTCCTGCGTGGGGATCACAAGGCCTCTGGGGCCGCCCCTGGCCCGCCTCAGGTACTTTACCTGGGTATAGAAGAGATCTCCTTCACCGTTGTTCCGTCCCTTTGAATAGAAGAGCGCCAGATTTCCCGCGTCGAGCAGTATGTCCAGGGGAACGGTCTTGCCGGATCTCTGTTTGATAAATACATAGGATCCGGGAAAATCCCTCACATGGAGCCAGAGATCGTTACCCTTCACATGACGGCGGAGGAGTTCATCGTTTTCCGCGGCATCCCTGCCCACGACGATCAGCCAGTCCCTGCGCCTGAAGGAGAGCCCCGGCCGCCTGCGATCCTGCTCCCGCGCGGCGGATGTCCCCACTCCGCCTGTTTTAAGGAACTTGTGGAGCGCAAAAGGATTCTCTTCTTCCATAAGACGGGACAGAGTCTCTTCAAGCCGGGCCTTTTCCTTTTCTCCCGTTTCAATTTCCCGGCGCAGGTCTTCAAGGCCGCTCTTCTGCCTGCGGTACTGTTCATAGTAAGTTTCCGCCTGGGCCGCCGCGGATTTTTTCGGGTCAAGCTTTAGCCGTATCTTTTCTCCGGTATAGAAATTGTCCGCTTCCAGCCACTCGTCCCCGTTTTTAACGGCGGAAATATTGGCAAGGATAATGTCTCCGCAGATACGCAGGGTTTCCGCCGCGCTGAATTCCTGCTCTTTTTCCCGCAGCCGTTCCAGGGACGCGGCAAGCCGTCCTATGCTTCCTTCAAAATTTCTGCGGGCCTGTTCACGCAGGGCTTCCAGGGAGAGTGCCCCTCCCTGCCCGGCATAGAAACTGTCGATTTTTTCGTTGAAGGAACCTTCGCCCTCCATCTCCCGGATGACGTATTCCCGTTTGGCAGGCCTTGTGTCGGAGAAACCTGTCTTTGGATCTTCTTCCCGGGGGGAACCCGGGAACCCGCCCTCGCGGGGGAACGTTTGAACCCCGGCGGGATGATCGGGGGTATAGCGGCCGCCTGTAAGTTCTCCCCGTTTCGGAAGCCGCCGCATCGCGTCAAGGATCAGCCCCTCTTCATCCGTGCAGATAAGGTTGGCCGCGTTCGACCAGAGCCGGGCGTAGAGTCTGTAGTGTTTTTCACCCTGCCTGACGGTAATGCGCACGATGCGGTTGTCTCCCAGCTGCAGGGCCTCTTCTATCCGGCCGTTCACGATTCTGGAATTGAGGAATTCGGCAAAGCGGAGAGGCTTGTCGCTTTTTGGAAGGCTCCTGAACGTTTCATGAATCCTGCATG
Source organism: Treponema sp. (assembly GCA_031265435.1). Lineage (GTDB taxonomy): Bacteria > Spirochaetota > Spirochaetia > Treponematales > Breznakiellaceae > JAIRNJ01. Next base: position 40,304 of record JAISCR010000005.1, read on the forward strand.
CCCCCGGCGAGAGCGAGACAAGGAGCATTTTTGCGCCTTCCTTTCCGTAGAGGCGGAAGGCCATGACATCGTAGGCGCTCTGTATCACCTTCTGGATCTGTGAACCGGGCAGTTTCAATTCTTCGAGGATCAGGTTTATCTCTTTCCAGTTCAACGACATACCGCATTGTATATCATAATTCCCCTTGCATACACCCGGATTGAATGTACAATAAACTCATGTGTCCCTCCGGGCCACGAGCGTAAGGAAATTGGTTATATACGCCGCCAGGGGGCGGCTTGTGCATGCGTTTTATCTTTGCCGCCTTTCTCATGCTGACTGCGGCCCTTCCCTCTGCGGCCGATGAAGCCCTGCGGGAACAGGCTGGAACCCTTGCCGCTTCACTGGATGACCGCCGCCTGGCGGCCCAGGTTATCATGACAGGCATTGACGGGAGGGGCAGTCTGGGTACCGTCATGGCGGATATCCTCAAAGATGTCCCCGCGGGAGCCCTGATGCTCTTTAGGTACAATCTCAATACCTCAAAGGAAGAAGTCCGTGCTCTTCTTTCGGACTGCAGTGAACTTATCGGAGAGTGTGCGGGGATCCCGCCCTTTATTGCCGTGGATCACGAGGGGGGATCGGTACACCGTTTCGGCGCCGGAGTAGAAAAACTGCCCTCCGCTCTCCACTGGGGGGAACAGGCTCAGGTCTTAGGCCAAGAGGCGGCGCTTGCGGGACTCGGAGAAGCCGCCGGCCGTTCGGGCCGCGAGATCCGCGATCTCGGCATCAATCTTAACCTGGCTCCGGTCGCGGAAATACTGAACGATGACAACCGCGTCTTCCTTGACGACAGGAGCTTCGGGCCCGACGCGGAATTTACGGCGGCCGCCTCCGCGGTATTTGTAAAGGCCATGGAAGAGGCAGGCGTCGGATGTGTCGCAAAACACTTTCCTGGCAATTCCGCCGCGGACCCTCACTCCGCCCGGTCCGTTATCGCGGACTCCAGGGATGCTGTTGACGCCATGGCCGCCCCGTTTGCAGTTCTGGCCGGGGGCAGCCTTGCGGGCATCATGGTTTCCCATGCCCTCATCCCCGCCAGGGATCCTGAGTCTATCGCCAGCCTTTCCTCCGCCGTGATGAAGGACTGGCTCCGGGGGGAACTTGGGTTTTCGGGCTTTATCCTGGCGGATGATTTTTCCATGGCCGCTTCCTCTGTCCGGGAACTTTCTCCGGAAGCGGCAGCCGTCGCCTCCCTTGCCGCGGGGGCCGACATGGTGATGGCCTGGCCCGGGAATATCCGCGGCCTCCACCGGGAGATACTTTCCGCGATGAAGCGGGGCCGCCTTCCGCGTGAACGGCTCAGGGAGGCCGCCGCGCGGATCATTGCGGCCAAACTCGCTCTGGGGATTGTTGCATCGGAATAGCCGGGACTGTTTTAAAAACTTTAATTTTTTGGAACAAGCTCAAATCGGAACAGCTTCCCGGAAGGCCAGCCAGAGATTGTCTTCCAGCGGGGGAAAGCAGCTTACCGTAACGGTACTTGAGGATTCAGGATTGGGGAAGCTCAAGTCCCGGGCATGAAGGCGTATTCCCCCTGCCTTTTCACTCCGGCGGGCGCCGTATTTCAGGTCGCCCTTTATGGGGAAACCTTCATGGGCAAGCTGAGCCCGGATCTGGTGGTGCCTTCCGGAAAGGAGTTCTATCTCCCAAAAGAGATAATGTTCTCCCCGGCCAAAGATCCGGTAACGGAGACGGGATTCCCGCAGCGCGGGACCTTCCGTATCGGAAACAGTAACCTTGTTGGCTCCGGCGCGTCCGTCTCCTATCCAGTGCTTCATCCCTCCCTCAGCGGGCAGCGTCTTCCCGGACGGGGAAAATTCGGTGATGGCCCAGTAGTTTTTCCGCGTTTTTCCTTCCCGGAAGGCCTTGCCGAGGAAACGCAACGCTTCTTCGTTCAGGGCAAAGAGGACGCAGCCTGTAACGGGTACGTCAAGCCTGTGAACCGGCAGGGGCCGCGGAGATGCGCAGTGTTCCGCCAGCAGCCGGGGAAGATCGATCATGCCGGGCCCGGAAAGCGGTTCGGTTGATTCCCCCGGCGCTTTATTGATCACCATACAACTGCTGTTGGAAAACAGTATACGTTTTTCGATGCTTAAATCCTGCACCGGGAGGGACTGTCCATGTTTCATTTTTTCTTCTCCGCCTGAGGCTGTGAGGCAAGAAAATTGAGCAGGGGCCTTGTCCAGTCTTCGGTATTTTTTCCCTCATCAAGAAAACGTTCATAGAGGTTTTTGATATGGCCGCGGACAGCCTCTGCGTCTCTATCGGGGAGGCTGCCGGTAAAGAGCGCGGAGAGAAAGGCCTCCGCTTCGGCAGGGGGAAACAGTTCCCCGTCAAAACAGGTCATGGCGTACATGGCTGCCGCAATACAGTTTACACTGTGCTGTTTTACAAAGAGAACCGCCTCGGTAATATTTCCGGCGCCCCGGTCAACTTCCGCACACTGTGCGGCGCAGTCCTTTTCTGCCCGCATGACAGAGATACTTTTCCTGAAACGGGTATAGGAGAGGATCATCACCATGACATGGAGGCTGGGAATACACATCAGATGGGGATCGAAAGTATGGATAAGCCAAAAACGGAAATTGTTTAGACAGCGGGGCCGCCGGGTTGTGGAGAGGTTTCTTTTATACACTTCGGCAGCAAAGGCGTAGAGCGTTCCGATTGCCGCAAGAAAATCCCGCACTTCGTTTTCCGCGGCAGAGCCGAAACGGCGGAGCAGGAAACCCTGACAGCGGATCCAGAATGCGGAAAAATCCATATAGATCTCCACCCGGGAAGGATCGAAGGGAATCTTTTCGTCCAGGAGGTGGTCAACCCGGGAGACGGGGATCTTCCCGTTCAAAAGGCCCCAATACTGGAGCCCGAAAAAATTACGGAAAATGGAGGCAAAACAGCGCAGGGCCGTCCCGGTGAGAGCCGGATTGAAGAGGATGCGCAAGGCCGTCCCCGCGGCGCTTTGCAAAGCTACGTCGTCATTCATCGAAAATTGTTCTCCACAGTTGCGAAATAGAGTCTGTCCATAATGTAGACACATTACCGTAACAGAGATACTACACCCAGATAGATCCAGGGAATGAAGATTGCGGGGATCAGGTTTGCCACCCTGATCTCCTTTACCGCAAGAAAGTTAAAGCCGATTCCCGCCACCAGGAGATTTCCCACGGCGGACATTTCCCGTATTATTTCAGCGGTCAAAAAGTCGCGTATCGCCAGGGATGCCAGGGCAATGCCGCCCTGGTAGATCAGCACCGGTATGGCGCTGAAGAGCACCCCTATACCCATTGAGGCGCCGAATATGATACTGATTGAGCCGTCGAGTATTGACTTGGCAAAGAGTGTCTCGTGGTTTCCCTGGAGACCCGACTGCATCGATCCCACAATCGCCATGGAACCCGTACAGAAGAGGATGCTTGCCGACACAAAACCTTTGGAAAAACGCTTCGGTGTTCCCTCCTGTGCCGTCAGTCCAAGCCTTTTTTCCGCCCAGAGCCCCAGACGGTTCATCCATGCGTCAATGTTGATAAGTTCCCCAATCACGGAGCCTGTTACCATGCTCAAGATGAGCAGCAGTATATGTGTGCTTTCAAAGGATCCTTTGAGCCCCACAAAGATGATGGAAAGCCCTATGGCCTTTTTGACGATTTCTTCAAAGCGTTCCGGCAGACCCCGTATCAGAAAACAGCCTGTAAGGGAACAGACGACAATTGTAACGGCATTAACCAAAGGCCCCAGCATCATAACCCCTGACGTTTGCTTTTTTCGGACTTTTTGATTGTAGCCGCATAGATGGTGTTGAGTAAACCCAGGAAGGCGGAGAGGCTGAAGAGCACTTCAATCCCTGCCATCTTCCAGAGCCATCCGCCCAGCAGGGCGATGAGGATCGAGATAACATGGTTAACCGATATGCCGGTGGAAAGGGTGGCGGTTATCTCTTCCCCGTTGTCGGCAATATCCTGCACATAGACATTGCTTGCCATGCTGGCAAGGGAGATGATCGAATCCAGCACATAGTTTATACAGACCACGATGAATGCAATGTCCCGCGGAAAGATCCTGTGGGCAAAACCGTAGAAGAAACAGACCGCGATCAGGAGCAGGGTATCGGTAACCATGACGAATTTGTAGCCCAGATGATCGATTAACTTTCCCATGAGGGGACTAAAGAGAATTCCGAAGGCGGCGCAGATTGCCAGAAGCAGGGAAATGATGGAAGTATCGGCGCCGTAGTGCAGAATCAGTACATAGGGCGCGAATGTTATAAATATCTGTTTGCGGGCGCCGTAGAAAACTTCCAGCATGTAGTATTTGAAAAACTTTTTATGGAAATAGAAACGCCGGCGGTTTATCTGGGCATTGGTCTCCTTCATGGCAAGGGAGATAAAGAATGCCAGCACCATCAATGCTGTCGAAACCGCAAAGATTATCTTGAAGGGAATCAGATCGATTCGGGAAAAACCAAGGCGTCCGAAGAGGATAAAGAGCCCCGTTACCGCAAGGAAGCCCGCGATGTTCCCCATGTTTCCGATCATGCTTATGATGCCCAGGGAAGCCCCGGCCTTTTCGGGCTTTGCCATGCTGAGAGAGAGGGTAGTCCTCACCGGCATGATGATGTGTTCGCCGAAGCTGAACAGAACCATGAAGGCCACAACGATGAGCTTTCCCGTCCCGCTGAGCAGGAGACCCGCTGTTCCGGCCGCGGCTACGGCAATGCTTATCTTGAGAATCCTGGTAGCGGTGAATTTATACATCCACGCGAGGATCAATACCACAAGGAGGCCGGGGATTTCCCGGAAAAACTCTACTATTCCCCGTTCAAAGTTGGTAATGCCAACCACCTGGGCAAGGTAGTTGTCCTGAACGCCCCTGTAAAAACCGTAGCTGATACCCCAGAGGGCAAGAACGCTTAGATAACGGCCAATTTTGACTTCAGGACGGTAAATTTCCCGCCACACGGCAAGCAAAGACTGCTTTTTGGCTTCTGAATGCGCTTCCATACTGGCACTATGCACTTTTCAGAGCGGTTTGCATAGCCCCGGTCATGGTAAATCTTTATCTTAGTACCTGAAAAGTATCCCCAGATCGAAAGCGTAGGTGGACAGCCCTCCCGGTTCGTTGGAAAGTTCCTTGCCGTAGTAAGCCGTCTCCAGCTTGAATATCTTGCAGTCCAGACCCAGACCCAGATGGGGGAGCATATCATAGAACCCAAGCCGCAGGGAAATGAAGTTGTAAAAAACCGCCTCGGCGCCTACCCCTATATTGAGAATGGGGTTCCTTGTGTTGTAGGTATTGGTAAAGATGTTGATCACATCGTTGTAATCGGCCATGAAGCCCAGTTTTATAAAGCGTACAGGCTGCATGGTATAGGCGGCTCCCAGGTTAAGCCGGGGAGTAACGGTCCAGAAATTGGAAGAGTCGGTATACGAAGCGGCAAAACCCTCTTCGGAAAATTCCTCGAACCGGTAACGGCTGATCCGGTAGAGGGAAAGCACATCATCCACCACAAGTCCCGCGGTGAAGTTATCCCCCCACTTGTAACGGAAGCCCAGATCCGCTCCGCCGCCAAGACTGAAAGTTACCGGGGCGGCATTAACCATGGTATCCATGTGTTCGGTCATATCAAGCAGGGTTCCCTTCATCAGAAGACCGAAACGCCCCGCCAGTTTGGCGTTAAAGCCCCAGTCAATATCGTGATCCTGATAATTAAAAAGATTGAAGGCCATGCCGAAGTTGAACCAGACATCTTCGTTGACGGAGACCTTCAGGGAAGTTCCCACAAGCTGCATGTTGGCATAGGTTCTGTTGAGAAGCCCGATCCCAAAACCCTTTCCCACATAGCCTGAAGTCAGGGGCCCCTGAAGGTCAAAGCCCAGCGGGATCTTTCCCTCCGACTTGCCCGCGTATTCCGCAATCGAATCCAGACTCATGTTTTCCGATGAATTGGTCAAAGCCAGCCCCAGTTCGGACATTCCCAGACTGTCCCCGATAAGGGAAACGGAAAATTCAAGAACCGCGATCTGGCCCTTGATATCCTTGTAGAGGGCCGGATTGGTAGTAATCGCGTCAAAATCATCCGAATAGGCTACATGCTGCCCGCCGTAACCGTGCTGACGGATGCTGTTAATCTTTAAGGGGCCCAAATCTTCCGCATGAAGCAGGCCGGCGGCAAAGATAAAGAGAGAAAAGACAAGTATCCGGTTTCCGGTCCGCATGATTTCGCTCCTTCGCCTAGAGACCCAGCGCGTCGAGAAGACTGCCAATCCCGTCCTGATTTCCGATAAGCCCCGCAAGGAAAATCGCTTTCTGTTCTTTTTCGCTGAGAGACTCACCCACATCCTTGCGGGTTTTGAAGCCGTCAACATAGTCGTTCACATTGTCATAGCCGCCTTCCCGGGCTTCGGCAATGAAAAGCACCATAATGCTGATGGTAATATCGTCGGTGGTGGTCTTCGAGCCGGTGGCGGAATTATGGTAATCCGCCGAAAACGTTGCTTCGTCATCCAGAATCACCACGAGATCATTCGCAATGGAAGAAAGATCCGTACCCTTCATGTCCTGGTAAATATCATTCATCGTATTCAGAGCTGCGTTTGTTTCCGCACTGCCTTCCCCGGGATTTGAGGACGCGCTAATCAGCTTGGAGGCATTGGAGATAAGCTCTATATCCAGCCCGGATGCCGCGGCGGCGGAACTAATCCCCGCCCCCTGGAGGGCAGCCTTTTCTTCACCCTGCTTGCCGTTTACTTCATCCTTTATCTTGCCAAGAAGTTCCTTGGCAAATTCCTTGTCTCCCCGGGCCGCGTCCACCAGATCCGATACATTGTTCCCGTCGGGCGCGGGAATAAGCTTCCCCGGATCACGCTTGGCAAAATCGCCCCAGGAAGTAGACATAAGATCCGGACAGCCGCTCAAAAGAAGCAGAGAGAGAAGACATAACAGACTTAAACCGGTTACCGCATGAATTTTCATATAAACCCCTCTATAATATCTAGAATATAGCATTGTTTTTATCAAAGATCAACAAACCCACCTGTATAAAGGGGCAAAATCATTTGGTTTTTCAGTGCCAAAATTCCCCTTAAAGCGGCATACTTTGAAGAAAAAATTCACCGCCAGGTCGAAAAAGTCGAAAAAGTTTTTAAGAGAACCCTCTTTCCTTTCCTTCGCTGCCCATATAAAAACTGCGTTCTCCCGTTAAAAATTACCCTGCCGCCCCGCCCAACCCGGCCCGTCCGGGTCGGGTCAAAAAAACCAAAAGGTTACGCACAATGACCTTCGGTCATTCCGCCGTCCTTGCGGGGCGGAAGCCATAGGTCTGGACCCGGCTCTCAGGGGAGTGGAAGCTGTCCACATAGCCAACCTGCAAGTAGTCCGCATCGCTGACCCAACCTCCCCGTATAATACGGGAAGAACCGGCAGTGGTCCAGTCAAAACACCACTCCCACACGTTCCCGCTCATGTCGTACAAGCCAAGCGCGTTGGCGGCCTTCCCCTTTACCGGCTGTGTCTTTTGTGTCCCGGTAATATTACCGTTATACCACGCCACAGCCCCGGTTGCTGCCGCGTCATGGTAATCCGCCGTGGCCCCGCTGGCGGAATCCCCCTTGGTAAAATACGGATTCGTATAGTCGTTTACCGTATTGGTTGGATCGTTCCCCCGCCACCGCGCCGCCAACTCCCACTCGTTGCTCGTGGGCAGCCGGAACCCCGTCGCCCCCGGTTTCGCGTAGGCCGAGGCGAAGCTGTATAAACTGTCCTCTTTCACAAAATTTGACGTAGGGGTACAGTCCTTTGCCATCTTGGCGGCAGCATACGTGCTGTCATAGTAATATACCGGCTCAAGGATGCTCCCGGTCTTTTCGTTTACCCACTCCGTCAGCGCGTTCAGCCATACCGCCGCGGCAAACCATGATATAAACGTTACCGGTTCCTGGTCCGCCCCGGTCGGAGGGTCTCCGGTATTTCCCGCACTGCCCTCCCGTCCGGAGTTGGCGCTGGCATTGAACATATACCCATTGGTTTCCGCCCATTCCCGTACCGTGTACCACAGATCGTAGGTTATTGCCGTCTCCCCTATCTCGTAGGCGGCGGCCACCGTGGCGCTCACGTTGTCGGTTAATCCCGTAGGAAAGGTAACGCCGCCGGGCACATAAGCCATCGCAAAGCTGATGCTATCGATGGTATAGGTGGTTTTATTTCCGGCAATCCTGACCAGCATCAGGTTTTTGCCCGTCACATCCCCCGCTACGTTGAACGAGGAAATAGTACCAGTAACATACCCGCTCAGGGAAACCTCAACGGTGTACCCGGTCCCCGCCGGAACATTGGAAATGGTATAGGCCCCGCTCGCATCCGTGCTTACCGCGCCGCCCACAGGGGTCCCGCCCTGATTCAACTGTACGCTTGCGCCGCTCACCGGCCCGCCGGGGTTATTCGTGGTGATGGTCCCGCTGATGGAATAGGTATTATCCGAGGTGTCCGGCAAAGGAACAGGAACCCTCCGCATGGGTATCCGCACCTCGTTCCTCCCCGGCTTCACCGTTGCGGTAATGGAACCCGTGCCGATAAGTACGTTTACGGCATTATACGCTTTCGCCTCTATATGCCATTCCCCCAGCGCCACCTGTTGGTAAAACCTTTCCCCGGCGGAAACGCGTGCTTCAATTTTTCGATCCTTCGGCCCGGTTAATACCAGGTCGTAATGCTCCAAATCGGCAGGAGGCGCGGCCCGGCTCCCACCTTCCCCAAAAGCGATGGCAAGATTCCCTCCTCCCACCGCCTCATCGGGCCCCAGCAAAAACTCACAGCCGCCTATCAGCAGCGCCGCCGCTATCCCGCCAATCATCGTTACATATAACCCTTTCTTCATTTTTCACTTCCCTGGGTGTTAATCATCTTGCATCTTTGCGGTAGAATATCTATATATTGGGGGGGGGGGGGGGGGGTAAGCTCTTTAATGTAAACCTCCTTCAAGGTTGAAGAGCACGGATGAATCGAAACACTAATCAGAAAAAAGCCAAAGCTATAATTTCTATCAAAAAAATACCAGAATACCGGAAACTCGTCAACCCAGCGCCCAGGGGATGCGGGGCAACGTCATTTACATTTTTCAGTGCCAAAATTCCCCTTAAAGCGGCATATTTTGAATGGCGCTGTCCTGTTTAATGTCCATACAGGCAGACAAACCGGGGCCCTTCGCGCTATACTGCCTCCCGTAGCAGCATGGCGGAAAAACAGAGGATCTTTCGGGTTTTAATTGTCGATGATCATCCCATGATGCGCCGGGGGTTTGGGGACTGCCTGATCGACACCGGGCGCTTTCTGATTGCCGGGGAGGCGGAGTCCCTGGAGGCGGGGCGGTTCATGATGGAACACCTCAAAACGCCGCCGGATCTGATCATTTTGGATATTAGCCTGGGGGATGAAAACGGCCTTGATTTTATCAAAATAGTGAAAGACCTCTGCGCCGCCCGGAACATAACGGCGCCGCCGGTGTTGATCTGTTCCGTCTTTGAAGACCCTTTCCGCGTTCAGGCCGCGATGCAGTTGGGGGCCCGGGGCTATGTTTCAAAATCCGCGGGGGAGCCGGAACTGCTCCGGGCAATCGACCGGGCGCTGACCGGAGAACGGTACATAGACGAAAAGTTTGAAGTACCCCTGCAAAAAAACGAGGGCCTCTACGATCTGTTTACCCGGCGGGAACGGGAAATCCTGATGCTGGTTAAACAGGATTACGACAACCGGCGGATCGCCGCCCTCTGCGGGATCACGTCCCGGACGGTGGAAAACCATTTAAGCCATATCTATTACAAAACAGGACTGAAAAACCGGGAACAATTGCGCGGTCTTTAGGGGCCGTCAAAATTCCGGTGTCCCCCCCCCCCCCCCATACCGGGTATAGTTTACCGATAAGCAGGGAAACGCCGCAGCCGCCAAAGATAACGATAAAACGGTCCACCAGATTGATGGGGAAACGGGCAAGGATATTGGCCCACAGAATGGGAACGCCGTTCCGCAGAAGGCCCAGACGGAAAACGCCCTCCGGGGAGAATTGAGTTCTGGGCGGGGAAAAGAGCAGAAAAATTGCCGTGTCGATGATGCCCCCCAGAACGCTTATGACAAGGCAGTCAATGAGGGCCAGGATCAGGAGCGATGAAGCCGCGGCGATAAGGGAATATGAAACCGGTCCCGATGCCGCGGAGGACGCCGGGGCCCATGTTTTTGTAAAGCGGCGGCGGAACATCCATATCAGAAAAATTTCGGCGATACTGCAGATCACAAAAAAATGAGTTTCCCGCGGTTCGCTGCGAAGGGCGCAGATAACAAAGGTAAGAATGGCCGTGG
>JAISCR010000131.1 GCA_031265435.1 Treponema sp.
CGACGAGATAACGTTCCGTCTCAAGGAAGCCGCCGAGATTCTCGGCCTCAATTTCCTCGATCACCTTATTTTTTCGGGCGAAGGCTTTTTCAGCTACAGCCGCGGCGGGCTTATCAAGGCAGCTCCCGGTTTTTCGGCCGGAATGGCAGAGTAAGTCCTATTCTGCAGATAAAGACAAAACACTCTAAACACAATAAGTTCATCACACAGAGTTATCGCCACGACTCGCATTGCCATTAATCATTCCATGATATCCAATCAAACCCCCATGTAAGTCCTATACCTATCGCGTTGAGGTACTGATCCTTGTACCACAGCCCTCGGTATTTAATATCAAAACCCCACCGCATATCATCAATTTCACCCCACAGAAAGGAGATGCCGCAATCAAACCCGGACGTTACACGTTCCATCAGTAAGCCTTTCTGTACCGGTTCCGCTAAATTAATTTCAAGCAGCCCATCACCGTAAAGAGATACATTCATCCCCCAGGCATTGGTAGTAAGCGGGAATACCAGACCAGCATTGAATATAATTCCGCCCGTGAGGTGCCCGTTGTCTATCAGATCTCCCTCTCCCAAAGCGCCAAGTTCACCCTGAAGGCCTATAGAGGTAAAGGGCAGAAAAGACCAATGGAGGCCTAACATATCCAATGAAAAGCCTGACACTTCATCTCCCCACAGAAAAGAAAAACCAAGACAATCAAAAGAGCTCCTGAAGGCATACTCCTTTCTTTCTCTCCACCATGCCGCCCGTTTCGCTTGCCGCTCCTTCCTTTCTCTCTCCCGTTGCCCTTGTGCCCACTGGGCCGCCGCCACTTTTTCATCCTCGATGTGTTTCTTTTCATCCTCGAGGCGTTTTGCATCGGTAATGGTCAATTCCTTCGCGATAGCCTGCATCGCCATGGTACCGGCCTCAATGTTTTGGTAGGTTTGGGAGGTAAAGGATATCTGTTCCCTGGTGTCCATATTGATAATAGAAGCGTTGAACCTGGTCGCCGTTACACTACCTTCCCCGCCACGAGCGATCACACTGAGTACATGGTCCGGCCTGTCCCCGTTGCCGGGACCTTGCGGGTCCGCAGTCGCCGCCGCCCCCTGGCGCTGGTTATCCCATTCGGTCTGTACCGCCTCCAGGGTCGTGTTGCGTGGGTAGACCGCGTACTTCCCGGTACGGGTAATTTCAATCCCCAAAATCTCCCCCAGCACGTTCGCAACCGCCGGGTCTGCGTTATTCCCCAGCCTAGGGTTCACCACCGCTAGTTTGGGTTTGTTCGTCCATTCGGTTTTCATCCCATCGATAATATTCCGCGTCATATCAGGCAGCTTCCCTTCGATCTCTCGTGGTTTTTCAAAGATCTGTATATCCCCCGCGATCTGTACCAGCTTTTCTATGTCGATGATCGAGATCACCAGAAGGCTTTGCTGTCCCAGCCGGGTGATGTCCCCGGCCACTACGTAGTTGATCCCCAGGGCAAGGAGCTGGTTCCGGTACTCATCATTGCTCACCACGTACTTCTGAACATTCCGTTCCTCATCTATGCCGAAAGTGATGCTCGTGCGCGGATAAATACGAAACACCTGGGCCAGATCCCTGCTTCCCGAGAACAGCTCCGCGATGTTTTCCCCATCATCCCCTTCTCCGCCTGAAAAGGGTACTATCGCAAGTCTCGGCTTTTCTCCACCCTGAACGGGCGCGTCCTGTGCTGCCAGGGACGCCGCCGCAAGCAGAAAAACCACCATCAATAGTTGTATTGTTTTCTTCATATATTTCTCCTATTTCTCCTTTACTTCTTTTTTCATTACTGAGCAAGTTTCTCAATGACTTCTCCGTAGAACTCACGGTTGTCCCGAATCCAGTTGGCCGCGTTCCGGACGAGCCAGTCGCGGCTCGAGTCGCTGAACGCCGCCGCCGCCAGCTTAAGCGTCAAGCCGTCCCGTGCAAAGCCCACGGAAAAATCGCCCCGGAAGTAGGTACTCCTGAAAGGCGGCGGCGCTTCTTCTGCGGTGATGCTGATAAGACTGATGATAAAGCGATAACCGTCACTCACGGCGTTCTGCTCTAAGGGAACGATCTCTGCCTGAATCCCGGCCTTTTCCATCCCCTGCCGCAGGGCGCTTGTGAGGCTCCGCTGTTCCGCGGCGGTGAGTTCCTCACCGTCAAAGACGATACCGGCCCTGGCCATTGTCCGCTCTGCCTTAGCCTGATCCGTAAAATAAATTCGCTTTCTGGGCGTCTGCATCGCCGCATCGCTGTACGCGGTTTTCCCACCGATTTTTTTATAGGGGAGGAGCAGATATTCTATAAAATCGTTTTGCCGGAATTCCGCGCGGTCTACTTCGTATTGTACTGATCCGTCCAGGGGGATTTTTTTTACCTCGCTCAGGGCGCCGCCGTAGAAAAGCCGCAGTTCGTAGCCATCCACGCCGGGAACGGGCTTCCATTCGAGGCGGATCGTTTTAAGGGCGCCAAGTTCTTTGTTTGGTGTCTCCGTTACGGAGGCCCCGGCGATCCCCGGATATACGCCCGAGGTTCTAAAGGTCCGCTCCGTATACCTCTCCAGGGCATTACCACAGCGGTCGCGGCAATTCAGGCCCAGGGCAATAACGTATTCGGTATCGGGAGAAAGGAGCCAGTCCTTCCGGGGGCGCAGGATCAGTTTTCTTCCCTGTTCTTTCCATTCGGTGTCGAGGGAAATAGTTCTCTTTTCCGGATCATCATTCGCGTAAAACTGAAGATCCGCTTCGACAAGGGCTTCGATCATCGCCTTTGAAAAGCTGATCTCAAACGCCTGATCCAGTGCCACAGGCTTTCCCAGGTCCTGCCCAGGAACCAGGCCGATACCCGCGGCGGGCCGGGTATTGTCTTCCCCAAGCTCTATCGTGTAGGACCCAAATGCCGCCGGCAGATTGAAGGAATCGTATTTCCGTATGGCGGCATCGTTATTATCGATAACTTCAATCGCGTATCTCCCGGCTTTAAGGATGAATTCGCGTTCCTCCCCGAGATTCAGAACGGAATCCGCGTTTATGGGATTCCCCATTTCGTCCCGGCTGAAAGCGGCGTTGCCGATGGGGCCGCTCTTTCCATCTTCATCCTGTACCCTAATCCGTACCGAGTCATAATTGTTGAAATTATTCCGCAACCGCAGGCGCGCAAGGCCCGAGGGATTCCGGGGCGGCGGCGGTATCGTTATGGTCCACGCCGATGTACTCCGGGAGAGATACAGAGGAAGATCGTAGATCTGGTACTGGCCGGGGGAAGAGACAACCATATTCCGGCTGTTATAACGGTAGCCAAAATAGTAGACCTCCTGGTAAGGCACGCGCAGGGTTTTCGTTTTCCCCGCGTCGATAAGGGCAAGCTCATTCCTGTAGAGAAGTACCTCAGCCTGAATGGAGGCGTCCATAATGGCGCTGAAATCAAACGTAAAATCAATGCCCCCCCGGTTATCCCCGCTTTGTGCAGAAAGAACGGCCGTTGTAATCAGGAGAAAAGTAAGTATGCCGCCCAGGGGGTTCATTTTCATTGGCTTTACATTCCCGCCGGAACCTTCGCGACATCCTCTCCCACAAGTTCAAGGGTAGGAACGGCGTTCGGGTCCGAGCCGGAGGCGATCCTCGCGAGATTGAAATCGTCGAACCTGAAATCGTCTCCCGCCTCCAGCAGGGTCAGAACGTTTATCGCCTGGGTAACCGGGATATAACCGTCCCTTGAAACGGTAAACTGGACCGTTACTTTGGAGGCGTTCTTGTTGGTAAGGCCCGAGGTCAAACCGGGAAAGCTGGAAACAAAATCTCCGGCGGCGTTTTGTATAGTTAAAAGCCCCCTGGCATCGGTACTGCCGATGTCTTTCTCGAAACGTCCAACCTCATCAGGCACACCCGACTCGATCCCTATCTTTACCTGCGCCCCTGCGGGGTTGCTCCTGATCGTGAGCTTTTGCAGCTTCACCAGCAGATCCCTTGTCGCGTCCTTTGAAGCGCCCTCAGTAAAACTGCCTCCCCGGTTGTTGATGATCCAATGGTAGGTAGAACCGGCCTCAATATCAATTTCAACATTCGTTCCCACCCTCTTACCGGTGTCAAAACCAGTTTCCTCAGCCCAGAACTGGTACGGTCCCGGCTCAAAGGTGAAGGATATGGGGACAGGACTTACCGGAATGTCACTGGAACCGCCGCCGCCTGAACGGGCTATTTGGGTAATATTCCCGTATTTTCCGTCGACGGAAATTCTGGCCGCTTTCAGTGTCACCGCATCGCTCCCGGTGTTTTTAACGATAACCTTTCCAAAGTTGTCTTCCTGATAGATATAACTTACCTTGGCCATCTGGGTAACGGGCCTGATCCTGTAAACCGGGTCTACCTCGTTGGTATTAAAGACCCTGTAACTAGCGTTTACCGCCGCCTTGTTAAACGCGGGCCAGTAGAACCGCACCGGGTCCTCGTCCTTGTTGAGAGAGACTTCGTAGAGCACGCTTAACTGGACAGATCCTGGTTCAAAAGGCACATACAGGGGCTTGTCGTAGGGGTTCATGGTTACGACATTTCGCCGGGAGTTAATTTGCCCGGTAAAGATCTGGGCGAAGATGGTCCCAAGCTGCATATCCTCCAGGGGATACTCGAACCGTACCAACACCTGTGTTCCCCCGCTGGCAAGGAGTTCCTTGTCCCTCTGAGTTGATTCCGGTATCACCAGGTTGTACTGGCGTTCCGTATCTTCCTTGGGATACAGGGACATGGAGAACCTATGCAGAAGGGCGCTCTGGGAAGGTTCCGTGATGCTTCCCTTTTTGTCGTTGTCGTAAGCTTTGATCCCGAAACCCGTACCGTTGGGGTCTGTAGCGTCGGCGACGTTGATCACAAATCCGGTTCTTCCCTTGGGGACGGAACGGATGTACACATCGTTCACGTAGAGCGCCACATCAACTCCCGCGGTGTTTCTGATTACGATATTCCCGCTTTCATCGGGGACCGTGGTGTCCCTTGTGGGCGTCGCGGGTTTTCCCGGCGTCGCGCACCCGGCAACCAGGGCGATCAGCCCCATTACGGCGGCTGCCAAAAGAACCGCGATCAAGCCCATCGTGTTTTTCTTCATCTGCAACTCCTTATAACAATAATAAATGACTATAGTCATTGTCGAATAATAATATATGCTTTAGTCATTATTTGCAAGACCCGAAACATGATTTTTGTCATGCTAAAAAAATGGGCTTTAGGGAAAACCTGAAACAGGAAATGGCGTATTTGGATATGCCGGTCAAACAACTCGCGGCGCTTTCGGGCGTAAAGCCACAGACCATTGCCAGCTACCTGGGGACTCGGGCTAAAATCCCCTCCGCAAACGCCGCCGTTCAGATTGCCCAGGTCCTTGGTGTTTCGGTGGAGTATCTGGTAACCGGAAAAGAACCGACGGCCAGACGAAGACCAATCCCATTTTCACCTGATACACGGCATGTGATCAAAACAATGGCGGATTTGGACACTGCCGACCAGAAGATCGTGGTACAGGTGGCCGCCTTGCTTAAAGACCGTGAAAACAAACCGGGACACTGTTAAAGCAAAATACGACTACCGTCAAAACCCCGGCGACGTGACTCGTAGCTTGTTACTATTCGTTTCGGCGCAGACACTATAACAAAGCGGATGTGTCGGATATACTCCCCCTATGCCGGAAATTAACGCCGCAAGCCGCCTGGGTACCGAACCGCTGGGAAAGCTTTTGCTCAGGTTTTCCATTCCCGCCATAACCGGGATGGTTGTCAACGCTCTTTACAACATCGTCGA
>JAISCR010000158.1 GCA_031265435.1 Treponema sp.
ATCCTGCTTCTGGATTATTACAACCAGTTGAAACAGGAAGGCTTAGGCGTGGAGGAAGCGCTGCTCAAGGCCTGCCCCGCGAAACTCAAGGCAATCCTGATGAGCAATATCGCCATCATTCTGGGAATGATCCCCATGGCGCTGGGCATAGGCGAGTCCCTTGCAGAAATGCGGCAGCCCATGGGCATTATTGTTACCGGCGGCATTGTCTCGTCCACGGTTATGACCCTCTGGCTCATACCCTGTCTTGAATTTGCCCTTACCCGCCGGACGGCCAAACATCAAACACAACAAGGAAACAGCAAATGAAAAACGCCAAATCACTCTACGCACAGCCGGGCGGCAGGACCACGAAAGTTCCGCTTAATTCTGAAGAAAATTTACCGCAAAGTCGAAAAAGTAAAAAAGTAAAGAATAAGGAAATGAAAGATACCCGTGCGGCCCAAGTTTTGGGTAATTTGAATGAAAACTTCTTCGACTTCCTCGACTTTGTGGTAATAAATATTAAATTGCTGACCGCGAAGGTTCCACCTTTGCGCAAACTGTTTTTGTTATGTTTAGTTTTTACCTGCGGCATCTCCGCGAACATCCGGGCAGAAGAGTACGATCTCGCCGCGTACCTTGCGAAGGTTGAACAAAACAACCCGGACCTCGCCCTGGCCGCGAAGGACCTTGCCCTGGCAAAAACAAGCGTTGCCCAGGCAAGGGCGGCCTTCTTGCCGGGCGTCGGAGTGCAGGGCGGCTATAGCCGCAATTTCACCGATGATATGCGCTCCACCCCGGTAGCCTCCATGCCCAACGACGGCCTCAACCTTAGCCCCCTTGTCTACCAGGACATTGATTCAAACTTTGACAATGAATTGACCCTGGGCATCGGCGTTAATCAAACTCTGTTTGACGCCGGGGCAATCGCAAATTACAGCAGGGTGCGTCAGGGGCAGCGGATACGGGAATCGTCTTTGGAGGCGGTCAAACAGAATATCCGCCGCGCTGCCCAAAAAATCTATGCCCAAACCCGGCTTACCCTTGACGTTGTTATCATTATGGAAGCGTCTGAACAATTCAGCCAAGAGACCTATCAAAGTGCCGAACGAAAATACCGCGCCGGAACCGCCACGGAGCTTGACCTTTTATTGGCCGAAGTTGACTGGAAAAGAAAGGTTGCGGCAACTACCGAGGCTCGGAAAAATGCCGAATTGGCGTTGATCGCTTTCCGCAACCTTGCGGGCATCCCCCTTTCAGAGGCAATCACCCTTGCCGGCGAATTCGGCGACTTGCCCGAAACGCCGGAATCCCCCGATCTGGAGACCATACTGGCGCAAAGACCCGATTACCGCTCCCTGGTTCTTTCCCGCGGGCTTTCAGACATTGAACGCAGGGCGGCCCTGTCGTCGTTCCTGCCCACCGTTTCCGCGTCTTTTTCGTATGCCCTTGGCGGCATGGGCAACGGCTCTTCCCTTCTGGGGGACTATGACTTTAATTCGTCAAAACTAAGCCTGAACGTAAACATCCCCTTGTTTGCCGGAGGCTACCGCTTGTCCCGCGTGAAGGCCGCCGGAATTGAGCAGGAAAAAGCCGACATCGCCCTATCGCAAAGGCGCAGGGGAATTGAAAGCGAGCTTATTGAACTACGCCTACGGCTTGACGAGGCGGCGCAGCGGGTAGAATCGGCGCGGCTTATTGAGGAAACAGCGCAGCGGGCGGTTTCCCTCGCCCAATCGTCTTACGCAAACGGTCTTACCACACAATTGACCGTTGCGGAGGCGGTTAACCGGCTTGGAGAGGCCCGGCTTGGTTTACAAAGCGCAATTTTTGAATACCGCTCTATTTGTTACGACTGGGAATTTGCGGCAGGGCTTTAACGATGGCGGGGAAACACAACCGGGCTGTTTACAAAAATAACCGAACAGTCCGGAATTTCCCCAAAGAAACAGGGTTGCGGTAAAATCAAATGAAAGCAGAAAAAGCGTTTACGGCTATCGGCAGGAAACTGGAAGGAGAAAACAGATGATTCATACGGTGTCATGTCCAATGAAGCGTTACAGTACACTCTGCAAAAACTGCCGGGTTCTGTCGTTGACCGGTTTACTGAAAATCTCTTTGGGGGGGGCTATTTCGAGAATCGCTCCGTCGTACATAAAGACTACCCTGTCCGCGGCTTCTTTTGCGAAACCCATTTCGTGGGTTACCACCAGCATGGTCATGCCGGCGCTTGCAAGGCTCTTCATTACCGAAAGAACTTCCCCCACAAGTTCCGGGTCAAGGGCGCTGGTTGGTTCGTCAAAGAGCATTATCTTGGGTTCCATGGCAAGGGCTCTGGCAATGGCAACCCGCTGCTGCTGGCCGCCCGAAAGCTGGCTGGGATATGAGTCGGTCTTGTCCCCCAGCCCTACCCTCTCGATGAGTGCCCTCGCCTTCTCCCTGGCTTCTTTTTCGGGAATCTTCCGCACATGGGTGGGTGCCATGCATACATTCTCAATCACCGTCCTGTGAGGAAAAAGGTTGAAACGCTGGAAAACCATGCCGACTTCCAGGAGGGATGTGTGTCTCTCCTGGGCATGCATCTTTACATGGTTCACCCCGTCTTTGCAGTCGAAGAGAAGCTTGTCCTCTATGTAGATTTTGCCGTCGTCTATGGCCTCAAGCCGGTTAAGGGATCGCAGGTAGGTGGATTTTCCCGCGCCGGAAGGCCCGATGATGCAGACCACTTCCTGCTGTTCCACGGTGAGAGACACATCCTTGAGAACCTGGAGAGACCCAAAGGACTTGCACACCCCTTCTGTTTTAATCATTGACATGGACAGGCTCCGTATTATTCATAAATCGAATACTTCTTTTCCAGTTTGTGAAAGACATAGCTAAATACCGCGGTAATGATGAGGTAGAGTATCATCGCCGGAATATACACCATTGCCGAGGCTGTAGACGACGAAATCGAACGGGTAACCTTGGTTATATCGGTAAGCGCGATGATGGAAACCAGGGACGCGTCTTTCAGCACCATGATGAACTCGTTGCCCACCGGCGGGATGAGCCGTCTGATGGACTGAGGCACAATCACAAGGCGCATGGTCTGGGCATAACTCATGCCGAGCGCCCTGGAAGCCTCGAACTGGCCCTTGTCGATGGACTGAATAGCCGCCCGGATTATCTCCGCGCAGTAGGCCGCGGAGTTGAGTCCAAAGGCGATAAAGGCGGCCACAAAGCGGTTGTTGATCGTCAGAAGCGGCGTTATCTGGGGGAGGCCGTAGTAGATAAAATAGAGCTGCATGAGGAGCGGCGTTCCCCGAAAAAAGAAAACATAGCCTGAACACAGCCTGTTAAGCCATACTTTCTTTGACATTTTGCCCAGCGCCAGAAAGAGGCTCATGATCAGCCCCGCGGAAACCGCAACGACGGTCAGCGAGATAGTGATCCTGGCCCCGTCCAGCAGGGGCGGTATCCAGCCAAGGACTTTTTGCACGTATATTTCCTTTGCGTCAATATCCCGGGCCGGGCAGAACCCGGCTTTTTACGGAACGCCTTACCTTACCGAAGAAACAACATCTGTTCCGAAAACGGTCTGGGAAATTTTTATCAGAGTGCCGTCGGCATAGAGTTCGTCAAGAGCCTTGTTCAGGGCATCGGTGAGGGCGTTGTTGCCTTTCTTGAGACAGATTGCCAGCACTTCATCGTTGCTTACCTCGGCGGTTATCTCATAGGGATTGCCCGGCCGGGAAAGATATTCGGCGGCGACCACGCTGTCCACCAGAATAACGTCAACCCGGTTCAGGGTGAGTTCGTCAAAACAGTTCATCACCTTGTCGTATTCAAAAACTTCAACTTTTGCCCCCGTCCTCTCGATCCACTCGGTAGCCATGGTGTCGGAAGTGGTTTCCGCCTGATAGGTAAGCCTGAGACCCTTCACGTCTTCCAGAGAAGCGGGTTTAACCGCGGAATTCTTGCGCACCACCAGAAGCTGGGAGTTTGCGATATAGGGCTTTGTAAAATTGAACATGACCGCCCTTTCCTCGGTATAGGTTACCGATGACATGATGCAGTCATACTTGCCCGTATCAACACCCGCAAAGATCCCGTCCCACGCGGTATCGACAAATTCAACTCCCAGACCCATCTTGTCCGCGAGGGCCTTTGCCATCTCCACATCAAAGCCGAGGGGGGTTTTTCCGTCGTCGGCAAAGTACTCCATGGGGGGATACCCGATTTCCATACCCACCGTCAGGACGCCTTTCTTCATGGTAAGCCCACCTGAAGCCTGGGGCTTGCCTCCGGCATACACTACGCCTGTCACAATGAGGACAGAGAGAACCGCCAGAAAAATACCTTTTACCTTCATCTTTTAATCCTTCCTTTTTCTATACAAAGATGAAAAATTATACCTTTTTTCGCTTCCGTGCGTCAATAAACCTTTCGGTCAGGTCAGGGCATCGGCGTTTACTTTCATATTGAAGAAATTTTTACCTCTAAGTCAAATAAGTCGAAGAAGTATAAGAAGCAAGAAGGGAAAAAAGAAGCGCTTCATACTCTGCTTGATGAACTTTCTCGACTTTTTCGACTTGGTGGTGAATTTTTTCTTCAAAGTGTGTTGCTTTGCGGGAACTCATTCATCCAGCATAATCTGAATGATCTCTTTATCCGTCTTGCGCATACCTTCCCTGCCGAGACGGCTTATATTCTCTATCGTTTTTTCCACTCCCTTCGCGACTATGCCGTCGCCGCCGTAAAACTGCTGACCGTTCATGTACATCTCATAGCCCAAAAGACCGGCGTCCACAGCCGCGGCAATCTTTGCGGCGCAGGACGGTTTTGCCCCGTCGCAGACAATACCCGATGTAATGGCCAGGGCATTGACGATGGTATGGGCAACCTCTTCCATGCGGCCGCCCTGCAGATACGCGATGCCGGCTCCCGCGGCGGCTCCGGCGCACACTACCCCGCAATATGCGGAAAGACGCCCAATCCCTGTCTTGAGATGTATGGTAACAAGGTCGGAGACAAGCAGCGCCCGGACAAGTTCCTCCCTGCTTTTTTTGAGATGGGAGGCATATTCAATGACGGGAAGGGACGCCGCCATGCCCTGGTTGCCGCTGCCGGAAAGGATGATGACAGGCATGCCGCAGCCGCTCATCCTGGCGTCGGAACCCGCTGCGGCGGCGGCCTTTGCCCGTGCCTTTATGTCAACAGCGCCATCCCCGGAACGCAGCACCCTGCCGATATTCGCCCCGTAGCCGCCCCTGAGACCTTCCGCGGAAATTGCCGAATTGTACTCGATCTGCCGTTCAATCATTTCACGGACATCTTCAAGCTTTACCGTACCGGCAAAATCGAGTATTGCCTCAACATCCAGCATTGTTCTGTCGGTTTCTTCCACTTCGGCAGAAACCCTGTTTTCTTCACTGTTCCTGCAGAGATACTCTCCGTTCTTTTCAATCGAAACAATATTGGTATGGGCGTCAACGATGCGGATCCTGGCGTCTTCGGAACCTGAATACACAGTGATGATGATTTCCAGCACCCTGTCCGTATCCGTCATCTTTACTTCAATGGGAACCTTTTCCAGAAAACCGGCTATTTCCTTCCGCTGTTCCCCGCTTACCTCGGAGATAAGCTCAAGCTTCATTTCGGCCTTTCCCGCGACGATTCCCGCGGCGGCGGCGGCCTTGAGCCCTTTCAGTCCTCCGGTTTTGGGAACGACGACGCTTTTTACGTTCTTGACAATATTTCCGCTCACTTCAACAAGAACACGCTCAGGCATTTTTCCCAGGGTTTCCCTGGCTTTGGCAGCCGCATAGGCTACCGCCACAGGCTCCGTACAGCCCATGGCCGGTATCAACTCTTCCCTGAGAACGGCAAGATAATTGCCGTATTTCGGATCATCACTGTTCATGCTTCCTTCTTACAACGGTTTCCGCTTTGCGCCGTCTTATTTCCCTTCAAAAAAAGTATTCGCTACCGGGTCTTCCGGGTCAAGTTCCAGAACGATACGGAAAAAATTACGCGCCCTGTCTTCGTCTCCGGTTTTCATGGCAAGTACCCCCAGATTGGAGATGATCTTTATGTTTTCGGGATCATCCCGCAGAGCGGTTTCCAGTTCCCGCCGGGCGCCTTCGTGATCTCCGCTTTCCATGAGGCATATAGCCAGTTCATTGCGAACATCTCTGAGAATTTCATCGAAGCTTTCATCGGCATCCGCTCCCAGTTCCAGAGCCTTGCCCAGAGCCGCCTTTCCGTCTTCCCAGCGGCCCAGTTTCCGCAGGGCCCAGCCCAAAAGGAACCACGCGTTCCTTACCGAGGGGTAGCGTTCCAGAAAGCCGCGTATGACGGGAAGGGCTTCCCCTTCCCTGCCACCGCGTACCAACAGACATGCTTCCCGGTAATCATCATCCTCAAGATGATTTTCTTCTATCTCCTTGAGCATGGCCCTGGCTTCGGCAATTTTTTCAGGCGCAAAAGGGCCGCCCTCTTCTTCAGCTTCCGCCCCGGCCTCTTCATCTTCAACATCAATGTCAACATCAGCGTCTTCCCTGTCAAAAGGCAAAACCTCTTCCGCGAGAGTGAGATAACGGGAAAGGCAGGCCCTGGAACGGGAGATCTCGCCCCGCTTCATAAAAAAGAAGGCTCCGTTGAAAAGCCCGGCCGGAAAAGGAGGTTCCAGAGCCGCCACGGCATCCCAGGCTTCCGCCGCGTCATCGCCGTCCCCGGCCCGTTCTTCCAGTACCAGCGCGCGGTTGTAGAGCACCAGGGGATCTTCCGGATAGAGGCCTTCCAGTGCGTCGAGAATCTCCAGGGCCATATCAAAATCCCTGTTCCGGGCCTTGAGAATGGCGGCTTCGGTAAATTCCTGCCGTATATGGGGCCTCGCCGCACGCACAAGGCGGCGGTAGTAGCCGAGCAGGGCCGCGTCAAGGGAAAAAGGAGAAGGATCTGCAAGAATGCGCAGGGCTGCGGAGAGGATCATCTCCGCGCTGAGATCGGCAAGTACGGGCTTTCTTCCGTCTGCGGGGATCTCCGCGGGGAGGGGAATGGAAGGATCAAGGACAAAATCTTCCCCTTCATGATGATGATCGTGCCCAAAAAACGCGGTAAATTCCTTTCCCGCTGCAGGGGGAATTTCTATAAATACAATGGAAGTGTCTGTCTTCATGGCCTGATATTTCATCTCTTTGGTTTACTTCCCGGGGATAACAAGATCGGGAATTCCATCCGTGGAGCCTGAGGCAGGCTGGGGGGCTTCGGAGGGCGCGGGCGGAACTTCCACGGGAGCGTCCCGGACTTCCGCAGGCGGAGACGGAACGGCCGGGACAGGAGAGGCAGAGGGGGCGGGGCGGGAGGCGGCATTCCTTTCCGCTTCGGCAGAGCCCTGCCTGCTGTCCGCCCGGACAGTACCTATAAAGTCATTAAAACGGATCTTGTATCCCATGGGCACCGCCGCTTCATCATAGAGAATAGCCAGAGCCAGAAGATCGTTCCGGCCTTCCACCGCTTCCGCGCGGACAAACTTCCCCCGGAGCAAAAAACTCTCCCTGGGATCATCAAAGTCGAGCCGCAGAGCCGCTTCCTTTTCCACGATGAATTTCGCCACCCCCATCATGATAAGCTTGGCGCCGGAAAAGGAAATATCCCGAAGTATACACCTGCGGGGCACTCCCTGGATAAATACCGCGGTCTCCTTGGCAAGCAGTTTGAGCTTCCTCTGGGTATCGGCAGTAATGAATATCCGTTCTTCCTTCCGTTTGGCGCTGTTCACATTGGCGTCCAGAAGCCGCCCCATGATCTCGATAAGGTCGTCCGGCGGCCGCTGGGTAAACTGCAGGGTGAACAGGGCTACATCCTTGGAACCGCCATAGGGAGCATAGTTTACCGACCTGGAAGACACAAAAAAGGTTACCGGATTCACCGTATCCGCGCTTTTAAAGCTGAAACGGAGACTTACCATGTTGTTGGCCTGCTGCAGCTTCTCGATAAGCCCGCTTTTGATATTGGCAACCACCCTGGCTCCCTCAAAAGAGGAAGAATACACCACACAGGGCCAGAAATCGCTTACGCATTTAAGATGTACATGCTGGGTCAAAAGCCCGGTTACCTGGATAATTTCTTTGGTAAAGGTAACATCTATACTCTTAAAACGTTCATAGTAGAGAGTTATTTTCTGACTGGTTATCAATGCCATTGATACTACTATAAAGCAGAGAAGCGCTGTTATCAAGCTCAGGCGGAAAATTGCGGTCTGTGGTTTATTCTTGACAGAATATTCACCGGGGCTTATGGTATGTATGGATAGCGGCCTGGTTATTATGGTTTGGGGTCTCTATATGTTGCGTCTTTGTCTACCGGTAACATAAGGAAAACGGATCGATGTTCTGTAAGTTGGTTTCCTGTGCGATAATGAATCATATCTTCACTACCCCCCCCCCCCCCATCGGAATACTAGGAATTACCGGTATCGGCCCGGTGTTTCAGGCCGATCCAGCCCGCTAAGCAGCGGGTTATTTTCCAAACATTCAATTTTCTCTCACGTTTCCCATCCTGCCCCTAAAGAAGCGGTTCCGGAATCCGGTTTAAGCCGGATAATCCGGAGCCGCTTTTTTTATTCACCCGTCATTCGCTCAAAGGAGTCTATATGAGAAAGTCTCTGTTTCTTCCGGCAGCCTTTTGGTGTGTCCTGACGGCCGCACTCTTCTCCGCCTGCCCAGACGCCGGGTCCGTTTTCGGGTCCGGGCCGAAACTGGCGGAGTCCGTTACCCTCAGCGAGACCGCGATAAGTCTGGCCATAGGCGAGACAAGGCAGCTTTTCGCCGCGGTGGAACCGCAGGATGCCGAAAACAAGGCCCTGTTCTGGGCTTCCGCCGCATCCGGCTTCGCTACGGTAAGCGATTCCGGCCTGGTAACCGCGATAGCGGAGGGCGGGACGGTAGTTACCGCCACGACAAGGGACGGGAGCAATAGACTTGCCATCTGTACGGTAACGGTAACCCCGCCTCCGGTAAAGGTAACGTCCATCGCGGTAAGCCCGTCGTCAACCTCATCCCTTGAACGAGGTTCAACACTCCAGTTAAGCGCCGCGGTTTTACCGGCCGATGCCGCCAACAAGACGGTAACATGGTCGTCCGGTAACCAGGCGGTGGCAACAGTAAATTCCAACGGACTGGTAAGCGGCATAGCGGCAAGCGCCACGCCGGTAACCATCACCGCCACCGCCAATGACGGCAGCGGGGTATACGGTACGGCAACGGTAACCGTAACCCTGCCTGCGGGGTATACTGAGGTAACGTCTATAACGGCAACCCCGGTATCTCTTCCTTCACCGTTCTATCCCGGCAATACCTTTACCATAAACACCGGGGTTCTGCCGGCAAACGCCACGGATATGGGGGTAAGCTGGTCGGTCTCTCCCGCCGGGATTGTAACCTTAAGCTCAAATACCGGTTCATCCATCACCGTAACCGCGGCCGCGGCCGGGACAGCCACTATTACCGCCGCCGCCACCGGCGGAGTGGATAAAACCGCTACTGTTCAGGTTACGGTAACCCCACCCCCATCGGGAGGGCCTACCCTTACCATAACCTCTTCCTTTAGTGGTACGGTGTATCCCGGCAATAAGATCCCGGTAAGCGTCGTCATTTCTCCCGAAGGGACATCCGCATATCTATCCTGGTCATCCAGCAACCAGTCGGTGGCAACGGTGGCTCTCGCCGGGGGGTACAACTATAACAATCTTAACGCGGTTATTACCGCCGTAGGGCAGGGAACGGCGATCATCACTGCCAGCGACCAATACGACAGCGAACTATCAGGTACCTATACGGTTACGGTAAGTCCGGTTCCCGTATCATCCCTTAGCCTCGACAAGACATCCCGGGAACTCAGCCCCGGCGGAACATTCGGCCTGACCGCCACAGTGGCGCCGGACAACGCCACGAACAAGGCGGTAAGCTGGTCGGTCCAGCCTGCCGGGATTGTAACCTTAAGCGCAACAACCGGTTCATCTATCACCATAACCGCGGCGGGGACAGGTTCGGCGACCATTACCGCCTCCAGCGGCGGGAAAACGGCAACCTGCGCGGTAAGCGTAAAATCGGGATCCGGTATTGGGATTGACTTTGCGGGATTCGACGATGAAACCATCGACCTTACCCCCAATTATCTCAATGACCTTTCCCGAAAGAACTACGACACTCTTACCGTAAGCGTAAGCGGGTCTTATGTTTCAATCAGTTGGCATACAGACGGTAGTACAGGATGGACTATCGGGAATCCGTATACTATATATGCCAATAATCATGCCGTAGGCGTCCATTACCTTACGGCGGTGGTAGAAACAAACGACACGCCTCCGAAATATTTTTCAAAAGAACTATCATTCCGCGTGGTGGAATAAAGGAGCAGGACAATGAAAAGAAAATCACGTATACCAATGATACCCGCGGCCCTTGCGGGTCTGGGGGTTTTGATCCTTTCCGGATGTTTTAACGTACTTGATCCCTCCCGGGAACAGGGGGAAGACGCCGGGTCCGCCGGGGGAAGCGTTACCATCCGGGTATCGGGAAGCCCGGAAGCGGCCCGTACCCTCTATCCCCGGGCGGAGTTTTCCAAAATCGTGCTGAGCTTCACTCCCAAGGGTGGACAGACAGCCTATGGGCCTGAAACCCTACCGACGGGGGAAAGCTCCGTGGTACTTACCGGTCTTGAAAACGGCAACTGGGAGGTCAGCGCCAAAGGCTATGTGCAGATTGACGCCAATGGGGACGGAACCATAGGGGGCGGGGAGGAATTTGAGGCGGCCTCTTCTTCTCCGGTATCGTTTACCATAATTTCCGGCTCCGCCCAGGTGAATATCCCCCTCAGTGCTGAGCCCATGGCTTCGGGGGGGACGGGGTATTTTTCCTACTCCGTATCCTTCCCACCGGGAAAGGTGGATACCGCCTCGTTAAGGTTCACGACGCCTAACGGCGGGGTGGTATATGATTCATCCACCAGTGCTTATATCGGGGAAAAAGACCTTAAAGCAAACCCAAGCGGCACTATTTCCCTTGCCCCCGGCTATTATCTGGTGCGCATTGAACTGCAAAACATCTACCAGCGGGCCGGCAGAACCGAGATTGTCCATATCTATCCCAACATGGAAACCAGGGCGGACTACACCTTTACACCAGCCGATTTTACCGATTTTATCGTCTTAAGCGGTACGGTGGATATCAAAATCGACGGTATCCGTCCCGATTACGCTTATGTATCTGCGTATAAATCTGAATCCTATGGGAGTTGGGGAGACCAGCTTGGGTACGGTGATGTCCAATGGGATGGTGGTACAGGTGTCTCCACCGGAACCTGGAAAGTCGGTATCCTTCCTTCGTCCCCGGCCCGGAATGTAATCCTTGAAGTATCTACGCAGAGTGGCGGATTTTCCAAATGGTGGGAAACCGGCGTAACCGTAACGGTTTCCAATACCGATTACCCCAACATCCCCATTACCATTAACAAACAGACCCTTACCCTGAGCGGGACGGCCGCTGTTACGGTAAACGGTAGTTCCTTCGGAGCGGGGCCTGATGAATATATACAGGTATCGCTTTATGATAAAGACGGATCGGAGGGTAATTATGGTAATCAGATAGGATACGGTAGCGTTAATACCGGCGATGGAACCTGGTCCATGGTCATAGAGAAACCCGC
Organism: Treponema sp.; assembly: GCA_031265435.1. GTDB lineage: Bacteria > Spirochaetota > Spirochaetia > Treponematales > Breznakiellaceae > JAIRNJ01. The sequence continues at coordinate 11,674 of JAISCR010000158.1, forward strand.
CTCGCCCGTTACCTATTACATTGAGCTGATTGCGTGGATAAACAACAGCAATGTAAGTTATTCGAAACGGAATGTCAAATCGGTATTCGTATCCGGCGCCGATGTATCCGGCATCACGGTTACCCATGACTTCACCGTCCTCAGCGGAACCGCCGTTATTACGGCAAACGGGTACTCCCTTCCGGCAGGAACATCGGTGAGCATATACCTTTCCCCAAATCCTAACGGCTACGGGCAAATTGGATACGCCAATGTCGGTGCTGACGGAACCTGGTCCATGTCTCTGGACGTAACGCCGGCTTCGGGAACCTACTACTTTGGGGTGGACATTTGGACTTCCTCCTACTACAATCCGAATGTGCGTACGATAACCTTCCCAACCGGTTCCTACAGCGGCATTGCCATTACCCATAACTTCTCGCAATGACGGGTAAGGGGGACTATTCCGGCGCCGCACGCCGCCAACAGCGTCCGGTTTGCCGGGGAGTCCCGCCTTAAAATGCAGCTCTTGGGAAAATCGGTCTAAAGCCCGGTTTTCCCATTAAATCCAAGATTGCCGTTCTAAAATTGATATTTTGGAACGGTCTCCCTTCATAAACGCTAAAACCGCAGAATTCGCGCCTCGTTTTTTACTTTTTTGACTTTTTCGACCTGGCGGTAATTCTTTTCTTCAAACGGCAAATCTTTTCTTCAAAATCCACGCCGGAGAGCAGATTGAAAAAATATGTAAAAGATACATTCCATTGAAGCGCCATACATCCTGACACCCTATTAAGGGTATGGAAAAGCATGATACCCATAATGTATTCGACAAAGTCTTCAAACGCCTTATCCTCTCCTCCACAGGGGCCGTCATTCACCTTATCAACGGCCTTTTTGGTACCGAGTACCCCCTGGACAGCAGCATCGAGTATCCAAACACGGAATTCATCACCGAACAGATGAAACAGCTCTACCCGGATATCCTCATCGTTATCGGCGGTATCCACCAGTACCATCTGGAGGCGCAGATTCAGGATGATAAACACATGGCTCTGCGGATATTTGAGTACGGGTTTCAGTATGCCCTTCGACACAAGACCGAGTCTAAGGGCCTTCTTACCCTTTCCATGCCGCGATCCTGCGTTATTTACCTGACAGCGGGTACAAAAAAGTCAAACCAGCCGTCATTCAGGCTCCTTTTTCCCGACGGCAGTACCCATATCTACAAAACACGAGCGTTTTATCTCCTGAACCATGACATAAAGGAACTTGAGGAGCGGAACATGGTGATACTACTGCCGTTTTATATCCTGAAACTGAGAAAAGCCGTAGAAAAAGCGGGGAACCACAAAAAGCTGAAGGAACTGTCAGCGGAAGCGGCCGCTATGGTGGATGAAATTCTGAAAAGTGCGGAGAGGAGCGAAAAAAGGGGAATATTGAATACGGAAGAAGTACGGTTGTTGATAGAATTACTGGATCGCTTATATACTGAAGTATACCGGAACTATGTAGAATTCAAGGAGGCGGATATGAGACTGCAGGACATCATAATGACCCGGGTTGAAGAGGCCGAGGCCCGTAAGGAAGCTGAAGTAGAAGCCCGTTTGGAAGCCAAAATGGAAGAACTCGTCCGGGCCCGATCCGAAGAACTTGCGGAAGCCCGTTTGGAAGAATTTGGGAAAGAGAACACCCGTGAAATAGTCCGCAAGATGAAGAAAATAGGGCTCTCTGCTGAGCAGATTGCCCAGGTGAGCGGTTTTTCCGTCAAAGAGATTGAAGAACTGTAAGCTCTTTCCAAACAGAGCAGCGTCATTTATTTTTTTCAGCGTCAAAATTCCCTTAAGGCGGCATGCTTTGAAGAAAAAATTTATCTCTACGGTCCAGTGTAATGTATTTTCGCAGGCTTGAACTTCAGAGAGGATTCGGCTAATCTGTTATTGAATAATGAATTAGCCGGAGGATCCGTGTACAAACCACGTCATGCGGAAAAAACCATAGCCCGCCTTGCAAAAAATTTCGGCGCCGTCCTGGTTACAGGGGCCAGACAGGTTGGCAAGACGACTCTGCTAAAAGAATTTGGTAAAGGAACCCCGGGACTGCGGTATGTTACGCTGGATAATCCCCTTACGCTGAACGAGGCCGTTTCCGAAGGCAGTGTCTTTTTTAAGCAGCACAAACCGCCGCTTATCATAGACGAAATTCAATACGCCCCGGGCCTGTTTCCCTACATAAAAATGATAACGGACACGGAAAAAGCCAAAGGGCTTTTTTTTATGTCCGGTTCACAGCAGTTCCACATGATGAAAAATGTCAGTGAATCGCTGGCGGGGAGAATCGGTATGGTAACGCTGCCCTCTTTTTCCCTTAGGGAAATACAGGGAGTAACCTATGACAAGCCCTTTCTGCCTGCCGGCGACTATTTTGCCCGGAGAGAGGAAAACGCCCTTCCGTTGCCCTATGATGAACTGTGGACGCTTATACAGCGGGGAACCATGCCGGCCTTAAACGCGGAGGGCCCGGCCGGGGAAGATGAATGGAACGATTTCTATACAACCTACACAAAAACGTATATTGAGCGTGACGTGCGGGATCTGGCACAGGTCGGCAGCGAACGGCAGTTTATGCAGTTCCTGATCATGGCCGCGGGAAGAACGGGACAGCTCCTTAACCTTTCGTCGATTGTGCAGGATACCGGTATATCGCCTTCAACTGCCGAGCGCTGGCTTTCCATCCTTATCGCTTCCAATATCGCGTATCTTCTCCGGCCCTTCTCCCTTAACATATCCAAACGCATGGTAAAAACTCCCAAACTGTACTTTTCCGATACCGCCCTGGTCTGCTTTCTCCTGGGCTGGGACAATCCGGTGCCCTTAAGCAGAGGGCCCATGGCGGGCGCCCTTTTTGAAACCTTCGTCATCGGTGAAGTGATAAAAAGCTATGCCAGCGCCGGAAAAGAGGCGCCGGTCTTTTTTTACCGGGACCGGGACGGCAAAGAGATAGATCTGCTGATAGTGCAAAACGGCGTTATTCATCCGCTGGAAATAAAAAAACACGCAAACCCCGGCCCCGCCGACATTGCGGCTTTTGAAGTAACCGAAAAAATAAACGGTTACAGCCGGGGCGGCGGAGGCGTGATCTGTGCCTGCGAAGAACCCGCTGTCCTTAAGGGCGGCGACAGGGCAATACCGGTTTCGTATCTATGACCCTTAGGGCAGGGTTATACGTATTCCAAAGCCGAAACGCCAGCCTTCCGACGGCGGGAGATCTTCTTCGGTAATGGCGCGGTACAGGGGGAACCAGACACGGCCGTCGAGGCCCACGAGGAATTTGCTGCTTGCGGGGAAGTCAAAGCCAACCCCGAGGAAGGGGAAAAGCCAGCGGCCTTCGCTCCAGAAATAATCCTTTATTGCGTCGGTCTGTACCCCGGGATCTTTCTCGTCTCCGGTAAAATCCACATCGTTGAGATCTCCGGCTATTGCGATGATCCGCAGATCCGCCGCGAAGCCTCCGGTACCCCTGAGTACGAAGCCTTTGGGAAGTTTGAAGCGGCCCTGGGCGCCGAGTCCTGTGAGGAAGCCCCACACCTGCGCGGAACGGTTTTCGATGGCGTAGGGCACCGCCCGGTTCAGTTCAAAATCGTAGCCGTAATGGGTGTAGTATACATCCAGGGAAAGTTCCGTATAGATCGGCCCCCAGATACGGAAGGCCGCGGAGAGAGAGGGAACCGGGAGAACCGGCATGGGATCTCCCTTCAACCCGTTATCTTCGGGGAATATAAGGATCGAACCGCCGAAGGTCCAGGAGAACCGATCCAAAAACCAGGCTGTACCGGTCAGGGCATCTTCGGCACTCTCCGCGTCTGAAACTTCAGTCTCGTCCGTGCCGCCTTCAAGGGCCTCCGCGTCTTCCGTACCGGCTTCAAGCGTCTCCTCATCTTCTGTTTCGGCTTCAAGGGCCTCCGTCTCTTCCATGCCGGCTTCAGGCGTCTCCGCATCTTCTGTTTCGGGAAGAACGCTTCCCTCCGCAGTTTCAGGGGCAGAGGCTTCCGGCGCGGGGGCTTCGGATTCAGGCGCGGCCGGTATTTGGGCATCCGTTCCCTCCACAGCCGCATCCTGGGCGGCCACGGTAAAAAACGGCGCCGTACACAAGACAAAACCCACGATAAAAGCCCGGACAGGGAGAGAAAGCTTCATGGTTTTATCATAACACGAATGAAAGGCTAATTCCAGCGGGTGGCAATCGGTTTTAGCTGTATACGTATATAGACAAATGTGCAATTCGGGTATAACATCAATCCATGTTTGGAAAGAACGGAATTTATTATGATGATGAAGTAAATCATCTGGTCAAAAGTTTTTCCGCCTGTTTTAACATGAGGTTTTCAATAAGCTCAAACGAGACCGAGTGCTATGTTTACGGCGCACCGATTACGCGGTTCTGCACCTGCGTAAGGGAAAATTTATGTCTTCTCCCGCAATGTCTCAATTCAGACCGATCCGCAGCCCGGCGTAGTGAAAAAATGGATCGCCCCCTAGTTTATTTTTGCCATGCCGGTCTTTGCGAAGCGATCATGCCGATTAAAATTGACGCCAACTGCATCGGTTACGCCCAGATTGGGCAGTTCAGATCCGGAAACGCCGACAGGGACGAATCGGGCATACCGCCGGGAATCATTGCCCAGTGTGAAAAAGCCGGTGTTAACAAAAAAGATATCAAAGAAGCCTGGCTCGAACTGCCATATTATGATGAAACGTTTACCAAGAACATAATTGATCTGTTTTCCGTGCTGGTCAACTTTATCGTAATGCAGAAATTCATCAATATCCGGCGTCCCGATCTGGTCGAAAAAATTTCGCAATGGCTGGAGGGACACCTGGCGGAACCTTTTTCCCTTGACGAACTGGCTGATGATATTGGGCGATGCCGTTCGACAATTCAGCATACAATCAAAAAATATTACAACATGAGCTTTAAGCAATTATGCTTACTGAAACGTATAAGGCGGTTCGAGACGCTTGTATCCACTGAACCGTCGCTTTCCATTTCCGAAGCGGTTTACAGAATAGGCTACGAAGACCCTCTGTATTTTTCGCGTCTATACAAAAAAACCAGGCACATCACCCCTTCCACCTACGCCAAGTCTGTAAAAGGAACAGCGCAAAATTATTATCCTACACACACAAACCTCAAGTAAAAAAGGGCGTCCTCACAGGATAATGAAACCGGTAGCGGTTTAATAATACATACCACCTTGGCGCAACAGGAGGGAGGTATATAACAGAGGCTTCTTTATTCGAGTCTGCCGTGGAGTTCAACCAGGTAAATACCCGCGGGTTTATTCCCCGAAACACCTTCAACATTTACTCTGAGGTAGCGTTTGTTCGCAGGTGAGGCAAAATAATCAGGAACATGGGATTGCCCCGAAGAATGCCCTGATGCCAATGTATCCCAGACTTTTCCCTCATTGGACACCTGGACGGTGTAGTCATACCACAATCCGTCATCCTGCCAGAATATTGTTGTACCGAAAATCTGTTTTGCCTCGCCAAGATCGCACTGCCACCACTGTGGCGTTGAGGAATCGGCGGCCATCCACGGTTCGCCGATTTTTCCCGTGACGGCATTTTCCGGCGGATAGCCCGGAGATGAGGACGATGCCGATGCTTCCTTTCCGAGAGCCAGATTGAAACGGTACCAGGGCTCAAACCGAAGCTGAATAAGCGGCGAAAAATGTTTCTTCCGGTCGCACGGGTATTCGGGCCTTTTGACCGGCACGATGAGTTCCGGCGAGGCAAGAACATCCGCCTTGTACGGAGTTGTATTCAATACAATTTCCGCCGACTCAAGGCCTTCGGTTTCAGCGCGAAGGATAACGGCGCCGGCTTCTTTTCCCGCACGTAGAAGAACTCCCGACATACCGGCTTCAAGGCGTACCGGGTTTGCGTGCGTCCATCCCTCGCCGTCGCCTACAATTTCCGCGCAGCCTTTTATGGAAAAGCGCGTTTCGTTTTCAAAGTCCGGAATCGTTGTTCCGTTTGCGTCTATGGCGCTTACATGCACCATAAGCAGATCGGAACCGTCCGCCGTCCATTTATTGGTTCCCGCCCACTGCGGCACAAGGGATATTTTTTTGGGCGGGCCGGGAGTCCGCACCGTATAGCTTGCGACGACCCTGCCCCCGTCAACAAGGGCCTCCGCCGTAAGCTCACCCGGCTCGAACGGGATATTCTTAAAGGTCAGGGGAGGATGTACACCTTCGGGTATGTTTTCATGGGTAACTGTGATATCACCCTTATGCCGCGTTAAAATTTTGTTGAAAAGAATTTCCGTGTTTTTCCAGCCTTCTTTTACGGAAAGCACCGCTATCTCCCTTCCGTTAAGCAAAAGCCGGACAGCCTGGGCATTAGTGTATACGGTGACATCTACCGGTGAATTGCCGGTCCAATAATTCGCGATAAAACACTTGGGACCGGCCTGGCTTATGTCCTGCTGAGCCTCATAAATATAATACGAGAACTTGGGCAGGCGCAGAAAATCAAGCATGCCGACCGCCGCCTCGTTTTCCTCATAACCGCGGTTGTGATCGATGCCGGCCCACATGGACGCGCCAGAGAGGCCGGGCAGGGAACGTATGACGTAATAATCCTCAAAACGTTCCTGAGCCGAACGGATCATAGCCCGCTCTCCGCCAAGGTAAAAACCGGTATGCCCGCTACGACGTACCCTCCGCAGTGTACCCATGGGGCCGAACTGTTCGGTGTAATTATCTCCGTATTCTCGGATTACATAGGGTTTACCGGAAGTGGCGCCCATAAAACTGTAATTAACCGGATACCTGTCGGAATATGCGTAATGACTGTCGCAGGCGCACCAGATGTTTCCATCAACCGTCTCTTCGCGGACAATTTCAAGCTGTTTTTTGGCAAAATACTCAGGGTAATCCGTTTCGTTAAGGATCGGTTCCCACAGCGCGGCACTCGGATGATTTCTATTATAGCGAATAAGGCGGCGGGTGTTTTCATAACTGGCAAGATCAAACTTGACGCTCGCCGGATGTATCTGCCAGCCGGGAGTCGGAATAATGCACAACATTCCAAGCTCATCACACGCGTCCATAAAAGCACGATCTTGCGGATAATGGGCTGTCCGTATCAGTATCATGCCGGCCTTGCGAAGAAGCGCCGCATCTCGTTTCTGAAGCGAATCAGGCAGGGCAAAACCCGTATACGCATATTCCTGGTGTCTGTTTGCGCCGTTCAAAAAAAGTTTTTCGCCGTTAATATAAAAACCATCCGGCGCAAAGCGGATCGTCCGTATGCCGATACGCTCCGAAATTTCATCAAGTTTTTCACCGTTCCCGGAAAAAATATACGCGGTAAGCCTGTACAATTCCGGATGATAGGGATGCCATAGCCTGGGTTTTTTCACAACAAGATCGATGATAACTTCAGCGTCGCTTCCCGCTTCAACATTGAAGGAAGACTCACCCCTGACAATACCATCGATATTTTCAAGCGCTACACGTATAATATTTCCATGCATGGCTTTTCCGGTATGATTCAGAATATGGACTTTTGAGCGGACAACCGCTTCTTCCGCGTTTGCCTTTGGGTAAGTAACATAAAGGCCGCCCGATGCCGGTTTCCCCTCATGAACGGCGTTTGAAAAACGCAGTTTTCCTGCGGCGTATAAACGGGCATCGCGGTAAAGACCGCCGAAATAACTGAAGTCCAGCGCTCCCTGCGGCTTCCCCGGCGGAACATCGTCCATGTTGCTGTTGTCCACCCTTATCGCGATTGTGTGCTCCACCTCCGGGGCGGCCTTGCCTGAAAGGTCAAACGCTATGGGCAAAAAGCCGCCTTCGGCAAAACCCAGGGGCTCGCCGTCAAGCCAGGCATCGGCGCGCTGCATAGCCGCCTCGAATTCAAAAAGAAGGTCGCGTCCGGCCAGTTCTTCAAGCAGGGTAAAACGTCTGCGGTACCATGCTTCACCCTGGTAATTTGTACACCCGGACGCCATAAGAGGCTCTGTACGAACGGTATGGGGAAGTGTTACCACCTCCCACAGTGAATCATCATATTCGCTGTCCCACGGATTTTTTGCCGCCGATTTTGATACAGGATCACGCCTGCCCGTCGGCGGCGAGCCCCGAAAAAAACGCCAATTCTGATTCGCCTGTAAAACTACCCGTTCCATACAGCCTGTCTCCCTTTAGTTAAAAAAAAGCGGATCAAACAATCCCGTTCAATCCGCCGTTAATCCGGATTCAGTTCATTTACCGGGGCCAAGCCCTGGTTTGACCGAGCTTTGTCTTGTTCTTTTTGAATTCGGCATTTTGATAAGCTTCAAGTTCTTTCCAACCCAATGATTCGGCCTGGGCTATGGCCTCGTTGTAGAGCCTTCTGCATTCATTGGCGTTAGCCGCCATTACAATACGCGGTATAGCCTGTGTCCAGTAATCATCGATTTTGACCTTGGTTACGGCAAGATCTGTCCCGTCCGGCGGATTCACAAATACAAAAGCCTTGTTGTCATAAATCGGGTATCGCGAATCGCGTTCCTGGTCATAGTGGTCAATGTCATAATACAGATCGTTAAGATCCCTGGGCGTATATTTCTGGATGATATTCCAGTCCTGCAGCCAGCCGACATCGCTCATATACTTGGCCATAGCGGCGTCATAATTCGCGGCAAGTTCATCGGCAATAGATTTTTTCTGATACGCCTTACCGTTTCTGATATCATAGCCGTTGTAGCCGTACCTGGCGTCAAGGGTGTCTTTCTCTGTGGACAGATAGGCCATAAGTTGAATGCACTTAGCCGGATTCCTGGCGTTTTTGGTGATCGATGTGGTAGTCCAGCCACCGCAGTTTACCCCTTCGAGAATTGGGGGTTTACCGGCATCGCCTTTCATTACCCCGGCGTAAAATATTTTCGCGTTGGGATCGGCGCTGTAAAGGGCTTTACGGGGATTCTCCACAACTGTCCAGCCTGTATAGGCAAAGAAGTAACCCGCGGCAACCCTGGTGTCCCGCTGTGTAGAGTTTTCTGTAAACTGCTCATCGGTAATGAGGTTTTCGTTGTAGCAGGTATTAAGGAAGAGCAAGGCTTCAAGGAATTCCGGAATCCGCCTTATGTTGACCAGATTACCGCTGGCGTCTTCAAGCGTCGCACCGAACTGCGGGGCCAAGTATTCGGGGATACCGCCGATATAAGGAATAACCGTTCTGCCGTTGTACTGAATTTTCTTGTCCCGTACCACTCTGAGCGCATTGAGGAAACCTGCCTTTGTTTCAAGGTCACTGAGCTTCATACCGATCTGATCCAGAATATCTTGACGGGCGTAGTTAAGCTGATGGGTCGCGTAATAGCCACCGTATGCTGGGTTTGTCCGTTCGGGGCCGTAGTAGAAATTGGCGATGGAATACCATTTGCCATCGCCGGCGCGGTACCAGTCTTTCATGGACCGGGGAATGTTCAAGTCCGGAGCGTATTTTGCCGCAAGGTCCTCCAAATCCAGAAGAACGCCACCGTCCTCAAGCAGGTTACGCTGTGAGGCAACAGCGTCCATGGTTACAATGTCCGGCAGGGCGTTGGTGGCGATAAGCATATTGAGTTTTTCGTAGTTACCCACGGAAAACTCAATCGAGATCCCTGAGTTGTCTACGAGGGCCTTATCCCACAGATTCACCTGTGGATTGAACACCTTACTGTACCAGTCAAACGAAACAAACCAGGTGGCCGTATATGGCGTTTTGTTCTGACTCCAGCTGGGATTGTCGGCGCTTGCCTTAACCGTTGGCTGCGTAGCGCCTCCCGATGCGGCGCCTGACTGTCTGCCGCCTCCGCCAAAAACAAATGACACACAAAGCGCCATTACCGCTAAAAACAATACCGTTTTCTTCATGATATCCTCCAAACCAAAAAATTAAATCCTTTTAAAAGGACTTGAATCCTTTTTAGCCTTTTATCCTTTGACAGAACCGATCATCATTCCTTTAACAAAATATTTCTGCAGGAAAGGGTATATCAACATGACAGGCAACGCGGTTACCGCCATTGCTGCCAGCTTTAAAGTCTGTGGCGTAATACGCCGGGCAATTTCCGGCAGCTGCATCACTGCCGAACTTCCCATGCTGGTTGTCATGGACGGATCTGTTATCACCTTTTTAAGGTAATACTGAATGGTCTGCAGCGCCGGAGAGCTTGTGTACATCATTGAGTCAAAATACGAGTTCCAGTGGCCCACCACGGTAAAAAGGGCTATAGCCGCCAGTACCGGGGTGGAAAGCGGAATAACAATACGGACTAAACGACCACCGCCTAAAGGCGGTGGGTTTTTGTAGCGGCTGAAAGCCGCTTTGAGGCTAAAGCCTCCTTAAATGTCCTTTTGCTAAAGCAATCTAAAGCTTGCGACTGAAACTCG
>JAISCR010000190.1 GCA_031265435.1 Treponema sp.
GCGCCAGATACAGGCAAGGGAATCCAAAAAGAAAATACACAACTCGGCCATCAGGCTCTGGCAGAAGCATGATTACGAAAAAGTTACCATTGAGCAGTTGTGCAGTAACGCCGGCGTATCGGCCGGGCTTTTTTATAATTACTACGGCTCCAAGGAAGATGTACTCCGGGGCGACTATGCCCTGTTTGACCGGCTCATAGACCGGGCTGTCAGGAACCTTCCCGCCGTTTCCAATCTGGACGCCATACGCATGACCGAGTACCTCCACGCCTGTTATTCTGCCGAGGTAGGGCATAAAATCGTAACCCAGTGGTACCGGATTCATCTCAGCGTCAATAACGCGGGCATACCCAGCGAATCGGATATGCTGAACAGGAATATACACGACCTGGTAATCCGTGCCCTCAAGGCAGGCGAACTGCACAGTGCCTGGGACGGTGAAACCGCTTCCCGCCTGATTCTTTGTCATACCAGGGGAACGGTCTTTGACTGGGCCATGCGGAAGGGCAGTTACGATCTGGTTGAAAGAATGGCCGGGGACTTGGAAATTGTTCTGGGCCTCCTGAAACAGGATATCCGCGTATCCGTCAACCGGAAACTGCTTGCCGCGGCCAGAAAATTTTTTGCCGTCCTGGCCAAAGAAACCGGCTTTTAGGCGCGGCTCCTGTCCGGCGGCTACAGCGATTGTATGCTGAACACCGAGGGAATGCTTCGTATATTCTTTAAAACTTTTTTGAGGTCGTCTTTCTGTTCGATCTGCATGGTGAAAAACCCGGTGAGATGGCGGGGGCCGGTTTCTTCGAGCCGGCCTTCGATGAGGTGGCCCTGGTTTTTCCGCACCGCTCCTTCAATTTCGGAGAAGAGGTCGAGGGAGCGCTTTGCCTCAACTTTGAAACGTCTGACCAGGAGGGCGGCTTCCCATTCCACGGGTATTTTCCGTTCGGCAAAGTCGGGAATGTTTTTCAGATTGCCGCAGTTCTTCCGGTGTACAATGATGCCCCTGCCCCGGGAGACATAGCCTATGATGGGGTCGCCGGTGATAGGGCGGCAGCATCGGGCAAAACGTATCATCATGTTCTTTTCGTTTCCGACTCTGACCTGCAGTATATGGGCGTCGAGGGGATGCTGCTGGACCAGGTGCTGGATGGGAGCTTCTTCTTCCTTTGCGGCTATGGGCGCTTCGGGGATTTCCTTGCGCTTAACGACTGCGTTTTTTTCGGTGATGGCCGAATCGTCGTTCCGTTGCAGCCAGGCGCGTATCTTGCTTCTGGCCTTGGATGTCTTTGCGATGCGGAGCCAGTTTATATTGGGATGGGCATTGGAGGCGGTGAGTATTTCCACGACCTGGGTATTCCTGAGTTCCCTGCCGAGGGGAATGATGGCTCCGTCCGCCCTCGCGCCCATGCACCGGTCTCCTATGGCGGAATGGATATGGTAGGCAAAGTCTATGGCCGTTGCCCCGGCGGGAAGTTCTATGACCTTGCCCTGGGGAGTAAAGACATAGATGGAATCCTTGAGGATTTCCCGCTTGATATCTTCAAGAAAGGAAACGGAATTTCCCCTGTTCCCGGAAAGTTCACTGTCAGAGAGCTTCCAGTTTTTAAGGCGGCTGACTATGGAAAGATTTTCATGCCCGGCGGGTTTTTCGCCCTTTTTATAAAGCCAGTGGCTTGCCACGCCGTATTCGGCGGTCTCGTGCATCGCAAAGGTCCGTATCTGTATTTCGAGGAGTTTGCCGTCAGTGTCCCGGTTTTCCGAAGGGGCAGTGTTTTCCGGGGAAACCGGAGCGCCGGGGCTTTGCCCGCCGCCCGCGCGGGCCATTACCGTGGTGTGAAGGCTTTGATAGCCGTTGGCCTTGGGCATGGCGATGTAGTCCTTGAAACGGCCGTCTATGGGCTTCCAGAGCCGGTGTACTATGCCAAGGAGAGTGTAGCAGTTTTCAACGCTGTCGCATAATATGCGTATGCCGAAAAGGTCATAGAGATCACCGGCTGATTTGTTTCGTTTTCTCATTTTCCGGTAGATTGAATGGAAGTGCTTTGCCCGGCTTGTAACTTCAATGGCAATGCCCGCCGCCCTTGCTTCTCCGGTGATGGAAGCGCTGATCCTGTCGAGAAAAAGGGTCCGCTCTCCCCGTTTAAGGGACACGATTTCCTTGATCTGGTTATACGCCTCCCGGTTAAGCTGTTTCAGGGACAGGTCTTCCAGTTCGTCCTTGAGTGAAGATATGCCGAGCCTGTCGGCCAGGGGCGCGTAAATATCAAGGCAGTCCCGGGCCCTTGCCTTGCGCTCTTCCGGCGAAAGATGGTCAAGGGTGCGCATAGTGTGGAGCTTGTCCGCCAGCTTGATAAGAATGACCCGGATATCCCTGACCATGGCAAAGAGCATTTTTCGTATATTTTCAGCTTCCTGGATGGTCTTGCTGGTGGCCGAAAGACCGGAAATTTCGGCGACCCCTTCTACAAGGTCAGCCACGGTTTTTCCGAATCGTCCGGCCAGAAGTTCTTTGGCGGCTTTGGCTTCCGCGGCATTGGGTTCTTTAGGGACAGAGCTTGTATCGGCGCCGAGCGTACCATGGAGCAGGGCGGCGCATATTGTGTCGGAATCAAGTTTGAGTTCCATCAGAATGGCCGCGACCGCAACGGGATGGACTATCGCTGGCTCTCCGGAGGAACGTTCCTGGCCGGGAAGTACTTCTTCGGCCCAGAGGAGCGCGCTATTGATGCGCTCTCTCTCCCTGGGTTCATATAGCTGTATTTTATCGCTGAACTCAGCGCTATGCTTATCCATTGCTTTTACCGGAGATGACCCGTTCCAGACCTGCCAGATCTTTATATATCAGTATACTTTGAAACCTTTCTTTTTCGAGTATCAGGGCAATAGCGGCCATTTGTCCAGGGTCCGCTTCAAGAAAAAGCCTGCCTCCTGATGTAAGCCGCCTTCTTCCCCCTGAAATAATCTTTTCAATCAGTTCGAGGCCGTCCCTGCCTCCGTCAAGGGCTATACGGGGCTCCCTTTGTACTTCCTTAGGCAGGTCTGCCAGAGTCTCACTGGGTATGTAGGGGGGATTGGATACAATAATATCGAAAACTCCCGGTATATTGTCATACAGGTCGCTGAGGTAGAATGAGATGCTCTGTCCCTCATGTAAGCTCTGTCCCCCGGAGAGGAGCCTCAGGGCATTGGTACGGGCTATTTCCAGGGCAGAGGCGGAAATATCAGCGGCGGAGACCTCCAGACCGGGACAGGAGCTTTTAAGGGCTATTGCCACGGCGCCTGAACCAGTACAGAGGTCCAAGAGGGAACGGCTGCCGGAAGCTCTGTCTCCCGGAAATACCTTGTCAGCCATTGTTTGCCGGAATTTTTCTGAGCTCTGTCCCTCATATAAGCTCTGTCCCCATAGAAATGAAAGAACCGCCTCCACAAGTATTTCCGTATCCGGCCGGGGAACCAGTACCGCGGGGCTTACCTGAAAAGAAAGCCCCCAAAATTCCTTATAGCCTGTTAAGTATGCTATGCTCTCTCCGGCAATACGCCTGGAAATAAGGCCGAAAAAGCGGGAAATTTCATCCGGGTTTAAAGCTCTGTCCCCATGAATAAACAGATATTCCCGGCTGATGCCAAGGATATGGGCTAAAAGCAATGAGGCGTCAAGATTTGGTGAAGCAATGCCGGCTTGTTTGAGCCATCTGGTTCCCTGGGTTAGGATTTCTCCCCAGGTCATGTGAGAACTGGTTCGGGTTTTGTTTTAAGCATTTCTTCCCGGGCGTACATTTTGAGGGTATCCAGAAGTTCCTGGATATCCCCCTGCATGATCAAATCAAGTTTGTAGAGGGTAAGGTTTATCCGGTGGTCGGTAAGGCGGTTCTGGGGGAAATTATAGGTTCTGATGCGCTCGGAGCGGTCTCCTGATCCCACCTGGTTTTTTCGGGCCTCCGCTCTTTCAGCGTGGGCTTTTGCTTCTTCCATCTCATAAATCCTGGCCCGGAGTATACGCATGGCCTTGGCGCGGTTTTTTATCTGGCTCTTTTCATCCTGGCAATGAACGGTTAGTCCTGTGGGGAGGTGGGTTATCCGTACCGCCGAATCCGTGGTGTTGACGCACTGCCCGCCGGGGCCTCCTGCCCGCATGACATCTATCCGTAAATCTTCCTGGCGTATGGTGATTTCCGTCTCATCAGCTTCGGGAAGCACCGCTACGGTAACGGCGGAGGTATGAATACGGCCTGAATTTTCGGTCGCCGGTACCCGCTGCACCCGGTGCACTCCTGATTCGTAGCGGAAATTTTCGTATATGCTGCTGCCATTGATGGCAAAGACTATTTCCTTGTACCCCCCCAGCTCAGTTTCGTTGGAATTCATAATTTCAAACTTCCAGCCCATAGTCTCGGCATAACGGGCGTACATTCTGAAAAGATCAGACGCGAAAAGGGCGGCCTCATCGCCGCCGGTTCCCGCCCGGATTTCCATGATGATGTTTTTTTCATCCAGAGGATCTTTGGGGATGAGAAGCAGTTTCAGATGGTCTTCGGCGGCGTCCCGTTTTGCCTGGAGTTCCCTGAGTTCTTCCCTGGCAAGTTCCCGCATTTCGCTGTCTTTTTCACTCTGGACCAGCGCCCTGGCGTCTTCAATCTGATCCATAAACCGTTCTATTTCTGTTTGAACAGAGGCAAGCTCGGAAAGCCGGGAGTATTCTTTCATTAAACTGCGGTATTTATGCTGATCCTTTACAATATCCGGGCTCTGTATCAGGGCGCCCAGTTCCTCGTAACGGCGGAGCAGAGAACTTAGCCGGTCGTTCACCTTTAGATTTTCTCCCGAAATTGAGGGCAGGAATATACCACCAGTTCCATGGGGTTATCCTTGTTTGAAAAAGCCTCCATGGCCTTGAAGAGGGTATTTTGAACCCTGCAGGTTCCATTCAAATTACAGAGCGGACAGGCTCCATTTCCCCGGGGATTAATTTCCACTTCCATAGTTATATAATACCAGAAAATAAATATTTTGCAATTGCTTTAAGCTCTGTCCCCCGCTGGCAGAGACGGGACTTTGCGATATAATAAAGACATGGGATTTTTCGGGGTACTGCGGAAAAAGATCAAAACCACACTGGGGTCTCTTCGCGGGTTCAAGCTCCGGGAAATACTGCAAAACAATCCAAAAACAGGTTTCATTGGGGCCGGAACGCTGATTTTGATACTACTTTTTTGTCTTTTTGTGATAGTATGGCCGGTAAAAGGCAGACGTAAAGGCGATCAGGCGGAGGCCGAAGCCCTTGCCGGGACCTTTGGGGATATTCCGGTTTCGCCGGATGAACTTTTTTGGCCCGGTGAGCCTGACCCGGTTCCTCCGGTACAGCTTGAAAGGCTGCCCCGGAGTAGTTCCGGCG
>JAISCR010000061.1 GCA_031265435.1 Treponema sp.
CCCGCTTCCTTGAAGATTCCAAGCTGCGCGGCGACTGGAAGAGGGATGAACTCTACCGGCTGAGGCTCAGGAAACGCGGGAAAGATCTTTCCGGCGTTGTGGGGCTAAGGTTTACCGGAAAATAACCGCTTCTAACAAAGTGATCCCGCCGGAATGAAGAACCGGCGGGATCGATTACCAAGAGGCTAGAAAACCACTTTAAGCGCTACAGGAATACCAAAGTCCAGATAGCCCGCATGATGGACGTTCCTTAAAGCGGAATCTTCCTGATAAGAATAACTATTCCACTTGAGATCCAGGCCGCCCCGGATGCTGGCGTGGAAACTGCCTCTTTGGTAGACCGTATATGAGGCCCCGGCATATACCCCGAAGGAATTGGTTACGGAACGGAGAGGATTATGCTCCCACCGGAAGGAAAAAACCGCAAGCCGGTTGGCCAGTTGAAGATCCACTGCCAGAACTTCGGTTATCTTGTAGTTTGCGCCCAGGGCGTTGTAAAGGCCGACATAGCTTTCGGAACGGAAAGGAACTACGTAGGGAGTGGCAGGGTTGCCGTCATCCGCTTCGTTAAGCCTTCCCGAATAAGCCCAGCCGCAGGTGAACGTTTCTTCCCGGTTTTTTGTCCCGTAAATTTTTGCGAAACTGATGTTGTTGTTGCAAGTCAGGGTAAGATTTTTAAGGCCCGTATAAACGACCCGGATATCTATGCCGCTGTAATAAGGATACACCACTTCCTTGTACACCGACAGGTAATGGGTGTTTGCGTCTTCCCCGATTGTATCTTTAATGACCGTGTCCTTGTATTTCGGGTTTTCCTGGGTTTTGAGCAGACCGGAATAACCCACCGAAATCCCGAGGCTATATACAGGATACGTTACGTTGACATAGAGGCCAAAGGCGTGGTTCCCTATTTTTTCTTTGATAATATTATCCTTGTTTTCCGCAGTCAGCTTTTCCAGTGAGGAAGCCGCGTACTTATAAACCGCCGCTGCCGTTACCATGTCCAGAATTCTGGCGCCTTCCGCCCGGATGGCGAAATTTATCCCCGAATTATAGGCCGGATCATAGGTGGTGTCCCAGTCGCTTAATGTGGTCCCGCTTCCTCCTGTGGCCCAGGGAGTCTTAAAGGGCCGGGACCGGCTTTGGAACAGGCCGCCGGCAGACGCGGAAAGGGTTACGGGCGCGTAGCTTAAATCAAGCAGAACACCCATAGTCTGCCGGGATACCGATCCCGCGGGCATGAACAGATCGTTGGTATCGGTTCCCATCAGTTCCGCGTAACCGTAATTGTCATTGGGTGCAATGTAGCCGTAGGGGAAGTTGGCCGTTGGGTCAAAATTATTCCCCATAACAAGAGGAGGATTCGTCTTCCAGACAGGCAGAAAAACACCAAAGTAATCGACCCTGGTTCTCAAGAAATCGTCAAAATTCTTGTACTGCTCAACTTGTCCCCGCTGGCCCATGTTACCGGTTAAAACCCTTATGTATTTTCCCAGTCGCAGCCATGCTTCCCAATCCCCGAGAGCGGCGGTCCCGCTCTCCGCCCGGAGCTGCAGGATGCCGCCGAAGACCTCGTTGGAGTAATCAAACTTGACCCGGGCATTGAGGTTGTCGTCAAACACGGAAGCGGTGAAGGATCGGATGTCGCCGTCTCCCTGATACTTGAAAGGGCTCCCGGGAAGAGCCGGAGTTTTTTCGGCATAGTCGCCGCCGAAACTTCTGACATAGAAGGCGTCAACTATGGCATCCAGTGTTACACTAAAGGGTCCGTCCGCAAAGGCGGTTCCAAAACCAAGGGCCGCCAATAAGAAGATACACGCTATTTTCTTCATAATATTTCTCCTGCTTGCATATTGTCTGTGTGTTATTGGTTATAGGGGCCAACCGCCGCGCCGATGGGTGGAGCGGCGGGGGTAACCACGGCGCCGAATATATCCTCCGTGATCCTGTTACCGTCCCAGGCGCCGTCTACCACGCTGCCCCCTCCTGAAGGAATTTCCATGCCTCCCCGAACCGTTGAAGCGCTCACGGGGCTAAAGAGAGCCGCCCGGGTCCTCAGTCTTGCCGTGTTGGTAAAGGTTTTCAGGGCTTCGGGATCGGCAAAGTCAGTGAACACGGTATCCCGCTGTGTTCTCAACTCCGTAACATTACCGGGCTGCTGGATCTTGAGGCCCGGGTTTTGCCACTTGTTACCGTTGGTCGCAAACAGTTTCGCTAGAGCCGAACCCCCTGGCCCATAGTGAAATTTAGTGTAGACCCCTGTGCCCGGGTCGGTGTCATAGCCCCAGAAGAGGTTATTCTTGAAGCCACCCGGTTCGTTAAGTATATGTCCATTCCCATTACCTGATCTCATAGAATTATAGCTCAGGTAGACTGTGCCGGAACCGGCCTTTACGAAGATGTTGTTGTAAAACCGCACATATCTGTTGAGCGATGTAGTCCCATTTCCATCGTTATGCCCAAAAATACCGCAGGTAACACCATCCCCAACATAGAAGGTATTGTTATAGATAAGGGGTATACTGGCTGAAGCGCTGGTTGTAGCATTCGTGTAGTGGAATGTGGTCTGGCCGTTTAACCATGCTGTGTATGAATTGGCATTTGTGTCCACCGGATTGGCTCCCGGACTATCCGCAACAGTAGCCATGTAACGGCTGCCACCAGCGTCATTGGCGCTGATGTTGTAACGGAACACACCGTTACTGATGCCGGACATAAAGAGAATAGTACCCCCCGAGTTGTGGTGGCTGTAGTTGTATTGATAGATCACCTTGTCGCAGCTATTGTCAATGTCCCAGGCTTCGCCGTCCAGATAGCCGTAAAGAGTGCCGTATGCCTCGTTGTACTGAAAGAGGCCGTTGTTGACTATGTAGGCCCAGCAGGCCGCATAGTTGGCGGTGTTCGTATTCGGGGCCGCGCAGGAATCTTTGATGATGTTGTTTTCTACCAGGGCATCGCCTCCGGTAACAGAAGAAAGGACAATGCCGTCTCCGGCGATCGTCTCAATATAATTTCCCCGGACATAGACGTTTTTGTTGTTCCGTGCGGCGGTTCTCAAGCCTTCAAGGCCTACCCTTTTAATGATATTCCCCTCAAGCCATATCCCGTCGTAAGAGGTGACGTTTACGAGGATGCCCCCTACTGCTTTAGACGCATCGTGGTCGCCG
This sequence comes from Treponema sp., assembly GCA_031265435.1. Taxonomy (GTDB): domain Bacteria; phylum Spirochaetota; class Spirochaetia; order Treponematales; family Breznakiellaceae; genus JAIRNJ01. Next base: position 3,168 of record JAISCR010000061.1, read on the forward strand.
CCAAAATAACTTGAAAGATAATACGAACCTTTAGGCTTGTTATTGGTACTTTCGGACTGCACATCGTGGACATAGCAGTTCTTGATCACGATATGGTTTAAATTGTTGGTGGCATCACTGCCGGGAACCCCCCCGGCCAGGATACCCACGAGGCCCTTGCGTACCTCCATATCGTACCAGTGGTTGGGGTTGGAGATGGGGTTTGCAAAGGTATTGGTACATTCCATATTATAGATTTCCCAGTAGCTCTGCGCCTCCAGGTAGATTGCGGCGGAGGGGGCGTAGGGAGATTCGCTGCTGCTGGAGGGCGTGCCGTTCCCGTTGATGACTGGCCGCTTGTTGGCGCTCCAGGATACTACGGGCGTGGCCGCGTTAAAGTCGTCTATGTCATAAAGGTCGATGACAATGGGCTTCCCCTCCCCGCCGTTCCCCTTGGGCCAGAGCATGCCTACCTTGTCGCTGTTCAGAAGGGTGAGATAATTTCCCGTGGTAACGCTTTCGCCGTTCCAGACGCTGTCCGCTTCCAGGAGTATGTGGTCGCCGGGCTGGAAGATTTTTGCGTTTACGTTCTTGAAGGATTTCCAGGGCCTCTTGGGACTGAGGCCGTCGTTGGCGTCGTTGCCGTTCTCCGCGTCCAGGTAATAGGTATTTGCCCCCTCCGCGGCTTTACCTTTGGATCTGAGTTTGCCCGTGCCTATCTGTACGAGATAGGATTTGTCTTTCACCGGTTCCCAGCCTGAGTCATCCTCCAGGGGGTCCTTTTCGTTTATCTGATCCGCGACATAGGTGTTAATGAGCTCCTTACAGACGGAAAAGAAGGCAAGAACAGCCGGACATATTAAACACAAGGCAATAATTTTAAGTGTCTTTCTCATGATACGCTCCATATTTTACCCGGCGCCGCCGGGCTTTGTTTGATTCCCTTTTAATCCCCGCCGGATCTGTTCCCGGCGGGGATTAAAACCCTTATTCGTCCCAGAAACTCGTCGCCCAGG
>JAISCR010000145.1 GCA_031265435.1 Treponema sp.
TATGCCCGGGATCTGCGGAGTCAAAAGGACGCCGAAAAAAAAGCCCTGGAAGCCGGCAGGCACAGCCGCGAAATGGAGGCGCAGACACTGGCGGCCAGGGCCGCTTCGGAGGCGAAGAGCAGTGTCCTCGCTGCCATGAGCCACGAGATTCGCACACCCTTAAACGCGATCATCGGCCTTTCCGAAATAGAGCTGCAAAAGGACACAGCCGAAGATACCCGTGCGAATCTGGAAAAAATTTACAGGTCCGGTTCCGCCCTGCTGGGCATCATCAATGATGTTATGAATATTTCCAGGATCGATGAGGGGAATTTAGAGCCTGACCGGGACAGGAACCTTATCCGATCCTATATGCCCTACGGCAGGGTTCTTGTCGTGGACGATATAGAAACCAATCTGGATGTTGCCAGGGGCCTGCTGCTACCCTACGGCCTTGCCATTGACTGCGCCTCCGGCGGCAGTGAAGCGATAGAGAAAATCCGGGCCGTGGAGGCCAAACCGGGGACAGAAAAATACGACCTGATATTTATGGATTACATGATGCCCGGGATGGACGGCATCGAGGCGGTCAGGATTATCCGGAATGAAATAGGATCCGTCTATGCCCGAACCGTGCCGATTATTGCCTTAACGGCAAACGCTATAAAAGGAAACGAGGAACTGTTCCTCTCCCGGGGCTTTAACGCGTACATCACCAAACCTATTGATATCTTCCGGTTAGACGCGGCGCTGAATGTCTGGATACGGAACAAACAAACACGGGAAACCCTGGATCGGGCGGAATCGGAAAAAGCGGCCGGGAAGGAAGAACACGGAGCCGCCCCGCCTGATCTGTTCGGCGGCCTCTCTGTGCCGGGGATCGATCTTGCGGAGGGGAAAAAACGGTATAGCAACGATGCCGCTTTTCTTGAAATTATCCGTTCCTATTGCGTTCATACACCGTCCCTGCTTGAGAAGATCCGCGTTTTTTCCGAAGAAGCTCCGGATCAATATACTATAGCCGTGCATGGACTTAAGGGATCGAGCTATGGTATCTGCGCGGATGAAGCGGGCAATTACGCGGCGGCCATGGAGGCGGCGGCCAGGGCGGGAGATATCGAAACGATCAAGGCGAAAAACAGCGGTCTCATTACAACGGTGGAAACCCTTATTTCCGGCCTGAATGAGGTATTGGCAAAAACCGGAAAAAACAGGGATAAAAAACAGCGCGCCGCGCCGGATCCCGCTCTTCTGGACAGGCTCCTTGAAGCCTGCAAACAGTATAGACTGGCACTGATGGAAGAGGCTGTGACGGAACTGGAAAAGTACGAGTATGATTCCGGCGGAAATCTGGTTGTATGGCTGCGGGAGCAGCTGGATAGCCTTGAGTACGATGCCATGCAGGATTTCCTGGAAAACCGGAACAGCCTGTCACAAACGGTAAAAACACAGCTATTGCAGGAGGGAAATTATGGAAGCCAGAAAAGCTATACTGGCGGTTGACGATATCATTCCCAGCCTTAAAGCGATGGGGAAAATGCTGGAAAACGATTTCGACGTATACCTTGCTAAATCGGCGGAAATGGCTTCAAGAATACTGAAAATCAACAGGGTGGATCTGATTCTGCTGGATATTGAGATGCCCGAAGTGTCAGGCTTTGAGTATATGGAACAACTACGGCAGACGCCGGACTATCGCGATATTCCTGTTATATTCGTAAGCTCTTACGCGACCGAGAAATTTTTTACCCGGGCCATAAGCTGCGGGGCAAAGGATTTTGTTGTAAAACCTGTTTCCCGGGATATTCTTATCGAAAAAATCAACGCCGCCCTGGCTTAGTCCTTGATATTGTACTTTCTTCTGAAGCGCTCGATCCGGCCGGCTGTGTCAACGAGTTTCTGCTTGCCGGTAAAGAAGGGGTGGCAGGCGGAACAAATTTCCACTTTAATATCCCTGGCGGTAGACCGGGTCTCGATAACATTCCCGCAGGCGCAGGTGATTTTGGTCATTTCGTATCTGGGATGAATCTTTTCTCTCATAAAAACTCCGTTTAGTCTATACCCGCTGATCCGGTGTTCATCGAATTCAGGAATGCTTCATTCCTTAGTCTATGCCCGCTGATCCGGTATTCATTGAATTCAGGAATGCTGCATTCCTTAGTCTATGCCCGCTGATCCGGTATTCATCGAATTCAGGAATGCTTCATTATTCTTGGATTTCTTCATTTTGTCAACCAGGAGTTCGATGATCTCGATATCGTCCATGGGGTTAATAACCTTGCGGAGTATCCAAATCTTCTGCAGTTCTTTCTCGGAAAGGAGGAGTTCCTCTTTCCGGGTACCCGACTTCTTGATATTGATAGACGGGAAGAGTCTGCGGTCGGAAATACGCCGGTCAAGGTTGATTTCCAGGTTGCCCGTTCCCTTGAACTCTTCAAAGATAACTTCATCCATACGGCTGCCGGTCTCAATGAGCGCGGTGGAAATAATCGTAAGACTGCCGCCTTCCTCAATATTCCTGGCCGCGCCGAAGAAACGCTTGGGCTTATGGAGGGCATTGGAGTCAACGCCGCCTGAAAGGATCTTGCCGCTGGTGGGCACGGTCTGGTTGTAGGCCCGGGCCAGCCGGGTGATGGAGTCAAGGAGGATCACCACATCTTTCTTGTGTTCAACGAGGCGTTTGGCCTTCTCCAGGACCATTTCGGTAACCTGCACATGCCTTGTAGCCTGCTCATCAAAGGTTGAAGAAATCACCTCCGCCCGGACAGTCCGTTCCATGTCGGTTACTTCCTCGGGCCGCTCGTCGATGAGGAGCACGATAAGGTACACCTCAGGATGATTTTTGGTGATTGCGTTGGCTATCTTCTGCATCATAATCGTCTTTCCCGTCCGGGGAGGCGCCACTATCAGGGCCCGCTGGCCCTTACCGATGGGGCAGAAGAGGTTGATGATCCGCTCGGACACACCCTCCGTGATGGTTTCCAGATCGAGTTTCTGATTTGGGTACAGGGGGGTAAGATTGTCAAACGGAATACGGTTCTGAGCCACCGTCGGATCGTCGTAGTTTACCGTCTCCACCCGGAGCATGGCGAAGAAACGTTCCCCTTCCTTGGGGCTGCGAATCTGGCCGTAGACCGTATCCCCTGTCTTAAGGGCAAAGAGCCGGATCTGGCTGGGGCTTATGTAGATGTCGTCGGGGCCGGGAAGGTAGGAATTCTGGGGACTCCGCAGGAAACCATAGCCGTCAGGAAGGATTTCCAGTGAACCATAGGCATAGATAATGCCTCCCCGTTCCGTATGGGCCTTGAGAATCGAAAAGACGACCTCCTGCTTCTTGAGGGCTACCATATCCTCATGGGAAATGTTGTAAGCCGTGGCAAGCTCCCGGAGGTCTACCATGTTGAGCCTAATCAATTCATTGATAACCAGCCGGGGTTTACCGGAATCTTCACCGGGCCGGGGCTCGGGACGACCGTAGATATCCGGCATGGAAGGCAGATGCACCGGCGGCATTGCGGACATGGGCGAGACTGCGGATTGATGAACCGCCGCCGCAGGCATCGCCTGGGACGCCTGACCCTGGAAAGCCGCTACCTGACTTTCCCCTCCTTCCCGGGAACCGTAATGCCGGGGACGCCCCGAACTGCGGTGAGCGCGGACTACAACCTTGGAGTCGTTTTCTTCCTGCGATTCCGCCATTGATTGAGCAGTTCCTTCTTTTTCCTGTTCAAAATCCAACATTTCTTCACTCATTTGAATCCTGGGCTTTCTGCCCCTCCTGACTAATGCCATTCATAAACCACCTATGGATTGTTAGATAATGTCTATCGATAAAGCCGATTGCTTTACGGACAGAACTTTGCATTTATTCGAGCCAACAATGCCCGGATTACTTCTTCCGCGGCCGCGGAACGGACAGCATTCCGGTCTCCGGTAAAACGGAAAACCGAAGCCCCGCTTCCCTCGCCCCGCAGGGCAGCAGCAATCCATACGGTGCCTACCGGTGTTGCCGAACCGTCGCCCTCAGGGCCGGCAAGACCCGTTACCGCCGCAGCCAGATCCGCTCCGCTTTCCGCAAGAGCGCTTTCCGCCATGGCCAGGGCTGTTTCCCGGCTAACCGCACCATTTGCATTGATTTTTTTTATATCAAGACCCAGCATCCGGGCCTTTGCTTCCACCGTATACGTTACAAAAGAACCCCAGAACACCTTCGAGGCTCCGGGAACTTCCGTAATCAAATTTGCAACAAGGCCTGCGGTACAGGATTCGGCCAGAACTACCCGCAAGGACAGAGCAGTAAGCCGTTTTACCAGCTCCGCCGCATTATCCATGGTTTCTCTGCAATTCCGTTTTTATTTCTGCCGTAGGTCTTGAAAAAATTTCTACCTCACTCCGATCCAGACCGGTCATGCTGCACTGGCCGTCAAACTGTACCCCGTCGGCTATGCGAAGCCGGGCCGCCTTTACATCGCCGTGTACCACCGCGCCGCTCATCATATCGATTTTGTCAACCGCATGAACAGCACCTATCACTGTCCCGTAAACGGTAAGGGAACTTACCGAAATGGGGCTTGCCTCCACATAGGCTCCCTTGTCCACAATAAGGGCGCCGGTGGCTTCGATACTCCCCCGGAATTTGCCCTGAATCCGCAATGTTTCCTTAAAACGGAGCACCCCGTCAAAATTGGTAGTATTTCCCAGGATCACCACCGGGGAATTTTCACCTTTTCTGTCTTTCTTTTCGATCATTGCCATTAAGCTACTGAACCTCGCCCTGATGGAGAAATTTCCGTATCTGGGTCTCAAGCACCGTAATGCTGGTCTCGTTCTTTTTAAGATCCTCCCACTCACAGATGGTCTTTTCTATCCGGGCGTCCAGTTCCGCAATATGTTTGCGCACCGCCAGAGTCTTTTCCGAAATCTGCCCTACCCGTTCCTTTATATCCTCAGGATTGTCTTTTACCACGGCGATGAGTTCATCAAGGCCGTCGATACTCTTCATAAAACGTACCAGAGCATTTTTTATATCGGCATTGAGTTCTTCCGCCAGGGAAAGCCTGGATTCCCGCACCGCAATCTGGGCAAAAAGTTCCCGGTTCCGCAATACCGCCTTGATCCGCGCCAAAACTTCGGAAAAGTTAAAAGGTTTGGTGATATAGTCGTCAATACCCAGTTCAAAACCGGCAACCTTGTCCTTTACATCATCCAGGGCGGAAAACATGATGATGGGAATCGAAGCGTACTTTTCATCGTTTTTCAAAATTTTGGTCAGTTCCCAGCCTGACATCCGGGGCATAATATTATCGAGAAGTATCAAATCCGGATAAAAACGCTTGAGGCTCTCCAGAGCCTCCACGCCGTCCTTCGCCTCTTCAACAGTGAAACCTAATTTGGAAAGCATAACTTCGAAGAACTCAAGATTGAGCTTTTCATCATCCACTATGAGTATCTTCTTTCGGGTATCCATCACATCCATCCTTACATAAGATCGTGAGAAGGAAAGAATTTGCGTATTAAGAACAGTATACGACGAAACAGCCCGATGGTCAACAGGATCAGGGCTATACCCGTAAAAAAGATTCCCGGATAGTCCCCGTACAGGGTATAGAAGGTGTCCTTGTCATTAACCAGGGGCAGGGAAACGGTAATCCAGGCTTCTTCAAAGGGAGGCGCCATTGCCAGAATTCTACCCGAAGGATCCAGACCGCAGGTCTGGCCGGAAGCGGTTGAACGGGCCATGGAACGCCGGTTTTCCACCGCCCGAAATACCGCCATGGAAAGATGCTGGTTCTGGGCTGGAAGGCTGGCAGACCATGCGTCGTTGGAGAGGTTTACGATTAGATCCGCCCCGCCCCGCACAAAGAGCCGGGAGAGATAGCCGAAGGTATCCTCGAAACAGATCGGGCTTGAAAAGGTAAAGCCGGGCCTCTCTCCTCGTGCGGGAATGGAAAAAACCGTGGCCTCTTTCCCCTTCTCCCAGAAATGGGTATCGGTATTCAGCAGGGCATTGTAGATCCAGGGGAGCTGCCTTTCATAGGGAAAATGCTCGGTAAAGGGCACCAGATGGAGTTTCCGGTAACGTGTGGTAAGCTTCCCCTTCTCAAAGAGGAGCACTCCGTTATAATCCACCCGGTAGTCCTCTTCCGCCCTGGGGTTGAGTACAGGATCCTTAACCGCATCGTCGTTACCGATAAGGAAGGGAACATCCTGCTGTGCAAAATAATTCAAAAGCTCTTTTATCAGATCCCAGGAAGAGGGATCGTCCCTGTAGGTTTCATGCCAGTAGATCCGGGGGACAAAGGCGGTTTCGGACCATACCACAAGGTCAGGCTTCATCTCCGCGGAGAGGGCCTCATCGGAAAGGCGGCGGAGAACCTGATAGTTCTGCCTGTACTCTTCAATGCCGCCCCGCCAGGGATCGGTGTTATGCTGCACCAGCGCAATATTGACTTGAGGATACGATGAAAAATCCGCGCCTTTCGTAAAACCGTAGACCAGAGCCGCCGCAAGGAACAGGGCCCACAGAGAAGCGGAAATCCATTCCCGAAAGAAAAATTCCCGCAGGGAACCGCAAAATCCGGCAAACCCACCTTCAAAATTCCATTTTTTAAGGGCTCCACCCAGCCACACGGAGGGGAAAACCACCAATGCGGAGACCCCCCAGACCCCAAAGACAGAGGCAATCTGAATCAGGGGGATGACAGTCCACTGAGAGTAGCCTGTAATGCCGTAAGAATAACCCAAAAAGCCTTTTGTCCGGAGGTATTCATAGGCAAGCCAGATAAAAAACTGGACAAGCCAGGCTTTTCTGTCAAAAATCATCTCCGCCAGCTTGAGAAAACCAAAGAGCAGGGCCAGATACACCAGGTATATGAGCCCCACGATAAGCCCTGCCAGAGGATGAAAGACGCTGAGCCAGTAATTAAAAAGCCCGTAGGCGCTGTAACCGTAGAGAGCGCCCCAAAGGATAGCGGCGCCCAGCCCTACCCGGCTTATCAGAAGAAAAACCGGCACATAGGCAATCCAGGCCAACAGGGGAATACCCTTTTCGACGAGAAGATTGGGGAATGACGCCGCAAAAAGGAGAGAAGCGGCGGCCATAAGCGCCAGATTGACAAGCTGAGCTATAAGGAAACTATGTTTTTTAGCGGCGTGCATTTTCAGCTTTATCCGAATGGTCTTGTTCCCGTCTTTCCGGAGCGGATATAGAGGAGACATAATCTGAAACCACCGGATGTACTCCATCGGTTTGTACTGAATCGTATGGAGGTTCGGCGGGCGCGGCCGCAAACAAGGCCGTGAAAGCGCTGTCAGGATACTCGCCTGCCAAATTCCACACCTCCTGTTTCAATTCCTGCCCGGGCCTGAACGAAACAATGCCATGAGAATGAACGGTAAAAAGCTCTCCGGTTTTGGGATTTCTCGCTTCCTTACGACCCTTGCGTACCTTGATTTCAAAAGTACCGAATTTCCGCAATTCAATTACCCGGCGCTGCGTGAGAGCCTCTTTAACCTCATTAATAAAAAGATCGATGACATTTCGTATCTCGCTGCGGTTTATACCGGTCTTGTCATAAATTGAATCGACAATTTCCGCTTTGGTATACTTTCCCGCCGCCACAGAGGTCCCCGGTGGATATTACGCTGTCTTTATGGAATTAAAAAGCCGCTGCATTCTGGATTTCTTGCGGGCCGCCGAATTCTTCTTGATAATGCCTTTCCCGGCAGCAGTATCGATCCGCTTGATCATATCCTTCAATGCCGCTTCAGCCTCCCCTGCATCTTTCTTCCGGGCGGAAGCCACGAACTTTTTTACACTCGTCCTGACCGCGCTTTTTACCGCCTTGTTCCTGAACCGGCGTTCCTCGCTTTGCCGGTGACGCTTTTCAGCAGAACTCTTTTTAACCGCCAAAATAACCCCCAATTATATAAAGTTAGATAGTAAAACCGTCCCAAAAACCGAAGTTTTGGAACAGCCTCTGTGTCCACATGAGAAACAGACCCCGGATAAACAAGGTCTCACTGAAAGTCCGAAGGACGACGTTCCGTGCGCTTGCATTTATCGCATTCGGCTATATTCTTGACCTTTCCGTTTTCAAAAAGAGTCTTCATCTTGACTTCTCCGCCGCAGGAACAAAAGAATTTCTGGGTGGCGCTGGAAGTACGTGAGTTTTTACTGGCCTGGGCCATGGCTTACTCCTCTATCTGCCGCGTATAGCGGCGCATAAAACCGGAGGGAAAGCAACGCCCTCCCTTTTGCCGGTCTGGTAAACACAAGATACTATATACGGGCGTTAATGTCAATTGCGCCTGGATTTGATGAGTGGATTTGAAAGGCGTACATCACCAGTTTTCCAGCGGCCGTTCTATGTAGGGTTTTTCCAGCTGGCCTGCGGAACGGACTGCCCACTCTCCCGCGCCGGCCTGCCGGGAGAGGAAGGTCCACAGTTCCCGCGCGGGGGCGGTTTTCCCCACGGCGTAGAGGGAGGCGGCGAGGTAGTAGGCGGTTTTGTAGTATTCGATTTCTTCGATGTATCGGAGAAGATTGGGGCGGGTTTTCAGTTCCGCCATAAGATCATCAAGGGAGCTAAAGCTGAAGTCAAAGCGGCTGTGGATAAGTTCTTCCGTAATAAGGGAATTCTGAATCAGAAAGGCAAACATCAGATGCTCCGGGGCTGAATTATGCCTGCCGGAACTGTAGAAGAAGAAGCCCAGAAGCCGGTGAGCCTTTTCCACATCCCGGTTATTGTAGCGGTAAAGGGTGAAAAAACGGCTGAAACCGTCCCGTTCCAGTGTACGCATCATGGCCTGTTTGGCAAAAGTGCCGGAATCCTGATTCCAGAGGCTGTCCCGGGGCGCCTCTCCGCCTGAAGGAATGCCGGAAAGGATACCCAGAAGCACTTTTTCCATTTCAGGATACTCTCTCCGCACACGGCGCAGTTCGGCAATTTTGTAAAGAAGTTCCAGTTCAAGACCTGAATTTTCAAGAAGCTGACGCTGGGCAAGAGCCTTCTGATACTGATTGATGGCTATTCCCAGTTCCCCCTCGTTACGGTAGGTTTCTCCGATCCAGTATTCCGCCTCGGGGTAGTCTTTGAGCCTGTTGAGAACGGCCAGGGCAGTCTGCACGGAATTGTTAAGGCCGGAACGGGGAACCCTGTAGTACAGTTCCCGAAGGGCCTCTCCGGCTTCACTGTAGTTTCTGTCTTTGATAAATTGTTCAACCAGTTCCAGGGAATCCCCCAGGCGGCGGACTTCGGGGAGGGAAAGGAGGGTGATAAACTCAGTCTCCAGGCGGGTATACATCTGCCGTCTCTGCCTGCGGGCGTCTTCAAAGCCCAGAAGGGCGTCCCCGTAGGAAGCGGAGCGGAAGGCCCGTTTCCCCTGTTCCAGGGTATACCACCAGGGCTGTTCAACCTGTCTCTGGGCATACAAGGGGGAGACTAAAGAAAATATAATGCTGAAAAAAAGAATCCGCCTGGTTTTTAAGCTTGGTCTATCCGCCATTCAATTCCTCTGCAAATACAGTATCGGCATCTTCGGCATCAATGGTGCGGATAACTTTTCCATGCCGGAAAATAAGAACCTTGTCCCCCGCTCCGGTGATACCAAGGTCCGCATGACGGGCCTCGCCGGGGCCGTTAACCGCACAGCCCATGATCGCAAGGGTAAGACTCTTTTTCATGCCGTACAGCCTGGGCATCCAGCGTTCCGTAAAAGCATGGGTATCGAAACTGTGCCTTCCGCAGCGGGGACAGGAAATAATGGTAACCGCTGGCTGCCTGAGACGTCTCGCGGCGCCTTCCCTGCCCTCCGCCGCGGCAATTTCAGCCGCGGAGGCGAGGATCTCTTTGGCGGCGATAACTTCGTTTTCAGGCGTATCGGAAAGGGAGATCCGGATCGTATCCCCTATTCCCTCGCTGAGCAGGGGAAGGAGAGCCGTTGTATTGCGGACTACCCCGGCTATCAGGGGGCCCGCCTCGGTAACGCCTATATGGAGAGGGACATCGCGGCGGGAGGCAAAAAGCCGATTCGCCTTCATGGTCTGGACAACCGAGGAAGCCTTCATGGATACCAGAACAGCAGTAAAGCCACATTGATCAAATACGGCAAGTTCGCGTTCCGCGGCTTCCACCAGAGCCGCCGCGGGATCGAGTCCGCCTGAATCAACACGCTGTCTCAAATCCAGGGGAAGGCTTCCCGCATTCACCCCGATGCGGATAGGCACTCCCCTGGCCGCCGCCTTTTCCAATACCCGGCGGACCTTATCCGTGCCGCCTATGTTGCCGGGATTGATGCGGATCTTTGCAATGGGAAAATCGAGGCAGCGGAGGGCAATCTTATAATCAAAATGAATGTCCGCCGTAAAAGGCAGGGAAACCATGGAAGAGAGGCGCCCCAGAATCCCGGCGCCTTCCATGTCCGGAACGGCAAAACGAAGCAGGCCGCAGCCCATGGCGGCAAGGGCATCGATCCGCGCAATCAGGACTTTGGCGGCTTTGTCTTCAAGATCCGAAAGGGAAAGGCGATCTTTCCACATGGTCTGTATAACCACGGGATGATCGCCTCCGATAATGACAGGTTCTACATGTTCAAACCCGCCAATTTTGATTACCTGCGTATTAAAGACTGATCATCGAGAGAACCATCGCGAAAATGGCAACGGTTTCGCAGATACCGACTATCATCATGTAATTGACAAAACCCTTACCGGTTTCGCCGGTAGCGTCTGCGCCGGCGGCTCCCGCCTGGCCCTGGGCAATGGCGGAGAACGCAATGGCAAGACCCGAGGCAAGGCCCATACCGAGGTAGAGGGCTCCGTTTTCAGGATTGGCAATCGCGGCGGGTTTCATAAAGAGCAGGCCCAATATAAAACCGTAGAAGGTCTGGGTTAAGGGCGCTCCGCCGAAAGCAAGCAGGGTCATCGGCGACGGTTTATTATTGATATAGCATTTTTTCCACGCGCCGATTACCGCCTGACCGGCAATACCGATTCCGATTGCCGAGCCCACCGCGGAAATACCCATCACAAGACCTGCACCTAATAAGCCTAAGTTCATACCTTTCTCCTCTTAATTCTCAATTTAAAATGGGGTTTCCACAGGAAACTCCTTAATAATTCGCACCTGCGAACTACTTTTTAGCAAACGGTTTATACGCATGACCGGCCCAGGTAAGTCCGGCATGGCCGGAAAACTCCAGGGTATTCAGGCGGACAGCATGTACCAGTACGGACAATACATTCAGGACAAGGTTAAGGCCGTGGCCGAACATCAGAAGAATTATCCCGAAGATAAACAGGATGAAATGCCCCAGCATGGGCCCGGCCATGGCATCTACCGTAGAGGCGATTGCCGCTCCCGCAAGGCCGACCGCCCAAAGCCTGATATAGGACATAATATCCGAAAACACATTGGCAATGCCGAGTACTACCGAGATAAAATTCTTGCAGCTTTCCAAAACCGAGCGGCCGAAGCTCCCCTCATAGTTGGCGAATAGAAAGTTCAGAAAAAAGCCGCCCGCGAAGACATACACAGCCGGCATAACAAGGGGAATGTGCCGGTATTCATTGCTGGCTATCAGGGAAAGCACTATAAAGTACATTCCCGCCAGCATAGCCAGGGAACCTATATCCCCCAGGGCTTTGAGGCTCTTCACCCTGATAATCGCAAGGATATGTCCTATGGAAAGCTGCAGTAAGGCAAGGGAAAAACAGAAAATCATCAGATTCTGCTGAACGATACCCCTGTGCCGGGCCGCCAGAGCGGTCTGACCGGCCAGCTCGGCCTGAGCGGCCTTTGCGTTGGAAATAAGCGGCAGGGATATGTTCTGTAAAAAAAGCGGAAGTTTTTCTATTTCAAGGCCGAACCAGGAACAGGTCAGCACACCCCACACAAAATTGGAAAAACCCAGGAGAAGGAGCAGCTTGAGCACCGGGGGAACGCCTTTTTTGGCTGTCTTGATGACACCCGCGATGCCGGCGAGCAAAATGAGAGCGCCGTAGAACGCATCGCCAAAAATCATTCCGAAAAAAATGACAAAGAAGAAAAGGAACCAGCCTGAAATATCCACTTCATTGTAACCCGGCGTAACTTCAAGAAAGCCGGTCAGGGGATCGATAAGGCTTACCAGTTTGTTGTTCTTGAGCTTTGTAGGCACATCGTCATCCGGCAAAGGATCGTCGGCCATGAAGGCCCAGCCATGCTCCGCCGCGGCCCGTTTTACCAGCCCCAGATCCTCCGCGGGAAGGTAACCGCCAATCCAGGAAACACTGAGCCCGTCCGCCAGGGGAGACTCCATATCGTCCGTATCCATCTTTTCCATGCCGGAAACGGCGGCTTCAAACTCGATGAGGGACTCGTTTTCAGCCTTTTCCTTTTCCAGCAGCGCCTTGCGGTCGGGAAGCCTTTCAAACTGCCGCTCTATCTCCGCCAGATGATCCTGAATCTCCGCCATGGATCTATCCAGTTCCGAAAGGGAACATTCAGGCAGGGTAAAGGGACTCTCTCCCGGAATGGGCTCCCCTACCGCCAGTGCGTAAAGATTAGTTTTTTCTTTTCCCAGAACGATGAGTTTTACATCGTCTTTAAGGCCTTCATAGGTTTTCCGGGAAAGCTCGTAGGGGTAGAGTTTAAGACCCTGTTCTTCCAGACAGGCAAAATCGGCGGGATTGAATTCACCCCAGGGCTCTATGCGGCTCCGTTCCCGCCCTTCGGCGGCAAAGCGCTCCTGGAAATTCTTCCGTTCCTCTCCCAGGGCAAGGATATGAGTTACCAGATCCGTCCGGCTTTCCGCATCCACCGCGTCGGCGGAGTAGAATTCCGCGGCGTGATCTTCACTTCTGCGGTGAGCGGGAATTGCGGCGGGGGCCGGAACTTCATTCCCCGCCTTCTTTTTGGCCGAAACATAGGGCAGAAGAAGAGCCAGGGCATTATCGATACGGTTTTTCTTGTCGAGAAGCCTGTTCAGGTATTCGGAGGAAACGGTTTTGCGCTCCAGGTGCAGCACTCCCAGTTCCCGGAGGATCTTGAGGGAGCTTTCCCGGTGTTTATCCATCACCACAAGGGTGAGTTTCTTCATGGGTACAATCATGGAGTTTCCCTCCATGTCCGGTTTGACCGCGCATGGCCGCGCTGCGTTAATACTGTCATTCGGCGCTCCCCTGATTCGCCCTGGCAAGGCCCCGTTTGGCGATTTTTCCCCGTACTACGGCAGAAGTCTGCTGATCTCCCAGGTATACCTGGATCTTCTTGATGCTTCCTTTGGTTTCCGGAATCTTGATCTTTTCAAAGAGGTAGACCCGCTGGGTCGTGATCCGCAGTTCATGATCCAGCCTCTTGCGCTGTTCCTCAACGATGCCGGCTTCAAGATCCAGGAGCAGAACCTGCTGCATCTTTTCCACCGCCGCGTCCAGCCAGAGGGGAGTGGCGACAAGGTCGTAGCTTTCCACGACAAATTCGGCGCCTTCAAAAATAGGAATCGCCACACCGGCTATGTTTCCCTGGGCGGTTTTCAGATTCGCTATCTTTACCAGCCCCGGATAGAAAATGCCTTTTTCGCCGTACACGGCAATCCAGACCTTGAAAGACTGATCGATACGCTCCTTCTCGTCGAGAAGTTCCTTGATCCGTATCTCCGTAAGACGTATCTCCGCCTGAAGCTGCTGCTTCTTGAGCATCAGGGTAGGCAGATAACGCTGGTACATCTTGAGGGAGTCTTTCTGTTTTTTAAGCTCGTTTTTGGTGAGCCTTATTTTAGCCATAGTTCCTCATACACAAAATGCGAGAAAAAGCTACGCTTTTTGCTCAGGCCAGAACTTGCTGATAAGCTCTGTCCTCAAACCCGTTTCTTCGGGGCTGAAACATTCGGCAAGGATCTCCCAGCCCAAGTCCAGCGCCCGTTCCAGGGGAATATTCACCGAAAGATCCATCATCTGCTTTTCAAACATATCCCCGTACTTGAGGAGCTTCCCGTCCCAGGGAGTCATGATAAAACCCATGGCCTTCTTTTCCATGGTGTCCTTGTATGCGGAATAGAGCTTGATCATGCCGTCCATCAGGGCACGGTGATCGGCCCTGGTCTTGCCGTTAACCTGCTGCTTGAGCCGGGACAGGGAACCGAAAGGCTCGATGCGGCCGTTCTTGAGGTAGTACTGGCCTTCCGTGATGTAACCAGTGTTGTCCGGTACCGGGTGGGTTACGTCGTCGCCGGGCATGGTGGTAACTCCGAGGATCGTGATGGAGCCTGCGGTATCAAAGTCAACGGCCTTTTCGTAACGGCTGGCAAGCTGACTGTAAAGGTCGCCGGGATAGCCGCGGTTTGAAGGCACCTGCTCCTGGATAATCGAAATTTCCTTCATCGCGTCGGAAAAGTTGGTCATATCGGTAAGAAGAACCAGCACATCCCTGCCCTGCAGCGCGAACTGTTCCGCTACCGCAAGGGACATATCGGGGATCATGAGACATTCGACCGTGGGGTCGCTGGCGGTATGGACAAACATTACCGTACGGGAGAGGGCTCCTCCTTCCTCCAGGGTATCTTTGAAGAAGAGGTAGTCGTCGTATTTAAGGCCCATGCCCCCCAGAATGATAACGTCAACTTCAGCCTGCATGGCGATGCGGGCCAGAAGTTCGTTGTAAGGTTCCCCGGAAACCGAAAAGATTGGGAGCTTCTGGCTTACCACAAGGGTATTGAAGAGGTCGATCATGGGGATACCGGTACGGATCATGCTCCGGGGTATGATGCGCCGGGCCGGGTTAACGGAAGGCCCGCCGATAGAAATCAGGTTTTCGTGAAGGCCGGGCCCCTTGTCACGGGGCTTTCCCGAACCGGAGAAGACCCGGCCCATGAGGTTTTCCGAAAAGGAGACCTGCATGGGGTGGCCGAGGAAGCGTACCGTGTCGCCTGTGGAGATACCCCGGCCGCCGGCAAAGACCTGCAGGGAAACGAGGCCGTTCTCAAGACGGTTCACCTCCGCAAGGGAAGTACCGAACGCGGTATCCACCTCGGCAAGGTCGCCGTAACGGATATCTTCGGCCCGGACGGTGATAACGCTTCCCGTGATGGATTCTATCTTGCTATATACCTTTTTCATGATTACATCCTTATCCTATACCAGGAATTTTGCCGCCGCGGGGTCTGTTCCCTCGGCCTTTGAGGAAACCGTTTCCTTTACTTCCTTTTCCAGGGAAACAAAACGTTCATTCTGCCATTCGGAGCCGTTGTAGTCCAGGAATTTCTGGCGCAGCCGGTTGAACCAGGTACGGGCTTCGTTCTTGTCCGGGAAGCTGAATTTGGATGCCATGATGGAAAGCAGGATGCCGAAGGTGTGGGCTTGCCGTTCAGGACTTACGGCGGCGTCTACCGCATCGAAGGAGTTCTGTTGAAAGTAGACTGAATCGATGAGTTCGCCCTTAAGGTAGATGATATAGTCGTCTATGCTGGTGCCTTCTTCGCCGACAACCTTCATCATCTGCTCGACTTCACTGCCCCGCCTCATGAAACCGTGAGCGTAGGCAACCTTTTCGGCCGCTATGATACCCGAATATTTTGACCATGAATCCAGAGGATGAATGGCGGGGAATTTACGGGCATCGGAACGTTCACGGGAGAGGCCGTGGAAGGCGCCGACAACCTTGAGGGTTGCCTGGGTAACCGGCTCTTCAAAGTTACCGCCCGCGGGACTGACCGTTCCGCCGATGGTTACCGAACCTACGGAGCCATCCCGGAGCCGCACGATACCGGCCCGTTCATAGAAACTGGCAATGGTGGATTCAAGGTACGCGGGGAAGGCTTCTTCGCCGGGAATCTCCTCAAGACGGCCGGACATTTCACGCATGGCCTGGGCCCAGCGGCTTGTGGAATCGGCAAGAAGAAGGACATTAAGCCCCATCTGCCTGTAATATTCCGCCAGGGTTACCGCGGTGTACACGGAAGCTTCACGGGCGGCAACAGGCATGGAAGAGGTGTTACAGATGATTACGGTTCGTTCCATGAGGGAGCGGCCTGTCCTGGGATCGGTGAGTTCGGGAAATTCCTTGAGGGTTTCAACAACCTCACCGGCCCGTTCGCCGCAGGCCGCAAGGATCACGATGTCCACGTCCGCGTGGCGGCTGGTGATCTGCTGCAGTACGGTTTTGCCCGCTCCGAAGGGGCCGGGGATACAGTAGGTGCCGCCCCTGGCCACGGGGAAGAAGGTATCGATAAGCCGGACTCTGGTAACCATGGGTTCGGAGGGCTTGAGACGCTCTTCGTAACAGGTTATGGGCCGTTTGACAGGCCAGCGGAAACTCATCGCGACGGGAATGATGTTGCCTTTTTCATCTTTAAGCTCGGCGATTGTTTCCCTGATCGTGTAAGAACCGGCAGGTTTTATAGATGAAACGGTATAGGAACCCGGAAGGTTAAAAGGTACCATGACCCGGTGGGTAAAGGCGCCTTCCGGCACCGTACCCAAAGTATCGGCCTTTTCAACCGTGTCTCCGCTCCCGGCAGCAGGGCTAAAGTCCCATTTCCGCGTACCGGAGAGGGCTTCCAGGTAGACGCCCCGTTCCAGGAAGTTACCGGCAGTTTCCGCGAGTTTGGGCAGGGGATTCTGAAGGCCGTCGTAGACCTGACCGAGAAGGCCGGGGCCGACTTCAACAGCCAGAAGATCGCCTGTATACTCCACATCGTCCCCTACAGCGATACCCTTCGTCATTTCAAAGACCTGAACCTGGGAAATATCGCCCCGAATCCGGATTACTTCGCTTTTAAGCTGCTTATCCGCAACCTTGACATAAGCCACTTCATTCATGGAAACAGCGCCGTCGAAACGGACGCTCACCATATTGCCGTTTACGGCTACCACTTTACCCTTTGTTCCGGTCATTTATTTTCTCCCATTACGGCGGCATAGAGCCCTTTGTATTCATTAAAACCTTCTTCCACACGGAAACTACTCCGCCGTTCCATAAGAAGGAGCTTAAGAAGATAGGCATAGACGGTATTACGGTCAAAATATTGAATGCCCTGGAAATATTCTATGGCCTTCCAGCGGGACTCATCGAGAAGCAGCTCCGCTTCCAGAGGCGATTCCAGAGAAGAAGCGGCTTTTGCCGCCGCCACGGCATCCTGAGGGTAGGGATGAACATTTGAAGGCCCTTCCTTCTTCAATGCGGCTGCCCGGTAACGGGCAAGATTGAGGCGAAGACTGCTTTCCCATTCATACCAGGCGGAAATGAAGGGGCAATCAAGCTTCCCGGGAATAGAGCGGGGGATGAGACCGCAATAGGGAAGAACAGCCGCGTCGGCCTTGCTCAAGCCCGTCTCCGCCAGATCCCGAAACCGGGCCGAACTCATGGGAGGATTCTGTCCATAAATGAGGCCGGGGAGCTGTGCCATGAGGAAATAATAGGCCACGGCTTAACCCTTTGCCGCTGTCTTGAGTATTCCGGCAAGCCTGGGGTTGAGATATGCGGAGAGCAGTTCCGCCACCGCTTCCGCGGAAAAATCGTAGTAAGCCGAACCGTCCTTGTTGACGATCCTGAAACCGGCCGCAAGGTTCCGGTCGCTCTTGAGCTCCACGCCCTTCTTGAGTTCCGCCGCCAGTTTTTCCGTGAAGTAGCCTTCAAGTTTCTTGAGATCGGCCCCGGAGAGTACAATATCAAGACTATCGGAGCCTTTGGCCGCCCAGGTTTTAATGATTTCGGGAAGAATCTGCTTGAGAGTGTCTTCGCCGTAGGAGGAAGAGAGACCCGCTTCGATGATTTTATCCAGAAGAACCTGAATTTCGCCCTTGAAGGCCAGCACCAGGTTGCGGGAAGCCTGTTCCAGAGCCGCGTTTCCGGCCTTTTCCGACCTTTCGGCATCCGTTTTGGCCCTGGAAATGATTCCTTCGGCTTCTTTTTTCGCATTTTCAACGATAGATTTTGCTTCCCCCTCCGCCGCCTTCTTTATCCGGGCAGCCTCGGCAGAGCCGGACTCTATCGCGTCCTTTTTGATTTTATCAATGAGTTCCTGTAGCTGGATATCCATGATTACCCCTTGCAAACGGCCTCCAGGCCGCACGATACATATTTTTATTATAAATGAATGAAAACTAATTTCAAGTGTACAATACGGATAACTGTATCATATTGTAAATGCGCCTCTTTCTATTTTGAAAAGTCCGCGAATTATGCGAATTGATGCTAATTTTTGGAAAGCGATTCGCGAAAGGGGCAGCCCCCGGCTGTAGACGGGGGCCGAATGGAAGTTTATTTTTTAATCTGGCATGGGATTGTACTGACATCCACATTCTCATTGCGATTTTCATTCAGATAGGGAAAACGCGCTACGGTGGCACGAATCAGCTTTTGCCTGGCGCCCGGATTACCCCAAAGGACGCCCGCTTCCGTACCCATTGCACCGTATTCGGTATCAATGGAACAAAGGGAGATCATCTTCCGGTAATAGTAACTATAGTTGCGCCCTGAACTGATACCGATCATCTTTCCATCTTTCAGCACTTGGTCGGCGACCAGCATACCACTGCCGTGTACCTGCCCAAAATGGCTCGGCGTCATGGGCATATAGGGTTCACCGCTCTGATACTGAGACGCGTAAACATCCAGAATATCTTCGGAATTCCATTCCAGGGTCACCATAGTCCTGCGCGGGTTCGCCGCTTCTTTTTCCAGTGCTTCCCGTCCGATAAAATCGTGATCGAATTTAATGGTCTTTGCCCAGCCCAATTCAATAGGGTTGCGGTAGCGCAGATTCATATCTTGTCCCATGCTTCCACCCAAAGGAGAAGTGAATCCCGGCATTTTCAAGAACTCCATCATGCCTTTATCCTCACCCCAGGGATAGGTGAAGTGCATGAACCCCTGGGGGAATCCGTCCTCGGTATGACTCAACTGATACGCGTAAAACCCCAGCTTTTTTATCCCGAAATTTTTACCCGCCGTGAAAATGGCGTCATAAACTTCACGGGCTATGTTTTTCTTGACATGTACCTCATAGGCAAGGGTTCCCGCCATACCCACACGGCAGATGCGTACATCCATACCGGCAATACGGCTCATCCGGTGCCGCGCAAAACGAATATCGTGGAGGCACTCTCCGGACGCGGCCTCCAGTGTTTCAAGAGATCGCGGACCCGCTACCTGATAAATGACTTGATCCTGATCCAATTCAGCTTTCGCGTTGTAACCGCCTGTATAAAACTTGTAGGCCGCATAGGGGGCCAGGAAAGAACTTTCAAATTCGTCTTCGTCCAGGCGCAACAATACACCATGGGTCATAATTAGACCGTCATGGTTACACATGATGCAGTGCTTGATTCCACCAACAGGGAACTTTGCGAAGCTATTGACACTGATGCCGGAAAAAAAATTCAGCGCGTCAGGTCCTTTTACCCGGAAGATGGGAGCATCGTTCAGGCCGGCATGGATGTAGCAGCTCTCTTTCCATGACATAACTTCCTCGCGCCAATCGGTGTACTCCATAGGCACGGCGTATCCCTTCCCAAGACCCATTACATTACTGTTCAGGTAGTAATCCACTGCGGGATCAAAAGGAGCGTGAATGGCAAGGGGAAACTGTACCTCAACACCGTCACCCAATGATTTGAAATCGACTGTACTCATAATGAACCTCCATATGTCTCTTTATTTAAGAGCGACATCGCGCTCTTTTAGTTCTGCTAAGATCCGGGGCATCTGTTTCTCATCTATGTGATAAAAGAACAACATGATTAACGCGCCGATCAAAGCGAAACCGGCGGGTCCAAAGGTGGCGACCATGTTGATTCCCCGGGACACTTCGGGAGAGGGATCCACCCCGGTGATAAAACCAACGCGGGCGAGGAGGCCGGATGCCTGGGCCGCGATAAAACCACCCACCTTAAAATTAATCATATACAACGCCATGGCATAGCTTGTAATGTATTTGCCGTCCCGATGCCGTGAAAAATCTGATACATCCGAGTACATAGGCACCATGACAGAGCGGGCGATATTCAATCCCAAAAAGCCGATACAAATACAAACCAGAGGAAACCAAAATGTGCTTATAGTAAAATAGGCTCCCACGAGCGCGGCGGCCATAATCAGGTATCCTATTATGTAGGCAGTTTTTTTGCTGGTTCTTTTGAAAAGCGGCAGCGCCAAAGAAGCTCCAACAAAAGCCGAAACGACAGTTGTCCAGTTGTAGGTATCCAGCATTTTAGGGCTGAAAAGCACATATAGAAAGTAGAACGAAGATATCACTCTAAAAAACATCTCGGCGGAAAAACTAAACATTCCGGAAAAAGTAAGAGCCGCCGCCTTTCCGTTGGTAAACAGAAGTTTCACCGTAGCAATTATATTAACCCGCTGTTCTCTCTCATCCCTATCCTTGCAGCCTTTGAGGTTGACAAAGAAGATCATAAACAGCGCAAGATAGAGCAGGCTATAGATAACACCGATTACCTGCATACCGGCCAGATTGATATCCCTCTCCCCTCCCACGGCAAACACGATCTTCATCATAAAGAACCCCGCCACAGCACCGGTGACTGCCTGTAACTGATTTGAAAGTTTGAAAATATCAATGCGCTCTATGGGGTCATGGATCATAACGAAATACATCGCATTATACGCGGTAAGGACGGAACCGCTTGTGACATTCCACAAAGCCAATAAGAACACGGCAAAAAATAAAACGAATCCCTGGGGGACATACAGTAACAAAGGCGAGAAAAACAGGCAGGTAGAAATGCCCGCGATGACAGGCCCGGCCAAAAACCAGGAACGGTATTTACCCCAGGGCATTCTTACTTTTTCGATGATGGAGCCCTGAAAAAAACCAAAGATGATATCAATAATTCGTGTTATACTCAGAATCCGTACCGCTAGTGGAAAGGCCAGCCCAAGGCAGTGTGTCATAAAAACCAATGGATAAACGGTGTACAAGGTCATGGCAATGAAAAATCCGCTGTTTCCCAGAGCAAGGGACCATCTTGTTGAAGAAGGCAGGCATCTTTCGTTCATATCAAAACCTTCCCTGGTTGGAGTAGCCTCATAATGACTAAATTTACACCCAAGTCCGTAAAATTGACAAATATCAAATTTGTATTAACCCATACAAAAAACGTATGGCCTGCGAATAAAAATGAGACCGCACTACCCCTTGCGCTTTAAGAGACGGCAGGCGGAGTTGAATAGAGGCGGGGAGATAATGTTTTTGTACTTGGAGAAAGTGGATATATACAACGGCAGCAACGGGTTAAGATTATTTATGTTCCATATCGCAGCCATATAAATATCCAGATCGATTTTGGGTATTTGAATACAGTTATACCGATTATCAAAAACACAATCCATCGCGGTACTCAGCAGTGCAACACCCTGGCCGTAACGCACGCCAAACAGCATTGTTTCAATAGTATCAACGCTTTTAATGACAATATCACTAATGCCCAGTGAACCGCAGATACTGAGAGTTTCTGCCGTCCTTCCGCTGGTTTCATTCGGCCCCGGCAGAAGAAATGTCTGCCC
The DNA here is from genome assembly GCA_031265435.1 of Treponema sp. GTDB lineage: Bacteria > Spirochaetota > Spirochaetia > Treponematales > Breznakiellaceae > JAIRNJ01. The sequence continues at coordinate 21,480 of JAISCR010000145.1, forward strand.
GGCGAAATCGGAAGGTATATATTCGCTTTTTGCGGCAAGGGGATGAGATTTTGATATTACGATCATGGGGTCTACTTCATAAACTTTTTCATGGAATATATTCTCAAGGGCCGCCAGCTCAAAACTGTACGTATAAATAATATCATAATTACCATTGATAAGTTTTTCCCGGAGAACAGAAAACGTTGCGGATTCCAATTTAATATCTATTGAGGGATACAATTTTGAGAATTCAGATACGGGTGGATAGACAAAAATATCGGTATTCAGGTGGCTTAAATAACCGATGGAAATCCTGCCTTCAAGTCCTCTGCTTATCCGGGCCACCCGGTGAGCCGCAGCATTTAGACCTTCCCTGGTTTTTTTAAATTCCTGCTGCATTATCGCGCCGCCGGCTGTCAGCCTGATTATGTTTCTTTCTCTGGCAAACAGGGGTATGCCCAACTCTTCCTCAAGCAGGGCCACCTGCCGGCTGATCGTGGGCTGGGAAGTATGTAGTTCCTCTGCGGCTTTGGTAAAACTGAGATGTTTTGCCGCACACAAAAAATATTCAATTTGATAGCTATTCATTTAAGAGGCTTTTACTGGTCTCAAAGTCAAGACCAGTTATTCCTGAGAGGATACCCAGGCTTTCCGCCAGAGGGCGGCACAGGCTTAAACGGCCCGCGATGGAATTAACCAGTTTGTCGCTCATTCGGCATCTCCCTTTGCCCGCGAATTATGCGAATGTTCGCGGACGATTCTTTTCTCTATTTGTTTTACCGCCTTATCAAAATCCGATTCAAACAGGCGGTCCTGCAGAACGCGAAATTTTTCAAATTCATTTTCCGCAAAATCCTTCGCCATCTTTGCGGTTACCTTCCCCGCGTCCTGCAAAATTTCCCGGTCATCGGCGCTTAAGAACAGATCAAGCCGTCTGGCCCAGTCGTCCATGGTCATAGGGATATGCCGCTGGGCACGGTCTTCGGCCAAATCAAGATAGGCGCCAACAACGCGCCCCAGGGACGCCAATTCCTGTTCGGTAAGATAGTTCTTTGCGATGGAAACATCGGTTTTAACGATCTTTCCGTCCGGGCTGTTTTCCCAGGATGTAAGCCCCATCTGTTCTTTCTCCGCGCCGGCCCTGTCCATGATGAGTTCGGCGGCGGTATGGCCGTGAATGGCATAATGGAGCTTGTTTTGTACCTTTGCAAAAAATTCTTTGGCTGCCGGAGTGTCCTTGTTGTAATCCAGGGCGGTGGCGTAAATATCGGTGATTTTCTGATAGAAGCGCCGCTCGCTCAACCTGATTTCCCGGATTTCCGCAAGAAGGTGTTCAAAATAATCTTCCCCCAGAAACGCGCCGTTTTCCATACGTTTTTTGTCGATGATATAACCCCGCAAGGCAAAATCCCGCAGCACCGATGTTGCCCACTGCCGGAACGCGGTGGCCCGTTTGGAATTGACCCGGTATCCCACTGCGATGATGGCGTCAAGGTTATAATGCCTGGTTTTATAGTTTTTCCCGTCGGCAGCAGTTGCCGAGAAATCCTCGGTAACTGATTTTTCGTCCAGTTCACCTTCCTTGAAGATATTTTTCAGGTGAAGGGAGATGTTGTCCGGGGAACAATCGAAAAGCCGCGCCATGAGTTTCTGGCTAAGCCAAATGGTATTATTTTGAACCCGTACTTCGATACCGTCTTCTCTGGTTTGAAAGTAGAAAATGAGAAATTCGGCGGTTCCTGAACGCGGCGGCTGGGTTTTCTTCATTCCGCCTCCCCATCAAACAAGAGAGGCTGTTTCTTTTGGGGTTTCTCCGCTATAGGAAGGTTTTCTATCTGTAAACTGTAATCATCGTGTCCCCATTCACATTTGGCAAGAACCGTGTTGGGTATCTTCTTGATGGTCAGATTGGGAAAGCCCCCAGAACGGGAACGAAAGGCGGTACACATGACGAGAAGGGTCCGCTTGCTTCCCACTTCGTCGGAGAGCAGGGTAAGCTGTTCGTGGGTAAGGTGGGCGGTGGTAACGTAGATAAAGTCGTTTTCCGTGGATTTGCCGTGCATCCAGTAAACCGAATCCGAAGGCTCGTAGGTAAAGCCTTCCAGTTTGCACACCGCCGCCGCAAGCATGGGCGCGTTGTATTCCTTGTTGATGATCCAGTTGCCCCATTTGTCCTTTTGCAGCAGGGACGGCGCAATCCGGTAGTACCGAAAACCGCCGCCGCCTTTCCAGCCCGCGGCTTCGGTAATACCGCCTGAATCTTCGCAGTCAATGACCTTTTTCAGCCGTGGGATGATGTGGGTATGGCAGTGTTCGCCCAGCTCCACCATGATCCAGCGGCGGCCCATTTTGTGAGCCACCGCGCCGGTAGTGCCGGAACCGGCGAAGGAGTCAAGGACGAGGTCGCCGGGGTTGGTGGCTATGTGGACGATACGTTGAATGAGGCGTTCAGGCTTGGGAGTGGCAAAATTTTGTTCTTGGGGTAATAACGTGGCAAGCTCTCCTGTTGCTTCACGAGTTGTACCAACATCATGGCCAAACCAAATGCTTTCCGGCACTCTTCCTTCCTGGTCTGCTAAATAAATTTTTCGTAAAACTCGGGTTTCGCTATCAATAAAAATAATTTCTCTACTTGCCACTTTTTCTTCAAATAATTCTTTAGACCATCTCCACCCTTTTTCCGGGGGTGAAATTTTTGTTCCATTAGGTGTGATTATGGTATATTTCAGATTTTCACGTATATTAGGGCTTCGTACATCACCACTTCGCCACGCACCTTTTGGATCATT
>JAISCR010000148.1 GCA_031265435.1 Treponema sp.
CTTTTCCAGATTCCCCTGTTGGCCATAAAATTTTTGAAGGCGATTTGTACTCCGTACATAGGCATGTAATTGAATATGAAAATATAAGCAATCGCGGGAAGCAGTAACAAATAAAACACATAATCCGCCCTGATCCGTCTCAATTTGCTCATCAAGCCTTTCTCCTTTCGCATCCTTCGTCTGACATATCATTGAACTTATCACTGATAATATCATAAATCATATTATTGTCAAGAACTTTTTTGAACTTTGGAGTTTTTTTTAGCACGCCAGTCTTTGAGAAACCGGGCAAGAGTCAAAAACGGTTATGCCTTCTTTTCTGGCCCCTTTTTGGGGTACGATATGCTTTGGTGACCTCTGACAGCCCCAGTTTGATCGCCACTAACGCTGGAAAGCCCCTTGCCGCAGTTCCATGAGAGGGTCTATGCCGACTTGTTCGATGATAAGGAGACCGGTTTCCCCATCATCTCCTTGATTTCGATGATCTTTGTGTTTTTTTAGCCATGTTCCTCTCCGGAGAATTTCTATGCGTTTATCCTCGTACCATACTGGAAATACCGTAAACTGCCGATTATTATGATAATGATGAAAAGAAAACCCCGCGGTATTCTTCTCTTTTGCCTCCTCTCCCTCTGTGGCTTATCCGGCGCCCATTCCCAGGACTCTTCCCTGAAGGAACCGGTTTTTGCCCCCTTTGTTTCCCGGCTGCAGGCCGAGATCCGGAATAATCTGGTGAGGCTTTCATGGCTGGATTCTGTCGATGCGGCAGGGCCGGTCTATATCTTCCGCTCCCTCACGCCCTTTACGGGAACCGGCCCAAATCCTTCCGGGATGCCCATAGAGGTACCCTACGGAACCCAATACTATGTCGATGAAATCGAGCCTTCAGGCGGGGGCAGGAGCATCTACTATTTTATTGCGGCAAGCGGAGGAGAAGTTGACGGTTCCGGTTCCCGCCGCCGTTATGATGTCTTTATCCCCTACAACAACACCATTCAGGTTGATATGAGCGCTGCCGAAGGGCTGGATCTCTGGTTCGCCCAGACACCGCGGCCTGCGGAATCGGGGATCTTCGGTCTTGAAGCCAGGGTCCAGGCCAACGGCGTGCTGATAAATTACCGCCAGATTTCTCCCTCCAAAAACACGATCCTCTACCGCAGCGTAAGACCCATCCGGGAAACCCGGGATCTTCTCAGCGCGGTGATAGTCCAGTCGGGGATAGACCCGCCTTTTACCGATTATCCTGTTCCGGGAATTCTCTATTACTACGCGGTTATCTTTGAGGATGATCTGACCCGCGGTTCGGTGGGGATATACCCCGGCAGAAACGCTACGCTTAACGGCGTGGAAGTGCCATCGGACGAAGACCTCGCCGGGTTTCCCCGTGCAGAACTGCGCTCCATGCCCCTGCCTCTCCTCTCCCTGTACAATGCCCTTCCGGGCGCCGACAGTTTTACCGCTATCCCCGATCCGGTTCCCATGAGTCCCGCCGCCGAAAAGGCGGTAGAGGCATTGGGCAGGCCGGAAGCAAAGAAACGGGAACTCAAATGGCCCCGCGCCTTTAACCAGGATCTGGAAAGCCCCGCGGGGGGAGAAGAGTCGGTTCTCCGTTCAATCGTGCAGGAAAACTTTTTGAAACGCGATTGGCCCGAATGCCGCCTGAGGCTTCTCTCCTACCTTTCCATTCCCCGTTCCGGTTCCTCCGAAGGACGTGCCCGTTTCTACCTGGGGCAGACATGGTACTACTCCGGAAATTACCGGGAGGCTCTGCTGGAATTCCTTGCGGTAGAAGACGCATACCCGCAGGAAGCCGGAGAATGGATCCAGGAAACACTCTACAGACTTATACAGTACTAAAAAGCAACCGACTTTATGGACAGACGCTAGATCTACCGCAGAGTCCGCAAAAGGGCTTCCAGTTCCGGATTTTCTACGCCGGGCGGAGTGTTTCCGGCGGAAGAATTCTCCCCGGGCTGCGGGATGATCTCGTCCCCCGCCTCTATCCGGTCAAAGAAACCCTTGCGGACAAGGGCGCCCTGGGACACCTCCTCCCCCAGAGAAGTAACGGTAAAAGTACCGGTAACATCCTGGGGGCTGTACACAATGCCGCTGCCTTCGTTATTTGTTCTGACAGTACCCTTGCGCACTATATCAAAGACATCTCCTTCTTTTACGCCGTCGGCCTTGCCCTTGTCGATAAGTCCCTGGGCCTGCCGCCTGGAGAGAAGCTCCGCCCGGAAAGGCAGAACAGAATCAATGCGGGAAACGATACCCCGGCCGGCGCCGCGCAGCCTGTCGGACCCTGTACGGAACACGGAAAAACTTGCCGCGGCGGAACCCGTCCTCCCCACATGGAGATCTCCTTGTATAGAAATGTCCCTGTCGCTCTCCCGGACGGAAACAATCAAAAAATAATCCGCTCCCGCTTCCCTCGCAAGCCTGTAGGCCGCAGAAAAGGACGGCTGCCTGAATTCCAGGTTTATACATTCAAGGTTTCTGTGATGAGAGAGAAGTTCCCGGATATAGGCGGAAGCTGCGGCGCCTGCGTCGGCATGAGAGAAACTCGACTGGCCGGAAACCGAAAAGATCGCCAGCTTCCAGTGTCGTTTTGCCGCCATTACAGGGTCTACATTCCATCTCTGGTGCAGTGTTCCCGCAAGGATGGAAGTATAGGCTTCCACCGCGTCGTCAATACTTCTGTCTGAAAGTCCAAGGTTCTGCAGAAAACGCAGTTCCTCAAGGTAACGGGCCGGGTAGCCCCCCAGCCTGAGCAATTCCGCATAGTCCCGTCTGTCTTTGGCATAGGGATTAAGCCGCAGTCCCCGGCGGTATTCAAAGAGGGCTTCTTCGGCAAGGTTGCGGGATCTGTAATCCCCGGCTCGCTCAAAATGCCAGGAAGCCCGGCGGCTCCGTCCCGCGTCCTCCAGTGTAGTATTATTGATGATGAGATCTTCAAGACTTGAACGGATAAATTCATCTTCCTGATCGATGTCCGCCCCGGTGGAAAGTATGCTGATAGCGTCGGAAAAACGCCCCATGCGGCTGTAGGCAAGTCCCTTGAGGTACCATGCGCCGGCATCATTCCTGTCCGCGGCGATGCTCTCATCGGCAAGCCGGGCGGCCTCTTCCCACTGACCGGCACGGTAACGGAGGGAGGCAAGCAGGGAACGGGCGGGAGCAAAGCCGGGACGGTAGAAAAGACAGTTCTCCGCGTTGGTAATGCCGCTGTCCACATTGCCGTCCTGGGCATCAAGATAGGCGGCATAGTAATAGACCCGGTAATCCCCCTCATGGCGCCTGAGGGCCTCTTCAATATAGAGATGGGCATTCTCCCTGTCTCCCAGAGAACCTGCAACAAGCGCAAGCGAAAGGAGAATCCGGCGGTCATCGGGGTAGCGGCGGTTTGCATCCCTGAGCCGCAGCAAGGCTTCGCTTACCCGGCCGCGGCCTATATCCAGCTCCGCCGAAGCGAAGAGGGCCTCCCTATTGTAGGGCTCTTTGGCAAGAATCTCCCGGATAAGCGTCTGGGCGGCGTCAAGCCGGCCCAGGGCAATCAAAATTGACGCTTCCATGTTGGCAACAGCCATGCTACTCCGCGCAAGGGAACGGGCCTTGCGCACCCAGGAGAGAGCCTGATCAAATTCACCCAACTGGTAGTAACACTCCGAAAGCGCAAAAGTCCCTTCGGCGTGGGCAGGATTCAAACGGAGACATTCCAGAAAGGCTTCCGCCGCGGAGTACCAGTTTTCCTCCACCATAAAGCCGCGTCCTTTCCCATACCAGTCCCCCGCCGTATTTTGGGCATACAGGCCCCAGACGGCGCTTAAAAGGATCAGAAAAGCCAGGGGCAATTTCAAAACTTTCAAAATTGACTCCTCACTGCGCTGCGGGTGTCTTGTGCAGCACTATTTTTACACTGTTAATCTTGTGCCCGTCCATGTCCTGAATGATAAAGTCCGTATGTTCCCAGACCGCTTTTTCGTGGAGCACGGGAATCTTGCCGAAAAGATCAAAGACAAAACCTCCCAGCGTATCAAAATCCTCCGCGGGAAAAGCAATGCCTGTCTCCTCCACAAGATCCTCCAGATTCACCCTGGCGGCGCAGAGCCAAATTCCCTCTCCAAGCTCAACGATGTCTTCCGTTTCGTGATCAAATTCGTCCTGTATATCCCCTACGATCTCTTCGATAATGTCTTCCATACACACGATACCGGAAACACCGCCGTACTCATCCACAACGACCGCGACATGGACTCTGCGGCGGCGCATTTCCCGGAGCAGATCATCAATATGTTTGGTGCCGGGAACAAAGAAAGGCTTGCGGAGCATTTTTTTAATGTCAAATTCTTCCTGCCGTACAAGGGAGCGCAGTACATCTTTGACATGCAGAATACCTGTTACATCATCAATGGTATCCTCATAGACGGGAAAACGGGAATGTTCACTCTCCGCCATAAGGGAGAGGAGCTCTTCCCTGTCCGCGTCGGCGGAAAGAAAAACCGTGTCCGTCCGGGGTACCATCACCTCCTTAACGGTGGTTCCGGAAAGTTCCACTATGCCCCGAATCATCTCTTTCTGATCCGATTCCAGGGACTGCATGGTTTTCCGGTCGGGAATCAGGGCCGGAGCCTTTGAAGATCCCTCTTCCCCCTTTTTGGATTTTCCTCTCCCAAAAAATCCAAGACTCATGAAACCTCCTCACGGACAGGAATTATGTGTTCCTCTTTCAGCTTCAAAAGCAGATCCTCCTGCAGGCGGAGCATGGCTTCGCCTGAATCGTTACTTTGATGATCCATGCCGTCAAGATGCAGTATACCATGGATCACAAGCCGCCGCAGTTCCTCGTCCCCGCTTACGCCGAAAAACCTGGAATTTTCTTCCAGGGCTTCAAGCGAGATGACAATGTCGCCGGGCAGATAGAATTTCTGTCCGTCTTCGTCCAGTGTTTCACCCAGAGGAAAAGACAGAATATCCGTAGCCTCGTCCCGTTTCCGGTATCGGGCATTGAGGGATTTGATAAAACTGTTGCTGCAGAAAAGAAAAGAAAGAATCCAGCGATCCCTGCCCAGGGCAGAGAGAACCTTGAAGGAAAAAGTTTCCAATGCTTCCGTCCAGGCAGGCAGAGGCACCTCTTCCGCTTTTACCGAAGCGCGGTTCATTTGTTCTCCCCCCCGGCATCATCCCCGGCGTACTCGACGGCAGAAAAACTGCTGTTGTCGGTTTTGCCGTTGGCGGACTGTTCCCTGGACGGCAGTTTGGGATACTCGATACGGGAATGGTAGTGTCCCGCCAGGACACGGACAAAGGCATTCTTGATTGTTTCAAGATCCTTAAAGGTAAGTTCCGCCTGGGAAAGCTGGCCGTGCTCCACCTTGTTGTTAAACAATTCCCGGATATATTTTTCCATGGAAGACACGGTAGGTTTTTTAAGGGTTCTTACCGCGGCTTCGGTTACATCCGCCAGCATTACTACCGCGGATTCCCGAGAACGGGGAGGAGTACCGGGATAGGAAAAATCTTCCGCGCTTACCGAGGACTTCTTGCGGGAATCGGGCTTCTCCTGTTTTAAGGCCTTGTCGTAGAACCAGGAGATAAGGGAGTTGCCGTGATGCTCCACGATAATATCCTGTACCTGACGGGGCAGCCCCAACTGGCGGGCCTTTTCAAGCCCGATTCTTACATGGCTGCGGATGATCGTAGCGGAAAGCCGGGGGGCAAGATCATCGTGGGGATTGTAGTCCCTCTGGTTTTCCACGAAGTATTCACTCTGCTCCATCTTCCCCAGGTCATGGTAATAGGCCCCCACCTGCGCCAGAAGCGCATTGGCCCCGATATCGTGGCAGGCCGCCTCCGCTAGGTTAGCCACCATGATCGAGTGACTGTAGGTTCCCGGAGCGGCGGCAAAAAGTTTCTTTAATGCCGGAGAATTGAGATCGGAAAGTTCCCGGAGACGGAAGGTAGTGGCGGCATTCATCGCCTGTTCCAGAACAGGGAGGAAACCCATTACCAGCATCCCGGAGGCAAGGCCGTTAAAGGCGGCCCAGAAAAGCATGGGCGGGGAACCGGCAAACCCTGTCCCCCGGGTAAGCAGGATCGCCAGGGCGGCAACACAGTTCGCGGCCGCTATGAAGAGCCCGGCCTTGATAATATCCATGCGGTTTTCCGCTTTTTCCAGAGAATAGGAAGCGGAGACTGCGGAAACCAGGGCAAAGATTAAAGCCGGCGCGTCAAAAGAACCGGAAACCCACGCGCCCAGCGGCAGGGCTATGCCCAGCACCAGCGCAAGCCGGGGGCTTATGAGAATCGCAGGCAGCATGATCAGCAGGGCTGTGGGCATCAACATGGAAACAGGAAAAGATTCGGTATTCAGGGAAAGACTGGCGGCAAAGGCCGCTCCGGAAAGATAGATGGTGGAAAGCACGATGATCAGGAACACTTCGGAATTTTCAAGAAGCCTCCCGGTAATCCGCCGGGAACCGAGAAATACCAAAAGCCTGAAGACGAGGAAAAGGAGGAGAAGATGGCCCGCCACGAGCCGGGGATTCTGCCCCGGAAGACTCTGGCTCAGAGCCCTGAGTGCCCGCATATTCTCTTCGGTAATGATAAAACCCTTGCGGATCACCTGTTCACCCTGTTCAAAATGATGCACAACCGGTTCAACACGGACTCTGATTCCCGCCACCTGCCGCCGGGTATCTTCTTCGGAAAAGAACACATTTTCCCTGATAAAGGGTTGAAGCAATTCCCCGGCGATCAGGGCAAAGGCAGGGGGAAAAGCCTCCCCGGAAATGTATTGATTCAGGGCCTCAACGGCATTTTCCATGGTTATCATGCCGCTGTAGGGGATATGTTCCGATTCCATCCGCTGGCCGTCAACGAGAAGGACCTCCGCCATATCGGGGTTGTAGAGCCCCAGATTGTCCCTCGGCACAAGACATACCCCCCGTTCATAGAGGTTTCTCAAAGCGATGCCGCCGTACTCACCGAACTTCTCCCGGTCTTCATCGGAATAGAAGAATTCCAGTACACCGCCGGGAAATTTCCCCGGATATTCGGCTTGAATCGCAAGGGCAAAGGCGGCGAGGGAAACCTTCTCCTGAAAAAGCTTCAGGGAAAGGGCAAAAAAAGCCTCCCATTCGACAAGAGAATCCCCGGCAGCCTCGGGATTGAACCTGAAAACTGCCGGAACAAGCCGTTCCTGGGCCTCTATACGGAGCCGGGTAGCCGCTTCATCCACAAAAGAGAAAGGCTTTTCCGCAGTCACATCCCTGTCCGCCACCTTACCTGCCTCAAATTCCCGCAGATCGTTTAAACCGGAACGGAAACCCTGGCTGGAAATGACTATTATTGAGGTTAAAATCAAACCCGCGGCGGCCGCGAGCGCCGGGCCGCGGCTAAAATTGGCAAAACCCAGCACATTGAGCAGTGTCAGGCCGGCCTTTTTAAAATCCGGCTTCCTAATTTGTTTTTTCATGCATCCCTTCGGGCTGCGAACATAAGGAAGATGGTTGTACGGCGCCGCCGGAGGCGGCTTGCGTATGCATCCCTTCGGGCTGCGAACATAAGGAAGGCGGTTGTACGGCGCCGCCGGAGGCGGCTTGCGCGTATCCGTCATAGGCTTGAATTATCTTCTTAATCAGAGGATTCCGGACTATATCGGCAGTATGAAGCCAGGCAAAGTAGAGCCCTTCGACGCCGGAAAGGATGGAAACGGCATGCAGCAGGCCCGATTCGTTCCTCCGGGGGAGATCTATCTGGGTGGCATCCCCGGTAACTATCGCCCGGGCCCCCTCCCCGATACGGGTAAGGAACATCTTCATCTGTTCTTTGGTGGTATTCTGGGCTTCATCCAGAACTACGATGCAATCATTGAGACTCCGGCCCCGCATATAGGCAAGAGGGGCAATCTCGATGGCCCTGGTTTCCTCCATTCTACGGATCATATCGTAGGGAATCAGGGACTCCATGGCGTCATAGAGGGGACGGAGATAGGGATTGATCTTCTGGGCCAGATCCCCGGGAAGAAAACCGAGGCTTTCACCCGCCTCCACCACCGGACGGGTAAGCACCAGTTTGCGCATCTTCCGGGAAAGGACAAGCCGTAAAGCCTCCGCAATGGCAAGGTAGGTTTTACCGGTACCCGCGGGGCCGACACAGAAACAGATATCGTTATTACGCATTCCATGAATATAGGCGGCCTGATTGCGACTCCGGGGGAACACCCTGCCGAAACCATGAGGGATCTGAATAACCGACTCTTCCCGGGCCGGGGAGAGAGCTTCGAGGTTCACCGACAGGGCTTTGACATATTCGGGAGAAGGACACTCCCCTTCCCGCACCCGGCTGATAAGGCTGTCCATAAGCTCCCTGAAACGGCGTTTCCCCGATTCATCCGCTCCTTCAAGGCGAATTTCGTTTCCCCTGGCGGCTATCCGGCCTCCCAGAGAATCCTCAATGACCCTCAGGTTTCCGTCGTTGGCGCCACATACCCCGGACAAGAGATCTCTCGAGTCCAAAACGATGGTTATACTGTCCTCCATTAAGTTCCTTTACAGAAAAGTCTATAACCCCCCAGCCCTTTAATCAACTACCCTTTTTCCTGCTCATCCTCTCCGTACCATTCCAGCCGGCGGGTAAGGAACATGACCAGGGCGATGACAAAGAAAGTCCCCACAGAACCGATAAGAAGAGCGTAGGACTCGGCGTTTAACACGGCGTACAGGAGAACATAGGACAGCGTTACTACCAAACCCATATACCAGCTTTTGCCCCGGGACGGCAGAAGGGAACGGGAATAGAGGGTCAACAGAATTGTTACCGCCAGGGCGGCGATAAGGTAGGCGGCGTAAAAGGGAATCTGTTCGGACAGGGAGAGGAGCAAAAGATAAAACACGGCGTTCCCGATGCCGGAAAGCAGGTAGGGTACCGGATGGATTCGGCGTTTGGTGAATATTTCCAGCAGAAACAGCGTAAGAAAAGGGACAATCAAAAAGAGGACGGCGTACTTAACCGCCCGGGTGTTCAGGAAGTAGGTATCAATACTGCGGAAAAAATCGACCCCAAAGAGGGATTCGTCATACCCGTAGTTATCCCCGTCGTATTTTTTGAGAAAGAGCGGTATGTCCCGGCTCAGGTAGCTGATATCCCAGGACGCGGAAAAACCGGCCTCCCCAACAGTTGATTCGCTGGGCAGAAAGGCCCCCTGGAACGAAGGGGAGGGCCAATCGGAGGCGATCCCGACGTGGGTGTCCTGGGCTATGGGCAGTACCCGTATCAACCGGCCCCCCTGGATTTCTATGCTGATGGTGAAGTCCGTTTCCCCGCCTTCCTCAAACCGGGACAGTACCGCGCTGATACCGCCGCCCCCCACCCTTTGGGTTCCATAACCCCGGCCTCCGCTGAGAAACAGATTGTGCTCCCTGTTTCCCGGCTGGAAGAACAATTCATCATTCCCCCAGCTTGCGGCGTTTATTTTCCGGATTCCCTTCTGACCGGAAAGGGCGATAACCAGCTCCGCCTGGCCTGAGGCAACAGCTTCCTGGGGGAGCAGTCCCGCCAGAGCCGCGGAAGGATCAAAACTGCCGCTCAGAACCAGCGTACCGGAAAAGAGGGGCACTGAAAAAATGCCCCGGCGGCGCACCTCGGTTTTGAAAACCCCGTCTATGTTCAAGCGCCTGGGGCTTATTACCAGGGTAAAAGGGGTTTTTACGATCTCCACCTTTTCTCCTTCTTTTTCCGACCGGGTAATGATCTCCTGAGTTTTTACACCGGGAATCGTTATGATGGGCCCCGCCGCAATAAGCTCCTTTCCCCAGGCCTCCATGATGTCCGATTCGGCCTCAGCGGCGGTCCGTCCCCGCTCGTTTACCAGGGAACGGATCATGCTCAGGGGTATCAGCAAAAGCAGAACCAGAACAATCAACATGAGTACCTTAAAGGTATAACCCCGGGTAAATTTTTTAAAAATGGGCGGTTTGGCGTTATTATCCATTACTTTCTCCTGATTTCTCCCGGCGGACGCGGCGCTTCCTTATCCGGCCAGGTTATTATAAGCCCACCGGAACACGTTGGTCTATGCGCCTGAGGTTCTGCTCCTTAATTTTTCCATGCCGCGAAATTCCTCTAAAAACAGCATGCTTTGAAGAAAAAATTCACCGCGACGTCGAGGAAGTCGAAAAAGGAAGAGAAAAAAAGAACCTGAGAGCAAAAACTTCTTCGACTTCTTCGACTTTTTGTGGCACTCTCTTCCTCTTTCGTTCGAGTGGTTTGTGGTTATTTAAAATGGAGAATTCCTATTTTCCTGTTTTATCCTCTTGACATTTCCCCGGGACTGTGGTATACAGAGATTATGAAGTCACCGGGTTTCTTATATAGCAAGAACTTTGGGGGGGGGGGGGGGGGGGGGGGGGGGGGGGGGGGGGGGGGGGGGGGGGGGGGGGGGGGGGGGGGGGGGGGGGTGG
>JAISCR010000169.1 GCA_031265435.1 Treponema sp.
GCCATGCAGTATCATGGCTTTTCTCCTGAGATTTATGAGGGCTCATTTCTACGGGTTTTTAAGTACATGGCTCATTTCTACTGAACGAAGGGGGGCGCATTTTCGCTGATTTTTAACAGCACTTTTTTGAACTATTTTTTACAAAAAATTTTGTGGTGAATCTCAACACCCCAGCCCCTTATTATGATCTCACCTGAATTGCAAATCATTGAAAACGCCGCGTTTTTACGGAAATTTATGCTGTTTACCGCAAAAATATCAACGCCATTCAGACACGGCTGCATAGGAGTTATGAAGAATGAAGAAATAAAAGCCCGATACTGTCAACTTTCCAAATTCCGCTTTTAGTTTTTCAATATTTTTCATCGCGTCCCACTTGCTTTCGATGACGCTTTTAATTTTACGCGATATTCTTTCGCTTTCATCTTTAACTAATTATTTTTAATTATTTCCAAGAAATGTTGGCGTCAAGCAATATTTTCATGATATTTTACGTCGACACCAAAACTCTCACAATTTCTTCCCGTCTTGCAGCAAAAGCCAAGGCAGCTTTTATATGAATTTCTTTTAACAAAGGATAATCATCCAGTATTTCAGAAACCGGAATTCCTTCCGATAACCATTGTAAAATATCTCCAATGGTTATTCGCGTCCCTTTGATACAAGGTTTTCCAAAACGGATACCCTGATCTATCACAATATACTTCAAAAATTCTTCATGATCCATGCTTTATATTATTTATCCCTATCTGTCATATTGTCAATACACGTACCGCGCTACTTTTTGTCGTTATTGACAACTTGTTTTGCCGGCGCCGCTCCGAAAATACTATCTTTTTGGAACAAACTCACTCATAAAAGCTGTTTTTATAGGCTTCGTCGAACATGGCAACGATATTTTGAGGAGGGACATCGCCCATGATGTTATGCACCTGATTGAAAACAAAGCCGCCGCCGGGCTTGAAGGTCGTGCTGAGCATGCGGACATTTTCCCGGACTGCCGCTTCATCCTTAAAGCCAAGAATCTTCTGTGTATTACAGCCCCCGCCCCAGAAGTTTATTTTATCGCCGTAGGTTTTTTTCAGTTCCGCAGGATCCATGTTGTCCGCGGAAATCTGTACCGGGTTGAGAATATCCAGTCCTGCCTCGATAAGATGGGGAATAAGGCTGAACACGCTGCCGCAGCAGTGGAGGAAAACCCGGGCCCCGGAATTCTCATGGATTACCCGGATCAATTCTTTCATGTAGGGAAGGACAAACTCCTCATAACAATCCGGGGAAAGCATGGGGCCGCTCTGCATTCCCAGATCGGAATTGAATTCGATACAGTCAATATCCCGTCCGCCGTTTTTGACAAAGCGCATAAATTTGCCGGTCTGCTTCTTTAGCAGATCCTCATTGAAGGCTTTTACGGAATCGGGGTCGGTGAGCATGTCACAGGCCATTTCGATGCCGGTAAAAAAGGCAAGAAAATGATTGAGAAGACAGGTATATTTGTCCGTTTCTTTTTCAAGCCGCTCAGCCTCCCGCGCAAGAACCAAAATTTCATCTTCCGGGGGCCCGTCCACGATCCTAATCCAGCTTCCGTCAAAAAAGAATCCGTTACGGGGCATCCGCATCTTTTCGTCTCCCCGCGTAACCACCCAGTACCCGTCTTCCATGCGGGGATTCATCTGTTCGGGGATAATAAAGCTGTAATCGTCCCGCACATTCCAGAGCATCTGTTTTTTATAGGGAGGATAGAGTAATACCGTATCGCAGTGGAAAAGATCCAGCACATCCTGATCCACCCGTGCCAGCATCTGCACATTATCCACTATTTCGATTTTATCCGTGCTCAGCCCCAGATATGTACGCAGATTGTAATAGGCAAAGGCCGAAATACCGGTGGAGAACTGCATCCCCAGATCGATGGGAAAACGGTCGCCCTCCTGATGATTCAATGCTGTTTTTACCCGTTCCCGGCCCGATAGTTTTTTACCTGTTTCACTGGACTGTCGCATAACGCCTCCGGCTGTCGTACAGAATTACTGTACAGAATTACATCTTCAGTTTAGAGCGGAGCAATTCGCGGAATTTTTGGAAGGAGGTATTTCCGCTTTCAAGGGAAAGAGCGGCCTCGCAGTCTCCCAGAGCCTGGGGGAGATCCCCCAGATGGTAGTAGGCCTGGCCTCTGCGGTAGAGGCAGAAGGCCTGGTAGGGGTTAATTTCCAGGGCAAGGCTGTAGTCTCCCACGGCATCGGCATACTGCTGCAATACCGACCTTACGACTCCCCGGTAATAGGCCGCCTTATAGGAACTACCGTCCAATTTGAGGGAAGCTGAAAAATCATCGACGGCATCCTGGTAGCGGGACTGGGCAAAGTAAGCCATGCCCCGGTGTTTGTAGATGAGAGAGGCGATACCCTCATCGGGATTCAGTTCCAGAATACGGCTGTAAAAGGCAATGGCCTCGCTGAATTTGTTCCTGTTATGGGCATAGAGGGCGTTGAGCAGAAGATCGTCAATGGTGCTTGTCTCAACCGGGGAAGGGCTATCTCCGTCGTCTCCGGGCCGGAGAAAACCGGCGTCTTCCGCTTCTTCGCCCCGGAAGAGCATTCCGTCGGTGGCCTCTTCGATTTTACGGAAGAAAGCTTCCCGCCGTTTACCCAGTTCCCCGTTAAGCTGCCGCTGGTAGTTCCGTATCTCCTGAAAGATCGTGTCGGCCAGGGAAAGGCTCGCGTTGATCGCCGCAAGCTTGCGCTTCATCGGATCGTCAAAGGGGGTAAATTCCGCCTTGTACACCAGTTCGTGCTCCACCTCCGCCCACGCATCCTGCAGTATGGTACGAATCTGGATCTCCGCGGCTTCCGCTCCCGGATCTCCTCTCCGCGCTATTATTTCCCGGGGGATCTCTATCAAAAGATGAGTTGATTCATAGCCGAATTCCTTGAAGGAATAACCGGCGCCTTTCCGCTCTATTTCGGTTACATCAAAGTGCTTTTTTAAAAGGGCCTCGGCGGCGCCAAGATCCTCAAGAAACGGACACACAATCCTCAAACCCAGAAGGTCTGTGATAAGAGGCCTCTCCTCGTCCCCGTTTTTCAATATGCGGATATATTTTTTGTACCAGGATGAAAAATCCTTGACTCTGCCCTTCACCGACGGCCGGGAATTCAGGGCGGCAAGAACATCTTCTACCTGTAATTCCAGATCCCTCGTAACCATTTCCCGAACCGGCAGATACTCATCGTACTCTTCCCGGAGTTCGGTTTGATTGGGTAAAAGGGTCTTTTCCTCCATCATCGTATCCTTAAAAAAAACTGCCTGAAAAACCCGGAGATACAGGATCCGGATTTCCCAGGCAGTCATTTTTAACCGGAGGTCATACGTTTCTACAGACCTGCCGGACGGGTTTTTACTACTGCTGTTCCTGCTCCTGCTGCCGCCGTTCGGGGCTTCCAAACGGAGCTTCGGTGGCCTGCTTCTGCCTGTCGATATAGCGCATCACCTGGTTGTTACCGAACTGCTGCATCTCCCAGCGTTTCTTCTCGGTCTCCCGGTCAAAGATGATCTTCCACAGGCCTTCATCATCGATATCCCTGTCGGTATCAAGAACCGCTTTGTCGTAGATGATCTGTACGTCTTTGAAATAGGTGATGAAATCGCCGCCTTCCTTGGCCGCGTCACGCTGTACACGGAATCCGCCGAACTTGACGAAAGGAGTGGAGGTAGGATAGAGAGGATAGAGCCGGAGATCCCGGTTCCTTACTTCCTGTACGTAGGCAGGATTATTCCAGATCAGCTGGCCCCAGCCGTCATACTGAAGATAACCCATGAAAATTTCTTTTTCATTTCCCTGATTATCGATCAGGATGGAAAAAAGGCCGTGGGGGAAATTAAGGCCGTAAGCCCATACGGCTACGGATTTGATGGTTCCTACGTTCTTGACGACGCCGTAACCATGAGTGGGTCTCCCGTTATCATCAGCTTCGCCTTCAAAGCGGCTGGCCTGGGTAATCCCGTCCTGACCTTCCCTTTCGGTGATATTACCCTCGTCATCAACATCCGCCTGGGGTTCATAAGCGGGAATATCGAAGGGCGGTTTAATAATGGCCCAGGAATTCCAGGGCTCGACCGGGAAATGTACCCTGACGCCCAGAACCGTGGAAGCTTCTCCGCCCCAGTAGGCTTTGGAGGTAGCTTCGGCAGCCTTGCTCAGAACCAGGTTGGTGACATTCCGGGAAGAAGAGGCCAAAACTATGTCCCAGTTGGCAATAGCCAGGGAGGTCTTCATTACTTCCAGGTCTTCAGGCTTGAAGCTGGTACCGGCCACATTGGCGTAGTCCATCATTGTCTGCCTGTTCTGAGTCATCTTGTCCGTGGCATTCCCCTGAACATCCGTCTCGGGGACAATGTCTGCCTTGAGTTTACCGAAGTCGATCAATACGGCTTCTTCAGCAAACACTGATCCGGTGAGGAACAACACGATAGCGGCAAATACAAGTATCCGTTTCATTCATAACTCCTTTCAACAACTTAAGTTATCGAAAATTCGAGATATATTTTCATAAGTATACAAAATACTTATGTTTTGTCAACGCCTCTTTCATGAGATTCCGCCTGAATTTGACGGAATTCGTCATAAAAAGCCGCCCTCCCCCCGACAAATAAACGGACATCCCGGACATAGGGAAAATTCCGTTTTATACCCCCGTAAAGGGTGAAAAAATCCCTCCATGCATTCCCTCCGTCGGGATAGGGCAGCACGGCGCTTTCGGAAAGGTCCGCATACACAGTACCATCCCGAAAAAGCAGGGACCGGAGACGGGTCTCCCGGGGAAAAAGCGGCGCCGAATCCGGTGAAACAGGACCCAAAAGGGCCTCTTCCAGATAACGCCTCAGATCCTCTTCCCTGCCGGTTGAAGCCTTTAACATACGATCTTCAACTACAGTTTCCCCGTCTCTCAAAGAATAAAATACAAAAGTCCGTCTGACAAGCCCCGCGTTAAAAAATTCGCCCAAAGCCAGAATTCCCAGAATCAGAAGGCAGACGGCATAACGGATCGTGCCGGACTTACATAAGGCCGCCAGGGACTGCACCATGTCCTTTATTTCAGCCTTCATTGAATTGTAGTAAAACCTCCGGACATTTCGAATCTGGTGATAAAATCACCAATTCCCTTATATAACGCTTCGCCGAGTTTCTGCAAGTAGCCTTCATCGCTCATGAGAAGGGCATCTTCCAGATTGGAAACAAAACCCAGTTCCACCAGTACCGAAGGCATCCTGGCATTACGGACAACGAACCACTCTTCCGCCTTGAGTCCCCTGGAGGGGATCCGGTTCCCGGAGGCCTCGCCTATCCTGCCGAGGATCGACTGGGCCATCATGATGCTTTCCGTGGTGAATTCCTCCTCCATCATATCGTTGATGATGGGAATCACTTCAGAAGAATCGGCATATTTTGCCGTATCTATAACGTTTCTTCTGTATTCCGGTGAAAGATACCACACTTCATAGCCCCTGGCCTTTTTATTAAATGAAGAATTGGCATGAATCGAGATGAAGATGATCGCTTCATTGGCTTTGAGGGGTACGGAATTGGCTATGGCGACCCTGTTTTCCAGAGTGGGGAAGGTATCCCCTTCCCGGGTCATAAGGATACGTTTGTCCGGGTACGCGGCCGACAGGCGGGAGTAGAGTTTTTTGGAAACATTGAGAACGATGTCCTTCTCTACGGAACGGAACGGCTTGCCGTTCACGGTGAAATTTCCAACGGCGCCTGAGTCCTTGCCGCCGTGGCCCGGATCGATGATCACCGCGGCAATATTGAAGCGGGAAGCGTCTTCCTCGATGGAACGGGAGAGGGAGAGGGCGGCGGTACTGATAAAGGCTTCCGGGAAACGGAGGAGCCCCTGATGCACATAGGGCGCCGGTACATCGAAAAATTCCCTGCCGTCAAGAAGAAGCATACCGCTTTCCCCCTCGCCGCCTGAAAAAAAAGCCGCGCTGTGGCCTCCCGCAGTAAATGTTCCCGAGGAAAGGAAGGGATCCCAGCGGAATTCGGTTTCCGCGGTCTTTCCCGTCTTCTGCCCGATGCTGATCAGGGCTTCCTCAAGGGAAAGGGTTTTGGGCAGGGCGGTTTGGCCAAAGGCAGGGAAGGAAACCGGCAGCAGGCAGAAAATCAGTATGAAACTTCGTTTCATGTTCACGTCTCCGGCGTATCTAGGTAATATACCGCTCCCTGGTAGCCGCCGCGGATCAAGGACTGCCAGAATTCTTTGCCGAGGAAAGGCTCTTCTGTGCCGACGGGCAGGGGAAGGCCGCTGAGGGTTCGCAGGGCTTCCAGGCTTTCGGTAACACCGCGGCCCATATAATCCGTGAGCCCTGAGTCAAGGAAGGCGGGAAAGGGGTATATACTCACGTTCCCGGAGGGATTTTTGCGGGGAACAATGCCTGAAGGCAGCGATTCCAGCACTGCTTTGAGTTCCCTGCTGAGGCCGAATGCGCCGGGCGGGAAAGATTCCGCGTTTTCTGTGGAAACCGGGAGCGCCGAAAGGAAGGCGGAGGTTTCGGCATTGGGGGCCTCAAGACGTATAAGGATAGAACGGGCCGCTTCTTCCGCCGCGCGGCAGGCGTCTTCCCGGTTTTCCGCGGCGCTGATCACATTGCCGCACTTGCTCACGTTGTTTACCGGGAAGGATACCGGGGAATCTTCGGCTATTCGGAGAAAAAGATCTTTTACATGGGCTGTGTTCCGGGCTTTTTCAAGGCCCTCTATGGATTTTATCTTTCCGGGAATGGAGATGAAGGCCCGTTCCGCGCTTGTCCATGACTTTAGCGGTTTAAGAAAGCGGGGTTCCCGGCCGACTGCCATCTCTACGGCCGCCCTGACAGGTTCCACCCCGGAGGAATATGGGTACGTCCAGCCGGACATATAACCCCCGGAAAGCCGGGCGGCCACCTCCCCTATCATCGGGCCGGCGGGAGTGAGTTTGACATCGCCCTTGGCGGCTCCCATACAGTTTTTTCCCGCGATACCAAGGCTGCGGACAGCCGCGCGGAAACAGTCAAGCAGTTTTCCCTGTTCCGCGGAGGAAAAAGCGGTGGGCATGGTGTGGCCCATCTCGATGAAGTAAGGGGGAAAGAATATATGTCTGTCGGCAAGACCGCAGATGATAATTTCTCCCCGGTATACGATTGCGTCCACGGAAAATTCGGGGCCTTCCATGTAGGCTTCCACGATTGCCCTGCCGGAACGGGAGTATTTTATCCCGCCGGCAAGAGCCTCTTCCAGTTCCGCTTCCGTATCCACCCTGCGGCAGCCCCGCGCGCCCATGTTGTCTACCGGTTTTACCACCAGAGGGAAGGGAGCCGGGATCGTAAAGGATTCATTTTTGCCGGTAACGGTGAAGGCCGGAGAGGGAATGCCGGCCGCGTCAAAACAACGGCGCATGCGGCCCTTGTCCGATGCGTTGAGCGCGGCCTCGTAGGGGATGCCCGGAAGACCGAGCCGCTCCGCCGTCCAGGCCACCGTGGCGGAAAAGTCGGTTCCCGCGGTCATGATGCCCCCAAGACCCCCGTCCTTAAGGAGGGATTGCGCAAAGGCTTCCACCCCCTCCTTATCCTTGAGGTCAATGTGTTCAAAGCGATCCGCCAGGGAAACGCAGGGGGCGCCGGGATCTCCGTCCAGAACTACGGTAAAAAGTCCCATTTCTTTAGCGATTTTAATGGCCGGGCCCTGCATGACCCCGGCGCCCAAAATGATTATCCTCTCCCGGTTTGCTGCCACGAGTATCCTCCTCTTCTATTGTCGGAATTTCTACCGTGCTGTTTGAGCCTGTTCCAAAACTCAAGGTTTTTCAGAACGGCTTCGTTTTATAGCGGTTCTTTAACGGAAAAGCACTCGAAGGTGTCTCCGAGGCGGAAAAGGCGGCTTATGAGGAACATGAATCTGTAGAGGATTCCCTGCCTGAGGCAAAAAGATCCGAAAAAGGGGAAACGTTCCGGGTGGTGGCCTGTGACTGCGATTTTTTTTACCCTGAAGCCGCAGCGGGCAAGCGCCTTTCTGCAGAGACGGGGGCTCCAGACCGTCCAGTGATCCGCCGGGCTTTTTTCCAGGAATGTCTTGAGGGATTTACGTCCCGAGACGCCGGAATACGAAGGGGTTGAAAAGGCCAATACCCCGCCCGGCTTGAGGATACGGTAGATTTCCCGCAGTACCTTCCCGGGATCGCTGAAGTGTTCGATCACATACATGAGGCTTACGACGTCAAAACTGTTGTCCGTGAGAATTTCCCGAGGAAAGTCCCCGGGAAAGAAGCCCTGCCGTGCCGGGATGCCCAACTCCCTGCCGATCCACGCGACGGCTTCCGGCGCGGGATCTATGCCGAGGGGGGAGAAGCCTTCTTCCTTCGCGGCAGCCAGGAGGGGGCCGTAGGCGCAGCCTATGTCGAGCAGAGAGGGTTTAGTACCGGTTCCCGCGGCGGGAAGGAACTTTTTTATGACGGAAATTCTGCGTCTTGCCGTTTCCTTGAGGGCGGGAAAATCTTCGAGATATGTTCTGCCGTACTGGTTTTTATACTGTTCAAAAAAATATGCCTCTCCGTATTCGATTGGCGGAGGGTTCAAACGGCTCATGTAAATGATGCCGCAGCGCGGGCAGCGTGTATAGCTTCTGCCGGCAAAACGTATCTTTTTTACCGCCGCTTCCGCGTCGCAGAGCGGGCAGAGGGCCGGCGCGTGAATGTCAAAAGACATCAACAGATCCGCAAGGCTTTGAGAGGGAACTTCCGCAAGTCCGTACTTTTCCGCCAGGGCCCGGCATTCCGCGGCAAGAGATGCGGCAGCCTCATCTCCGGCAAGGGAAGGAAGGCGGCTGATACCATGTACCCTAGTCTTGTCCCAAAACGGTGAACGCGCATAGTGTCCGACGCCGGTAAAACCTGCCGCTTTGGAAAGAGCCTCATGGTAGGGCGTGGGAGATACAAGAAGTACAGGCAGCCGGGCATGGAGGGCTTCAAAGGCGGTAATGCCGAAATGGGTCACCAGAAGATCGAAGGAGGCTAATTCTTCCCGGAGATTTGGGATGTTTCTTGCGGTAACAATTTCCGCGTCAATACCCGACAGAGATTCTGACGCCAGATCTCCCAGGCCCGCGGCGTCTTCGGCGCCGAAACTGACAAGGATACGGCGTCCGGCGGCATTATTCCGCGAAAAAAAGGATTCCCGGCGGCAAAGCGGCAGGGGTAAAAGGGACGGGTTCACCATATTCGGCCCGGAAACAGAGGGAAGAACCGGCAGAATATCTATCAGGAAATCAAACCGATCCCTGCAGACCCCTCCCTCATCTATGCCGATGAGGGGAGCGCTTTTCCGGAAAAGAGCAAATTCCTCCGGGGGAGTCTGAAACCGATCCAGGATGATCATCGCGGGATCCGCGGGAATACCGTCGTGTAAACATATCCACTGCCGGGAAAATTCACCCGTGAATGAGCGGATACGGGCAAGACAGGCGCCTGTGTCCCGTTCGCCGGGGGGAAGGCAGAGTAATGCCTCCCGTTTTTTCAAACGGAGATCGCGGACAAGACGAGCCGAACGGAGAAGGTGGCCGCCTCCCCGGCCCTGTTCAAGGGCCGGAACAGCGAGAATCGGGCCGGGCATCAGGGTTTTCCCGGTTCGGGAAACACTCTTTTATACGCGGCAATAATCGTTTCTCCGCGGAAACGTTCTTCCCCGGGGAGGGAGGAAAGGGCGTCGTGGAGAATCTGCGCGCGTTCATAGTCGGCCTGAGTGTCTACGGTTACCCTGATATCAGAGCCCTGCCAGCGGACCGGGGCCGTCGGCCGGTGGAGGGAAAACAGTTCAGGATGATTGTAGAGATAGGGGCATACATGTTCCCGTTCCTCGGGGAGGGAAGCTTCCGCCTCCGCGCGGAGCAGTGATTCCGCATCCACCGATTCTACTCCGGCCCCGTAAGGGAGTCCCGCATAGCCGCCGTAGGAGGCTTTAAGGGCCGCGGCTTCCGTATTGAGGACACAGGCGGCGTCGGCAAAGACAAAGGGATTGTCTCCCGTGGCCCGGATTACACGGTTTACGCCGTAACGGCGGATTGCCATGCAGTAGCGCAGCAGTACATCATCCCTGGGGCCTGAGAAAAAAACAAAGCCTGCCTCTTCCGCGGTTTTGCCGAATTCCCGCCCGCAGTCTTCCGGCGAGGCGAGAACATGGATGCCGGCGGGAATTGTCTTGAGGGCCTCCATCACCCGGAAGAGCAGGGGTTTCCCGCCGAGGGGGAGCAGAGCCTTTCCGGGAAGCCGGCTTGAATCCAGCCGGGCCTGCAGTATTACCGCGGTCATGGACTCCACGTGCCTGTCAGTGTCTGTGCGTCTGTGGAAAAACGGTAATGGTTGACCGAAACCCAGCGCCGGCCTTCGGTAAAATCATGCCAGGCCTGCAGCGGATGCCCCGGATTGAGCATGAAGCAGGAGGGGAAACGGCGGATGGGCAGATGCGCATTGTCAAAACGGAAAACCGGAGCAAGGTTTTTAAGATAAAAACGCCTGTAGTATTCGTCCCTGGTAACATCATCAACCGGAATTGCCCCTTCGTAGGAAAGCTTGATGCCCTGAGTTACCCGTATTTTTTCACCCCAGAGCCAGGAACGAAAACCAAAATCCATAAGCTGCCAGTAGGGATTGTTTATTCCCCCGTCAAAGCCCCCGAGTTTGATAAAATGATCCCTGTTGTAAATACCCACCCAGTCAAAAGGAAAGAGGCTCGCACTGCCTCCTTCCAGGGGAGCGGAGCGGATAATTTGAAATTTCCTTCCGGAATTTTCCGGAGATATGAGAGTGGGAAGCGTCTCAAAGGCCGAATTAAGCAGAACAGGTACTGTACAGATATCTTCCCTTTCGGAAAGTTTATCGATGATGCCTCCGGAAAGCAGCCGCTGATCGTTCCAGAAAACAAAAAAGTGGGAACCCCTCAGTTCCAGAGCCGCAAGATTGAGCTGCTTCCCCAGGCTTACTTCTTCCCTGAAGATGATAAAACGTACAAAGGGAAAACGGGCGGAAAGATCCTCCACATCGTAACGTCCTGCGTTTACTTCCATGGACAAAATATAATCAAAACCTGCCTTTTCCAGTTCCAGAAAAAGATTTCTCCTGGGCTGGCCCATGGAACGGTTAAGCAGTACCGCGGAAAGTCCCGTTGAAGACACGGATTCCATACCGCCTACCGCGGTGTATGCGCCGGGAATGTCATCGTTAAAAGTTGTAGGTATAGTATTCATCGCACTCCGCACAAATGCCGGGATAGTTTTTCTGCGTATGTTTAAGGTACAGATCTTCCCCCCGGGCCCAGATTGTTTCAAGGCTTTCGGAAAGGGCATTACCCAAAATCCCTGCCCTGCCCTCTTTCAAAACCGGCGGTTTGAAAACCGGCAGTTTAAAAACCGATAGATCTTCCCGGCACGCGGGAACACTGCCGTCTATCAATACCGGAAAATCCCGCATGATATGCCAGCAGCTCTGCCGCTGAACCGGAGACAGATCGGAGGCCTGTCTTTTGGGAAGGGCCCCGCAGAAATCATCATACTTCTGAATGATGACGCCTCCGTTTTTCGGGTCTCCTTCTTTCCAGGAGCGGTAGAACTGTTCAATATCATCTTCGGCCCCCTGTACCCGTACCGCCTGTACCCAGGTATCCGCGGGAAACAGGCCGCGGAGACGGCGGGCAAAGGCCAGGGCCTCCGCAAAACCCGTACCCCGCGTCTGGAGGTAGCGCTCCTGGCTGAAGGCATCCAGCGATACAATCCATGAGAGGGGGGGCATGCCTCCCTCCGGGCCGCAATCGTTTTCCCGTTTTGCCGCGGACGATACGGCGGCACAGATACTGTCGGGATCGGAAGGCAGCCAGCCTATACCGGAAGTTTCGATGACCAGGGAGAGGGCCGGGCGGGCAAGAACCATGTCAATAAGCTCAAGACGGCGGGGATGCAGGGCGATTTCTCCCCAGAGCGAAAGATCGATCACCGCATCCCCGCAAAACGCAATGATCTTGTCCAGAAGCTTTTCAAACGCCCCGGTTTCCATAAAGTCCCGCCGTTCCGTAACGGCTTCCCCGCCTGAGCCCCTGCCGAAATGCGGATAGGGACACAGGGGACAGGCTTGAGGACAGGGGCCCGAAACCTGAATCGGGAAATACTTTGGCAGAGTCCGCAGCAGTTCAGGCTTTTTCCCGATGAGATCCGAAATGACGGAGGCCTCCGGAACGGCTCCACCCGAAGCTTCCGCAAAACGCCGCAGGAGAAGAAGGTTACGCTTTGAATCCGCGGAAAAACTCAGGCGGTGGGAACGGAGATCCACGGGTGAAATTTCGGTTTCTATGTCAAAGGCGTTGATGTCCTTCTGGAGCACGGAAAACAGGGTATCCCGGCCGACAGGGCCGTCGTCTTCCGCGATGATCTTTGAAAGGATTCCGGCGGTTCCCGGCGAGAGCAGTTCAGGGGCCAGACCATAAGGCCAGCCGTCGGCATAGGAATACTCGGCCGCGTAGCGTGTATGCCGGGCGGCAACGGCGCCCGCCAGTCCGGCATCGAGGAAGGGGCAGTCCGCCCAGACAAAGTAGCTCAGATCGAAACCTTCGGAAGCGGCGGCAATGGTTTCAAGCAGGATCTTTTTTGTCCACAGCGGCGCCTTGATCGTTTCAAAACCGGGGGGCAGATCCCCGGCGGCGGGCAGAGCCGATTCATCAAAGGCTTCCGGGAGCAAAAGAACCGTTTTTTCGGCGCCCGGAAAGGCCGCGGCACGGCCGAGGGCAAGGGAAAGGGCGTTCCGTCCTCCGCATACCGGCTCCAGCGCCGGTCCGTTGAGACTTCCGCCGTATAAGACAACAAGGGCATTCATACTTTATACATATCGACAGTTTGAAGCCGAGTATTTATTATTGACATATGGATGGCAAACTCAGCGTTTCGGAACTCACCGGCCTCATCAAACAGCATCTGGAGGAGAGCTTTCCGGTTCTGACGGTGGAGGGAGAACTCTCCAATTACCGGCCTTCCAGTACCGGGCACCTCTACTTTACCCTGAAGGATGAAAAGGCCGCCATTTCCTGCATGATGTTCCAGAACCAGCGGAGAAACCTGCGTTTCAAAATGGAAGATGGCATGCTGCTCCGGGTCAGGGGACGGCTTTCGGTCTACGCCCTTCGGGGCACCTATTCGATCATCTGCGAGGAGATTGAGCTGGCGGGCCAGGGAGAGATCCTCGCCATGCTGGAGGATCGGAAACGCAGGCTTGCGGCGGAAGGCCTCTTTGATGAAGAACGCAAGAAGCTTCTCCCCCGCTTCCCTCAAACCGTGGGGGTGGTAAGTTCCCCAACGGGAGCGGCAGTCCGGGACATCCTCAATATCCTGGGGAGACGGGCCGCCGGTGTGCGGGTGATCATCCTCCCCGCTCCGGTACAGGGGCCCGACGCGGGGGCGCTGATTGCCCGCAGGATCGAACAGGCAAGCCGGTGGAAACTCTGCGATGTGTTAATCGTGGGCCGGGGCGGCGGTTCACTGGAAGATCTGCTTCCCTTTTCCGAAGAAGCGGTAGTCCGGGCCATCGGACGCTGTACGATCCCTGTCGTAAGCGCCGTGGGTCACGAGATTGACTGGGCCCTGAGCGATTATGCGGCGGATATGCGCGCTCCTACACCCTCCGCGGCGGCGGAACTGGTGAGCGAAAACCGGGAGGCCGCCCTGGAACGGATCAGGGAACTGGGAGAGAATATCCGGGAAGCGATGGAGGCAAAGCTGGATCGGGCGCGGCTCTTGATTCGGCCCTTCGGCATAGAAGAACTTGAGGAACGTTTCATGCGTATACTGGAGCCGGCCCTGATGCGGCTGGATGACGCCAAAGAGGGCCTTATCCGTAACATGGAGGAAAAGGCGGAAAATCTCCGCCGGAGGCTGGAACTGGCAAGTACGGCGCTGAATGCGGCAAGCCCCCTCTCCATCCTGGAACGGGGTTTTTCGGTGGTGCTGAACGAAAAAACAGGGAAGCTCATCCGCAGCAGTTCCGACGCGGAAGCGGGAGACGAGCTTTATATCAGGCCGCTGGAAGGCACTATTACCGCAATCGTAAAAAAACAGGGGGTCTCTTATGGCTAAGAGTGGCGCGAAGGGCGATACAAAAAACGGCGCTCATGTTTCCGCGGCCGGCATGAAAAATTTTGAAGAACGGCTGGAACGGCTGGAAGAACTGGGAGAAACGATCCGCAAACCCGGCATTCCCCTGGACGACGCATTGAAGTCCTTTGAAGAGGGAGTACGGCTGGCAAAGAACCTTGAAAAGGATCTTGAAAGGATTGAAAACCGGATAGAGATACTGCTCAACGAAGGCGACGCAAAGCCTTCCGATGAAGCGCCGGAACTGGGACTTTTTGACAGCGAAGAGTGATGAGTGAACATACTGCCGTGAGTTCCGCCAGAATACGGGTACTCCCGCCCGAAGAGGCGCGTAAAATTGCCGCGGGAGAAGTAATTGACCGGCCCGCGGCATTAATACGGGAATTCATCGACAATGCGATTGACGCAGGCGGAACTGAAATTGAAGTCTCCATCGAAGGCGGCGGCGCCAAACGGGCCGAAGTAACCGACAATGGGGAAGGCATGGACAGGGAGGATCTTGCCGCCTGCTGGCTGACTCACGCCACAAGCAAGATCCGCTCATTGAAGGATCTTGACACCGCGCGCAGCCTCGGTTTCCGGGGCGAAGCCCTGGCGGCGGCGGCGGCGGTTGCCGGGCTTGAAATATTAAGCAGCACCGGCGGCCGGGAAGCATGGCAGCTTAGCGTGGGGCCGGGCGGCGCTTTTCCCGACATACACCAGGGCATGAGGACAAAGGGGACCAGCGTCCGGGCCTTAGGCCTTTTTGACAGTATCCCTGCCAGAAAACGCTTTTTAAAACGGGAAGGGACTGAGGCAAACCTCTGTAAACAGGCCTTTCTGGACAAGGCCGTAGCCTTTCCCGGCATTACATTCCGTTTTTATCAGGAAGGAAGGCTTGTCTGTTTTCTGCCCGGCACAGCTTCATTGAAGGAACGTTTCGCGGCGGCCCTGCTGAATGAGAGGGAAGCGGGCTTTCTCCATGAAATTGATACGGCCGGTGAAGGTTTCCGTGCCGGTATTGTCGCGGGGGGGCCTGAACTCTACCGCGGCGACAGGCGGCTGCAGTATATCTTTGCCAACGGCAGACGGATTCAGGACTTCAGCCTCCAGCAGGCCCTGGAATACGGTTTACAGGGCTGGTTCCCCAACGGAACCCACCCGGTCGGAGCGGTGTATGTAACGGTGGAACCTCATCTTGCGGATTTCAACATACATCCTGCCAAGCGGGAAGTCCGCTTCAGCAATGCCGGGATGATACATCATGCAATAACAGAAACACTGTTGAATTTTGCAAGACACGGAAGCCTTAAAACCAGGGAACGGGGAGAGCCGGTTTCCCTTTTTGCCTTTCATGAGCGGAACGAAGAGAGTTTTTCCGCAAAACTTGCCATGGAAGCCCTGCTGGAAAATCCGCCTGTTTTTGCTTCCCCGCCCGGGCCCGCGCCCCATCGGGAAACCCCGCGGCCGGGGACAGAGAGTGGATGTGGGGTGGAACAGAAAGGCGGCCTTGCCGCGGAGAAAGCCCCTTTTTACCCCATAAAACTTGCCGGGCGCCTGTTCGGCCTCTTTATTCTGGTTGAAGCCGGAGACACCCTCTACATCATCGATCAACACGCCGCCCATGAACGCATACTGTTTGACCGCTTTATGGTGGAACCTTCCCCCGCGCAGGAACTGCTGGTTCCAATCCCCTTCGACACGGAAAGTGAAGAGGATGACCGTTTTCTGGAATCCAAAACGGCGGAACTGAAAAATCTCGGCATCCGCATAACAAGGAAAGACGAATCGTGGAGCATTGAAGCCCTGCCCGCGGGCTGGGGCCTCGGCGATAGTGAAACAGTACGGAAACTGAAGGAACTAAAAAACTCAGGAGAAAACGCCGCCCGCCGCTGGGCCGCCACCTGCTGCTGCCGCGGCGCAATAAAAGACGGCGACTGGCTGGACGACAAGACCGCCCTTGAATTGGCGGAAACGGCCCTGGCCCTCAGCGACCCTCACTGCCCCCACGGCCGCCCCGTCTGGACGGAGATACGCCGGGAGGCCCTGCTTAAGGCGGTAAAGAGAACGTAGAACCGGAGTGTGAAGGTTTACCCGGGAGCCGGGCTATTGCAATTCCTTGACAGCCTTTTCGATAGTTTCCAAATGTCCGTAAATCTGGGGCAAATGCCGGTAAATTGTTTCTATAGCCTTTTTATTATCCTGTACCGCGCCGCAGACAAGATATTCAACCGATGTGTTAAGCGCCACCGCTATACGGATAGCCTCGTTAACCCTGGGATAAATTCCCTTCGAAATCCACCCCTGAAAGGTGTTAAAACTTATTCCTGACTTCTTGGCAACCCATTCCTGGGTCGTATTCTGCTGTTTTATCTCTTTCTTGACATTTTCCCAAAAAACAGCGGCTGTATCTCCCATGAGGCGAGTATAGTAAGAATCCCCCTAAAAGTTGTCTATTTGAATGAAAAAACACTTGACGTTTATGTCTGTTTAGACGTATTATCATAAAAATCAGTCTGTACAGACTTATATCGGTAATATATTCAATACGACAAAAGCCATGATATACTAAAAAATCTTTCGAGAGGTAAACCATGCCTTGGTCAAGTTTTCTATATGTGTTAAGCATCTTGTCCCTGACCCTGGGGATATATGTGACCTTCATAGGCAGTAGATCTATCAAGATATACTGGAAGTTTTTGATTATATCCGTGGATGTGGCAATCTGGTTCGTTGGCATTGCCCTGGTGATGGAAAACCGTTCTCTTCTCATGACCGGCTTTGGCATTACCATGGCCGAAGTTGTCATAAACGCCGTATTTCCCATTATAACCTGCTACATGGCCGACCTTGTCCCTAAAAAACAGTACATTCGGATGACATTACGGCTGCAAATTGCCGCCTCCGTTCTGATTATCCTTTTTACCCTTGTTCAGGGTTACCGGCAGGCGGAATATATAAACGGAACAATAAACCTGGTTCTCATAAAAAACAGCTCTTTCTACCTTGCCCTTCTTTTTTGTATAGTCTCCCCTCTTTTAACCATCTTTACCATAAACCGGGAATTTATACGATCCGAATATAAGCGGGACAGACGTCAGGGTATGCTTTGGGCGGCCATCTTTTCCTCCTCCATTGTGTGGTTTGTGATACGGTTTTATTTCCCCGCTACCTACAAGTACGGGTGTTTGATGGTATTCTTTTCGTTGATAATGATCTATTTCAATATCCGGTATTACCACCCCGAAATAACTTTAACGGCTAATCTGGCGGATTATATCTATTCGATGGCAAAAATCCCGCTTTTGGTTCTGGGCCGGGACGGAACGATATTCCTGGCAAATGACGGCGCCCTTTCTTTTTTCGAAAAACCCCGGCAGACACTGATCGGTATGAATATAGCGGAAATTGTTGATTTTGGAGACAAGGCGCTGTCATTTTCAAGAACCGCGCTGGAGGGAAACCGGATCAACCGGATTGAAGGAAGGGTTTTGAACAACAACGCTGTATGCGAAATAGATATCACCCATATATATGACAAATACGAAGAATTCCACTGCGCCATATTGTTCATCAGCGATATAACAGACAGGATAAAACTTATCAAAGAAATGGAAGAGGCAAAACTCAAGGCGGAACTGGCGAACCGGACAAAAAGCGCCTTCCTTGCCCGGATGAGCCACGAAATCCGCACCCCCCTTAACGCAATACTCGGCCTCTC
>JAISCR010000185.1 GCA_031265435.1 Treponema sp.
GTTCGGTTACGCGAATGCCGTAAAGGGGTATCTGGCGGATATGGCGGCCTATGAATCGCTGGATTACGAAGCCCTCTCCAGCCCCTTTGCCGCCGGTGAGGGGGAACGCTATATTGAAACTGTCCGGGAATTTTGGTTTCCGCGCTACTGACAGGTCCATTGCACTATTATGTCCCTTGTTTTATCATAAAGACATGAACGATTACCTTGAACATCTTTCCAAATTCCTGAAGAGCGCCTCCGAGACCCAGGATGAGAATATCGGCCGGGCGGCGGATTTGGTGGTAGAGAGTTTTACCGGCAATAAAAATTTTTTTGTCTTCGGCAGCGGTCACTCCCATTTGATAGCGGAAGAACTGTATACCCGGGCCGGAGGTCTTGCCTTCGTGAAGGCCATCCTGCCCCCGGAGCTGATGCTCCACGAGATGCTCAACAAGAGTACCTTGCTGGAACGGCTTGAGGGCTACGCATCGGCGCTGCTGGAACTTCACCAGGTAGGCCGGGGGGACACGATCATGATCATTTCCAATTCCGGGCGGAACAGCGTGCCGGTAGAAATGGCCATCGGCGCCAGGGAACGGGGCGCGCGGGTGATCGTCCTGACTTCATTGAAACATTCAAGCAGGGTCGCCTCCCGCCATTCCTCGGGGAAGCGGCTTTTCGAGCTGGCCGATGTGGTACTGGACAACCAGGGGGAATATGGGGACGCCTCTTTCTACGTGAAGGGCTGCGACATACCCACGGGTGCCACCAGCGATGCGGTGGGCGTTGCCCTGGCCCAGGCCCTGACGGTGCGGATTGTAGAGAGGCTGGTACAGCGGGGCATAGAGCCTCCCCTGTTCCGCAGTTCCAACGCGGACGGCAATGCCGGTGATCACAACGCCCGCCTGGCGGAAACGTATTTCGGCGTGAAAGCAGCCGGGGCATGAAGGGGCGGGATATACGGCTCATCGCCTTTGATCTTGACGGCACCGCCCTGAACAGCGGCAAACAGTTCAGCGAAAGGACTCTGGAAGCGATCCGCCGCGCCATAGGGGTGGGAAAGTACATTGTTCCCTGTACGGGGAGGCAGATCTACAACATACCGCCGGGGCTTCTGGAGACGCCGGGTATTTCCTTTGTCATCACCGACAACGGCGCCTCGGTCTACGGCATGCCGGAACACGGCCTCCTCTATGCCCGTACCTTTGACGCTGGAACCTCCCTTGCCATACTGGCCCTGAGCCGGCGTCTCAGTGCTTTCTGTTTCGGTACCAACGGCGCCGAGGGCGCGCTGGATGAAAAAGGCTTGGGCTGGCATGACGAAGAAACCCTGGAGATGATCCGGCGGCACCGAAGTGTCTGGAATCCCGCCCTGGCGGACCTTGAGGCCTGGATTCAAGAGGGAAGGCAGGCGTTCAACAAGATGACGATCATCTTTGCCAATCCCATGGAACGGATGATCGCCTATGAGCAATTTTCAAATATCGCGGTAGCGGATATTACCTCTTCGGATATCGACAACATAGAGCTGATGCCCCACGGCACCAGCAAGGCGGACGCCCTGCGTTTTGTGGCCAAAAAGGCCGGCGTTGACATGGGGCAGATCATGGCCATCGGCGACAACTACAACGACATGGAGATGATCAAATCCGTCGGTTACGGGGTGGCCATGGAAAACGGCGTGGATGTCCTGAAACGGGCCGCCGTGTCGATGACCGCCTCCTGCGACGAAGACGGGGTGGCGAAGGCCATTGAATCGGTGCTTGACTAACGGAGGGGTGCCAGAACCGTGCCGGCCATTTCCCCCAACCGGGGTTGTCCGGGCAGTCTTCCCGGGGCCGGTTAATCCGGCTGCCTGGCGTAGTCGATCAGGTTCCTCAGTTCCGTTTCGGTAAAGAAGCTGTCTTCGGTTTTCCGCAGGGAAAAATGTACCTGGCGGCCGCCGGTTTCCGCGATGATCCGCCGCACATTGTCCTTCCGTATCCCGCCGCCGCAGAGTATCTCGATGCGTCCGGCCGCCCGGGCAATCATCTCCCGTATGACGGGGATGCCATCCGCGGCCCGGGGCCGCAGCCCTCCGGTAAGGATGCGGGTAACGCCGAGATCGATGAGGGTGTCCAAAGCGTCCCGCCAGTCCGCCGTTTCATCAAAAGCCTTGTGGAATACCGTCTCCATGCCGCCAAGGATTTCCATGAGTTCCCGGCAGCGTTCCCTGTCCACGGTACGGCCGGGAGTAAGGATTCCGAATACCGCCCCATCAACCCCCTCTTCCCGCAGGGCCAGAGCATCGGCCTCCATGGTCTCGAATTCGGCGTCGCTGTAGCAGAAGTCTCCGCCTCGGGGGCGGATCATCACCATGTCACGGATCCCCGCTTTCTTCGCCAGCCGTACCGCGCCGACGCTGGGGCTTATGCCCCCCAGGAAGAGGGCCGAATTGAGTTCCACCCTGTCCGCCCCGGCGTCTCTGGCGCGGTACGCCTCCCCAACGGTACCGCAGCATACTTCAACGGTGATGCCCGCAGCAACGGACGGCGGACAAGCGGCGGGCAGCGGAGGCGAAAACGCCCCGGCATTTTCAGGCGTCCCGTCAACCACTGAAACCGTCACAGGTTTTCTGAAAATCTTAAAGATTTTCTTCAAGAAAGGTTTTACAGAAGGCGGCGGCGGCTTCCTCGTCTTCCCCGTCGAAGGTCATGGTACACTCTTCCCCCTGTTTCAGGGTCAGAGCCATGACGCCGATGATCCGCTTGGCGTTGACCATCTACGCGGGCGATCCGATCTGGGCGTCGCATTTAAATTTGGCGGCTCCCTTTACCAACTGGGCCGCGGGGCGGCCGTGAAGCCCCAGCTTGTCTTTAAGTACGTATTTGATTTCCCTCATATTGTTCTCCTATTGCATTTCCCGGATTCGTTTTCTTGTCCCCAGGATAAAGGCCGGCGAAACGGACAGTTCATCGTAGCCCATTTCAACTAATGTCCCGGTCATCTCCGGGTCGGCGGCCAGTTCTCCGCAGATCCCCGCCCAAATTCCCGCCTTGTGGGCGCCCTCCACGGTCATTTCAAGGAGGCGCAGAAGGGCGGGGTGGTGAGTGTCCATGAAACGGCCCAGTTTTTCGTTCTGCCGGTCTATGGCCAAAGTATACTGGGTAAGATCGTTGGTACCGACGCTGAAGAAATCCGCTTCCCGGGCAAGCTCACCGGCGCAGAGGGCCGCCGCCGGGGTTTCGATCATGATCCCCATCTCCACATCGCCTGTCTTTATGCCCTCCCCCGAAAGTTCCTGCCGGACTTCTTCGGCGGTCTTCCTGCAAAGCCGCAGTTCCCACAGGGAGCTTATCATGGGAAACATGACGGCAATTGTTCCAAAAGAAGAGGCGCGGTAGATGGCCCTGAGCTGGGTCCTGAAAAGGTCCGGCCGGTCAAAGCATATCCGTATGGCACGGTAGCCCAGGGCAGGGTTTGCCTCCTCCTCAAGGCCCAACCAGTCCGCCTGCTTGTCGGCGCCTATATCCATGGTACGGATCACCACCTTTCTGCCGGCCATCCCCTCCGCCACCCCGCGGTAGGCATTGAACTGCTCCTCCTCGCCGGGAGGGCCTTCCCGGCCCAGGTAGAGGAATTCGCTGCGGAAAAGGCCGATGCCCTCGGCATCCTCGTTCAGGGCCGCCGTCATGTCCTCCACACCGCCGATATTCGCAAATAGTTCCACCTTCCGGCCACTCCCGGTAACGGTGGGAAGCCCTCTCATCCGCTCCAGCCCCCGGCGTTCCTCCTCATCCCGGCCCTGCAGCGTTTCAAGGCGGTTGCGGGTTTCTTCGTCGGGTTCCAGATAGACGGCCCCTTTATGACCGTCTACGGCCATAGCCTTGCCGTCCATATCGTCATCGAGGGGAATTTCCGCCTGCACCAGGGAGGGAATCTTGAAGGTTCTGGCCAGGATGGCGGTGTGGGAATTGGTGGACCCCCGCCGGGTAACAAAAGCGCGGATCAGTTTCTTGTCAAGCTGGAGGGTTTCGCTGGGGGAAAGGTCATCGGCCACCACAACCGAGGGTTCATGGAGCGTAAAGGATTCCCGCCTGTCCAACAGCAGTCCCACGATACGGTGGGATACATCGGCCATGTCCGCCGACCGGGCCTTCATGTAGGGGTCCTCAAGACCGGCAAAAAAATCGGCGAACTGCTTCCCCGCTTTGGCAACGGCGTGGGCCGCCCGGCAGGATTCGTTCTTTATCAGGTCTTCTACGGCCTCAAGAAAATCCCCGTCCTCTAGGATCATCCGCTGAACATCGATGATGTTGGCGTCTTCCTCGCCTATTTCAGCCTTTGTTTTTTCATAGATGGCCGCCAATTCCTCATCGGTCCGTTTTTTTGCCGCCTGGAAAAGGGCCCATTCGGCCTCCGGGGAAACGGAGGAGCTTTCGTCAACAACAAATTCCTGCCGCTTGAGCAGCCACGCGGCGCCGAAGGCAATACCCGGGAACACTCCCTTTCCTGCATACACTTTCATCCCCTGCCTCCGTTCCCCTGGTATATGCAGTTCCAGAGTTTCTGCGGTTTTGATTCGCAGTAAGTTCTTCATTGTATGCGTCTTGACGAAATATATCAATAGTTGTAAGGCCCTTAACAGCAATTCTCCATTTAGCACTAAATGTGGAAAAAGGGCCCTAAATTTGCCTCTAAAATCCATATATAGCGTTAAATGTAAAATTGCTGGGCCCTTAAAATAAGAAATCTAACCGTCGGTAACCCCGATGGGGTCTTAGAACTTTATTTTTTTATGAATTATAGGAAACAGCATAAAATTTGGCACACTATTTATCCCCTAAAACCGTATCGTAATTCCGATTCCGGAATCTATAGTATTCCATGCGGCGCCTACTGCGTTTACCATTCCGGCGGCCGTGTCTCCGGTGTTTACCCCGGTTTTACGGGAGATGGTGTTTCCCGGATTAGCCTCAAGCTTCCGCCAGGAACAGTACAGGGACAGAAAGAGTCTTTCTGTGGGAATAAAAGAAATTTCGGCGCGAGGTTCTACATAAACCCCAAAATTCATACTGTCCGAGTATTCGGTTTTCGTGGCAAAGTGATCGTCCCGTGCCCTGCAGAATATGAGGGGGCTCCACTGGAAAGAGAAAGCAATATTGAAAAAACGGCCCAGGGGCAGGGAGAGGCCCGCTCCGGGAAAAAACAGTATCCAGCTCTGGGAATATCTGACCACGGGGCCGTCGTAAGGCTCCTTCTCCGCATCCGGGCCGAGGGCCGTGCCGCCGTTCAGGAAGCTTCCATATTGGTCGCTGGGATACAGGATATACCCGTCCCTGCCGATCCAGCTAAAACGCATCCAGGAAAGGCCCAGGTACAATTCCAGGAGAAGCCGGGAATACAGGGGGATTGAGATGCCTGCCCTGTAATCCAGAATCAGCGCGCCTTCGGTATAATTATCGTGGGTCGAATAATTCGATAATTCGCCATCCTGAGTATTCCAGTCCCGATCCTCCATGATTCCGGAAGGGGAAGGGAAACCCGCTTTCAGCGAAAGGGCTGTGCTGAAGCCTGTCTTTTCGTGTTTGTTGTTCCGGGAAAAATCAAGCCCGGCGCCGTAGTAGAAGAGCGGTTTCATCTCCCAGATAAGCTGGCTTAGAGGGGCGCCGTCCTTCTTGTATACCCGTTCTTCTCCGCGGCCGTAGAGGAAACCGGCGCTTTGGGAGAGGGAAAGAGTGTAAGGGAAGCTCTTTTCCGGCGGAACAGGCTCCTCTGCAAAAAGCGTTCCCGCAATAATGACGAAAAAGAGAAAAACGAGTATATTCTTCACTATATGAAATTAGGGTCTAGACGGCAGTATCGTCAAGTGTTTCTCATTCTCCTCCTCTGTATTCTTGCATCCTGCAGGGGAAACCGGGAAGAAATCGTCCTGGATCTTCCCATGACTCCTCCCCTGTCCCGAAAAAACATCGGTTATGGGGTTATAAATGTTTCCTTTGCCCTTATCATGGAGGAGCCCGGACAGAAGAATCAGGCCAGCAGTTACGGCAGAAGAGGTTCCATTGTTGAAATTCAGGAACGCCGTTTCATCACCATAGAAAACAGAACCGAATTGTGGGTTCTGGTAGCGGGAACCAATCAAAATCAGGAAGATGAAAACGAAACATCGAGAATTCAGGGCTGGATTCTGGAAACCAATATAGACGTCTACGACAAGCTCTCTCAGGCCCGTACAGCCGCAAAGGCCATGAACCCTTAAAAACCCCGGTCGATAGGGCGCATCTCTTTTCTTTCCGCCTGCAGGATAATTGCCTGTCCTGTTTCAGGGGTCTTTTCCCTCAGGGGAACCTTGACGGAGACAAGCCTGCCGTCTGAAAGTTCCGCATCGAGTCTCCTGTGCCCTCCCTCAAAAACCGTTTTTTTAACTATCCCCGAAACCCGGAACATCTCTTCCCTGCTTTCTCCTTCCACGCCAATCCGCACGGCGTCATGGGGAATAAAAACAGTCTTATCGCCACCGGAGGCAAGGACGATCCCCGCGTCAAGAAATTCCGCGCAGAAGCTTGTCCGGGGAGAGAGAAAGAGTTCCTCTGTTTTCCCGCTTTCCACAATTCTGCCTTCCTTCATCAGCGCGATGCGGTCTCCCAGAAACGCCGCTTCCTCCCTGTCATGAGTAACAAAAATACAGGGTATCGAAGAAGAAGAGCGAATCTCAAGAAATTCTTCCCGCATGGCTTTACGCAGGGGAGCATCCAGACTGGAAAAAGGTTCATCAAGAAGCAGCAGTTGCGGAGAGGAGGCAAGGGCGCGGGCAATGGCTGTCCTTTGCCGTTCACCCCCGGAAAGTTCATGGATACGGCGTTTTTCATAGCCTGAAAGATGGGCCTGCCTTAGTGCCTCCCGCACCCGTTCCGTCCTTTCCTTTTTTTTCATGCCTCTGATAAAGAGTCCGTATGCGACATTTCCTCCAACATTCAAATGGGGAAAGAGGCCCAGATCCTGAAAGACCACAGAAACATTGCGTTCCCATGCCGGAAGGGATGTAATATCCCTGTCATTCACAAGAATACTGCCGCCGTCGGGCCGGAGAAGGCCGGCGGCAAGATGAAGCGCGGTGGTTTTACCGCAGCCGGAAGGCCCCGCAAGGATAAGGGTTTCGGTTTCCTCAATACGGAGATCGATATACAGTGAAAAATCCCCTCCGCCCTGTTCGGAGCCTGAACGTTCCCTGCGGAAGATTTTACTCAGGCCCCTAAGTTCAATTGCCATACTCAACTCTCTTCCCGGCAGTGTATATAGGCGTTTTCCTTCCCCTAAAGGAGAATTCCGCAAGAGCGAATACAAGCGCCATGACAGCCATCAGCACTGTTCCCGCGGCACAGGCGCTGCCGTAACGGTATGCTCCCGCTGCCCGGTATATGAGCAGGGGAAGGGTTTCCCATTTTTCCATGCCCAGCATCATTACCGCGTTGAGTTCTCCAAGACTCAGGATCGCGGCAAAGGCCCAGGCGGAGCGGAGCCTGTTTCCCGCGCAGGGGATTGCCACGGTAAAAAGCCGCACGAGGGGACCCGCGCCTGCCGTTTCCGCGGCCTTCAGCGTGTTGTCGCTCAGGCTGGAGAGGCCCTGCGCCAGGGAACTAAAGACAAAGGGCAGGGCAATGATCGCGTGAAGCATTGCCGCACTAAAAATCGTGCGGGAGCCTTCTCTCCCGTAGAGTATCATCCAGCCGAGGCTCAGTACAATGCCGGAAGAGAAGAGAGGAGAAGTCATTGCGCCGCGGAGGAACAGGGCGGAACCTTTTTTTTCCTGTTCCATGCCGCGCCAGGCCCCTGCCGCAAGGATGCCCAGAATACAGGCTATGCTTGCCGAGAGGAGTGCAAGAACCAGGGAACGCCCCAGCGCGGGAAGCACGGAATCTCCAAGGCTCTGCCACCAGCGCAGACTCCATTCCGCCGGCCTGGAACGGCTGGGTTTCTGTAACAGTGATTCTACCGGAATCGAAAGGATTGGGCCGAAGCTGAAACAGGCCGTAAAAACAAGATAGACTATCATTCCGCTTCTGAAGAAACCGCCGTGACGCACGGCTTCTGTTTCTTCCCTCCGTTCCAGCCCTGCCTTGAGGCTCATCCTGTCAAAGATCAGGTAGAGGCCGAATGCTCCCGCGGCAATAAGGGTTTCAAGGAAAGCGAGAAGTCCGGCACTGGAAAGATCAAGGGAGATGCGCGCGTAGCGGTAGATCTCCACGGCAAGGGTACTGGCGGCAGCTCCTCCGCCCAATACCAGCACTACCGCAAAACTGGTAAACGAATATAAAAAAGTAAGAATAAGGGAAGCCATGAGGGAGGGGAGGGCAAGCGGCAGAAGTACTGTTACAAAGCAGAGAAAAGGTGAAGCTCCCAGACTAAGCGCCGGTTTTGCGTAGCCCCTGCCGGCTTTCCGGAGGCCGTCCCCCAGAAGCCGTATTACCAGGGGGAAATTGTAGAAACCGTGAGCAAGAATAACCGCCTCCGGCCTGTAGAGAATCCTGAAAGGCGCCTCTTTGAGCCCAAATATCGAAACAGTAATTCTGTTGAGCCAGCCTGAATTACCGTAGAAAAGCACAAAACCCAGCACTACCAGTATGGAGGGCATGGCAAAGGGAATTCCGGAGAGAAGTCTCATTACGCCGGTTCTCTTGTCCTGAAGCCCGAGGAACCATGCTCCGGGAAGTCCCAGAACAAGGGCTGCCAGACATGAAAAGAGAGCCTGCTTCACCGTGAAAAAGACCAGCGAAGCAAGATTCCGGTTCAGCATGGACGCGTCAAACGATTTTGAAATTCCTGCCGCAAGAACGGCGGCGTATGGGAACAGGAATCCCGCGGCAACCGCCCCCAGGGGAATGAGGGCAGGGATAAGGATGCCGCGGAAACGAGTCTCCGTGCGGGATGAACGGCGCGGCAGGAAACTTTGTTTCAGGAAGGGCGGCATTACCGTTCTGCCTGAAGCGCCGCCCACCGGTTAAGTTCTTCGTTTGAAGGCGCCCCGGGCTCAAGCGCTTTTTGCGCCTTTGGATTTATACTGAAGGAAGAGGGCAGCGGTATATCGATAACAGGATACATCCAGTTGGTCAGGGGAATAATGCTTTGAAAGGCGGAACTCAGCATAAAATCAAGGAATTTCCCGGCATTTTCCCTGTTTTTTGCCCGCGACAGAAGTCCTGCCAGTTCAATCTGAATGGGATGCCCTTCATCGAAAATTGCCGCCCTGTAACGTTCGGTATCCTCGTATTCCAGATGGTAGCCCGGACTGGTGGTATAGGAAAGCACCAGCGGCGCCTCTCCCGCGGTAAACAGCCCGTAGCCGGAACTCCAGCCTTCGGAAATGGTAAGCACGGAAGGGGACAGCCGTTTCCAGTAATCCTGCCAGCGTTCGCCGTAGATTTCCCGTACCCAGCCGAAAAACCCGAGACCCGGAGAGGAAGTTCTGGGATCCATCAGAATTATTTTCCGGGCATAGAGGGGCAGGGTAAGATCCTCAAGACTCTTTGGAGGATTGGAAAAAATTTCCGAATCGTAGACAAAGGCAAAGTAACTGTAATCAAAGGGGATAAGCCGCCAGTCATTCCGCACATAGTCCTTGATTTCAGGAAGCAGTTTTTCCGCGCCCGCAGGCCTATAGGCTTCAAGAAGTCCCGAAGAGAGGGCCCTTTCCGCCATGTTCTGATCCAGCCCCAAAATGATGTCGGCATCCGCATTCGGGCCTTCAAGGAGGAGCCGGGACAGCACTTCTCCTGCGTCCCCGTGACTTACCCACCGTATCTTTATGCCTGTTTGGGCCTCAAAGACTTTGGAAGCCTCGGGCCCGGGCCCCCATTCGGAATTGAAGGAATCATAAGTCCAGACGACTACTTCTTTTGAAGCCGCCGCGGCCTTGTCCTTCCCGGCTCCCGCATGGAGAGGCAGGGAGAAAAGCATAAACACCATTACCGCGCCGATCAGAAATGAAACCCGCTTCGTTTCCCGTCTTAATACAGAGAACTTTTTCATAGAGATACTCCTCAAGGACATGCGTCCTTTTTTATGAGGGGTGTTGATTTTCCGCTTTGTTGTATTGAAGAGGACAAGACTGTCCGGGATTTGGCCGCTTCCCGTCCGCCCTTTCTCTTAAAACAGCGCTCCCTACGCCGGCATTACCCGGATCAGGTTCAGCGGGTGTAATCTCAGGTTTCCTGCCAAAGGCAAGGGGCAATTATTGTGCCCGGGAAACCACCCCGGTTGATATGGCAGACCCCATAAGGAGCCTTATAAATACTATAACTCAGGCGGCGGGAAAGTGTCAATATCGCGGGAAAGGAAGAGGGGAATGGGGCGCCGCCGCATCTTTTTCCTGAACACATATTCGTGATGCACATATTCGTGATGCCAATTGACATTTTTTGAGTAATAATAGAAATTGTTTCAAAACGTTATATTTTGAAACCGGCCCAGGCAATTTCAGAGGCTCAGCCAGGGTTCCGGAAGTTACCGTTATTTGTTTTTTGGGGGAAGAACTATGCTCCGGAAGTGCTTTGGTGTTGTTTTGTTTCTCTGTGTTTCCGGCGTCTACGGTCAGAGCGGTCTTGCGTCAAGGCCGGTGGACGATCTCTTGTTTAAGGTAGCGGTATTTGGGCCCAGTGACGAGATCTTTATCTGGTGGGGCCATGCGGCGTTGATAGTGGAAAATACCAAATGGGGATATTCCCGGGTTTTTGACTGGGGAATATTTTCATACCCCAGCGATAACTTCCTGGATGATTTTCTTAAGAACCAGGTACGCTACCGGTGCAGTGTTGAGACGCTGGATATCAATATGTACATTGAGGAAGATCGGGATATTGTGATTTATACCCTCGATCTTGACGCGGAAAAGAAAGAGGTTATTCTGGCATACGCGGAAAACAATGTACTGCCGGAACATTGTTATTACGATTACCACGAATTTCGGGACAACTGCGCCACCAGGATCCGTGATATTATTGACATGGGGACCGGAGGACAGCTAAAGGAGACTTTTGCCGCCACTCCCGGCCGTCTGAGCCGGCGGCAGCATATTCGGCGTTTTACGTGGTTCAGGCCGTTTTCCGACTGGTTCCTGGGTTTTTTGATGGGACAGGATCTTGATGAGCCGGTTACCGTATGGGAAGAAATGTTTTTGCCGGTGGAAATCGGCCGGGCCATTACGGATTTCCGCTACCGGGACTCGGCCGGCATGGAGCACAAACTGGTACGTTCCGTAGAACTGCTCAACTCGACAAAAAACCGGCCTCCCATACTGAATACGCCGCCGCGGCGCTGGCCCGGCGATCTGACGCTCTCCATACTGGCGGCCATTGTCTGTCTTGGCCTGGACGCCCTGCGTAAAAGAAGACCGTTGATCGGGCGAATACTCTGGGGCGCTGCCAACAGCATCGCGGGATTAAGCGGAGGGATCGCCGGCTGTGTACTGGTCTACGGGTTCTTTTTTATGAACTATGACTATATACAGCAAAACATCAACATCCTGTTTATGAATCCCCTTCTTTTGGCGGCGGTTCCTCTGGGTATATGTGCGGCGGCCAACAAAGCGGCCCGCATAAGGCCGGAACGAAACCTTCGCCTGTTGTGGACTGGGGTCTTTACGGCCGGTCTTCTCACTCTGCTGATAAAGGTTCTGCCGCCCTTTTTTCAGCAAAACCAGCCGGCTTTGGCGCTGGTTATGCCCGTGGCCTTTGTATTAAGCGGTTTAAGCGGCCGTCTCCGTTTCTTTAAAAGCAACAAAACGTCTCGGTCGGTATAGGCAGATCATGTTCTCCGTTAACCGAGATCCGGTATCCTGAACATATTTTTTGACTTCTCCGGGAAACCATGATACAATACTGATATTCTATGGAAGCCGGGTTTCGTTATGGCAGGGCGGGGACCGTCCTTGTTTCAACTATGTTCCTATGCGCCGCTATGCTGATGTTCACCGGTAAGTATGTCATAGGCGGCAGTGTTTTTACTGTTTTCGACTCCAATACGGAGGCAAACAGGTTTCTTTTTTATATCAACTTCTACGTTCCGTTTTTTCTGACCACTGTTACTCTTGAAAGCTGCCTTTTTTTCCGCGGTTTCTTCGCAAAAGGTTTTTGTTTTATTATTGCCCTTGCGGGGACAACCGTCTCTGTTTATGTGCTGCCTGATATCTTTACCGTGAACCTCTGTCTTTTTAGCGCCTGTATTTTGGTATCGGCGATGGCCTTTAATCCGCCATGGAACATGATAGTTTCCCTTTCTTCCATAGGGGCCTTCATCGTGCTGCTCCTGCGGCCTTCCTATATAGGATCGCTCCCCAGCGATTTTCAGTTTCCGGTTCCCGCTGTATCATATTTTATTGCGCTGGCTTTCTATCTCTTCACCCTTGCGGGAGCTCAGATTTTAATCCGCTTTTTCATAGGCAGGCTCGGGGAAACTCATGACATGATATCTCATTTGAATATGGTGGGCTTAAAAATGGTAGAATTCAACCACCGACTCCAGGAATATGTCCAGAATTTCGGAGAGGAGGCGGTAAAGCAGGAACGCCTCAGATTTACCAGGGAACTCCATGATAGTTCAGGTTACGTCTTTACCAATATCATCGCCATTGCCGACGCCGCCGCAAGCT
The DNA here is from genome assembly GCA_031265435.1 of Treponema sp. GTDB lineage: Bacteria > Spirochaetota > Spirochaetia > Treponematales > Breznakiellaceae > JAIRNJ01. Next base: position 12,608 of record JAISCR010000185.1, read on the forward strand.
GGCCTGAGTTGGATCTGCAAAAAATGCATGCGACGCTTTACATGATCCGAAATCAGGCCAGAGAAGGCCTGCACCGCACCAGGGAAACCCTGTATATGATCCGTTCGCTTCAGGACATTTCCCCCGGCAGCATCTCTACACTTTATGAGATGAAAAAAATCTTCGAAGAGGTTATAGGCATTCAAGTTGATATTGAATGCGGTAATATGCGGCCCGATTATGGGAAGGCCATGAATACGGCTATTACGAAGATCGTTCAGGAGGCCTTTACGAATTCCATACGCCACGGTCAGGCAAGTCGTATTGCAATACAGTTTTGGGAATTTCCCGGCAGTCTTTCCATGATGGTGAACGATAACGGTATCGGCGCAAAACAGGTGGTCAAAGGTATAGGTCTTGCGGGAATGGAAGAACGCATTACCGGCTTGGGCGGATCTTTGGAAGCTTACTCCCCGGAAGAAGGCGGGTTTCGTCTAAAAGTAGAAATACCCCTTGTAATGACAAACAGTGAATTAACCGCCAAAGACAAGGCAATATCCACGGGGGGGGGGGGGGGGGGGGGGGTTTTATTTAAATTATAAACATAAAACAAACAAAAAATGCAAGTACAGGGGACTGGTTAATGTGGGGGGGC
>JAISCR010000192.1 GCA_031265435.1 Treponema sp.
AATGCTGGCCCCGTCACCAATGCTGGCCCCGTCACCAATGCTGGCCCTGTTTCCAATGCTGGCCCCGTCACCAATGCTGGCCCCGTCACCAATGCTGGCCCCGTCACCAATGCTGGCCCTGTTGCCAATGCTGATACCTCGTTTCTCCAGCTCCGCTGCATTAGTAAGCTCAAACTCTTTCCAACCCTCTTCATCAACCCAAAGATAAATCATCTTTTTCCTCCTCTAAATTATTCCCGGCCCAAAAGTTCCGGTGTGTCATGGATGTTGCCAATAACTTCATATTCGGTGTTAATTGCATAAAACGGTGAAAATCCGCATAGTGCATTAACCCAACGAACCTCACGAATTGTAGACCAATTACCACCCTTATTCGTTTTAACAATATCCCCCTCGAAAATCCTCACGCCGTTCTTGTCCGTAAGCCCGGTATATTGCCCTACGGTCTCCGGGTTTATATGGTAATTCCGTCTTGGATTATGAGAAACCATCATCCAGCTTCTATCACGGCAAATGCAACCTTCTACCCATTCATTGGCATCGCTTCTCTTAGCCCTAAACAATATTTCTCTCATATCATCCTTCCCCGCCTTTTTCTTTTATCACCTCAAGCATTTTTTCAACATTTTTCCGCATATAAAAGCGGATATCATCCCGGATAGCGGCGTTCTCAAAAAGTTTTTTCATGTCCGTTCCCATTTCGGTTACAAATTTATTGACAACTTTTTCGGCAACAACTTCCTCCATTTGTACGATGACCAGCGACTCGACGCGTTCCATGTCTATTTTTTCAAAAATGGTTTTCGCTACCTGCATGATGTTGATGCGTTCGTCATACTTGAATTGAAATATCTCGCCTTTTCTGATTTCAGAAACAATCGAGTCTTCAATCGCCTGCATAATTCTTTGTTCGTCCATATTTATCCCCTTACTCCTTTTCAACTATTTTTAGCGGTTCCATATAAAACCTCAGCCATTATCGCTTTCAGTTCTTCAAACTTTTCCTGATTGAGATATATCCTCTCTTTACCTATAATTAACTCCCATTCGGAGCCTGATAGACCAGCTATATAATTAAGCGTTATTTTTTCCGTCTTATAGGTCTTATCTACCTTAATCATCATGTCTTACTCCTTCCGCTTCAGTTTCCCTCAATGCTTGCTATATCTAATCCAGGCTTCAAGGCTTTAAGCCTTTTAACATCTGATTCATATTTTCGTTCCAACATCAGATTTTTTAGAAAGTCTTGAATATCCGCCAAGCATTCAGCATCAAATACAAGACCAGGCTTATCAATGAAAAAACAGTATCGCCTCCACGGAGCATACCATTTCACATAGCCTAAAATAAAATCCGATGTTTTATTTTTGACCACGAATTGTTTTGTTTTTGGTTTTGCTTCTAGTTCTTCAAAAGAAATATATTCATAAGAGGTTTTCATACACACGCCCCTTTCATTTCTTCAAGGATTTCACCAATTTCCATTTGGCATACAAGATCGCAATCTCTCAGCATACCTGCTCCAATATCCACTTCATTTTTTATAAATGGGCAAGAATTGCAGTTATGGTTTTTTTGAAAATCTTTTGCCCATTCTATTTTTTTATTATAAGCAGGATCGCCGATATACCTATAACCTGATACTACCTCATCCTTTTCTGTATATTCATGTTCAAATGGACAGACTTCATAAACGCATTCGGCATCTTTGCCACATTGTTCTTCGCAAATTTTCATTTTTATCATCCTTATATCAAACGTTTATTAGTATCCGCTTTTCCTCCGGTATCAGGTTGATTATTTCTTCCAACGTTGGAGCAGGAGCCCCATGAAAGAGTTCTTTTATCAGCCCTTCCCGGTTAAGCCCGAATTCATGGGTAAATACCGGCCTGTCTAACGCCTTTGTAATCGCCTCATGGAATACGGTAAACGGCATACAAAGCCGATCCTCCATAATTTGAAACTTAGCGATTTCTTCATAGGTCATTTGTTTCCAAAACCCGCTTTCATGCAACACAACAGCTTCATCTTTCGTCATATTGCTTTTCTCCTCTTTCATGTTCTGCCTCCTAAAATGGAATATACCCCGGATGGGCTTTACAGTAGTCCTCAAAGGCTTTGTTTCTTTGTTCCCCTGCATATAGTTGTAAGCCTTCCAGCGTGTTAATAGCAACTTGCGCTTTATCAATAGCCTCCTGCCATTTCGCTACACCCAAAAGATATTGTGTGTCTATTGCACACGCTTTTACATAAGCGATGTCTTTAGATACTTCCCTGCTCTCAAGCCTTGTCATTCTCCGTTACCTCCTATGGAAAACCGTAAATCTTCCGGCCGCGTCGCCTTGCCATGTTGGCTACCGTTATATTTGACAAAAACAAACCGTTCATTCCATGAGCTGATAATCCCGAATTCCCTTTTCGGCCCATCGTCAAATACGACTTCACGTCCTTTGTCTTTTTCAATCAGTTTTGAAATGTCGATCATAATTTCTCCTACTAGAAAGTCATTTCACTTTGAACCGGCTCCGTTTCTTCTTCGGGAATGTCATCCTCTAACTCGTCATCTTCCTCCGGTTCAGAGTACATCGACAGGTCCTCGGGTTTTTCAGCTGCTTCGGGTTCTTTTTCATTTGCAAGAGGAGGAGTTGGGGAAGGTTTCTGCTCCGGGGCTGGCACTGCGGATTTCGCTGTCGAAGGCAGTTGTTCCGGCTGGTTCTGGTCTCCGTCAATCAGAGCGATGCGCTTTTGCAGTAACTCTTTTTTCTCGTTCAGGTACTTGGTGATAAAGAACAGCCTATCCTCCGGGCTTTTACCTTTCGTCATTATACAGGCTTCACGGGTTATTTTGATTTCCTCTTCGGTAAAAAGCCGCTGGCCTTCATAAATGGTTTTGAGGATAGTGCCTATTTCGGTCATGGCGTCTTGGTATTGCTGTTCGAGTGCCTTCGCCGATAACGGCGGCGGGGAATTGCCGGCGCTCAACCAATCGTAGAGGGAATGTCCGAACTCCTCGCCAGGTTTTTCGATATCCTGATCCTGGAATTGCCCGGTACGGTCCTTAGTGATCGTTGCCCAATGATTCTGGTTCAACTCCATCAGTAAATCGAACTCATATTCGATGTTTTTTCCCTGTTCCGCCGCCATGCCTTTTTTGACGGGTGCCATCCTTCCTTTCGAGTTTTCTTCAAGTACCCATTCAGTTTTGGATCGCATGGTAACGATGATGTGTCCCGGGAAGTTTACGATAGCATTGATGAGCTTGTTCTGTTTTGGCGTCCCTTCGGACCATGCGGACCAAGTGTTCCCACTGAAACTCTTTTTTGCAATCCGGTCTACCTCCTCAAGCAATTCCTTCCATGCGTGGCTCAGGGAGTCAATGACCAGAATCTTATAATCGGCACCGATGCACTCATTCATGCTTGACAGATACTTGTCGATGTTTTTTTCTTCGAGATCGTCCACAATGAACGTGAACCTGTCAGCATACTTTGAGGCTGACCGCCCCTCAGTGTCGATAACCGCAAAAGGGACGCCCATCCGTTCTGCAATCCCCTTGGCAATCCGCAAAGCCGTAAAGGTTTTGCCGGAACCGGAAGGTCCCATTATTGCCAGCCGTAACCAGAGCTGGGAACGCTCTGCTTTCTTAAACGCCATACATTACTCCTTTGTCGGTAATTAACCGACGAATTTATCGAAAAACCGGGTAAACTCTACCTGCGGTTCGTCGTACAAAGGATACGTGGTACGGGTGTACCAGATTTCTACATCAGGATGCTCTTTCCGGTAGGACTTCGCAAACTCGATGGCTTTTTCCAAATGCCAGTCTCGGATAAAAGTGCTGAACTCACCGCCTGCGGTGTGACAATAAAAACAGCCGTGCATTTCAACGATGATGAGATCCTGTTCTTTGGCATCATCCATTGAGTACCGCGGCCTTCCGATGGGAGGGTCTTCCCGGTCATCTGTTTCATGGTCGAAAAGGTTAGCCATTGCCGTGTCTAGTGTCATTGATCCTCCTTTTATTGAACTTTACCCGCATCATAACTTGCCAACCGTAAATGTCAATAGTTTTTACTGAATTATTCATTTTTATATTCACAGCTTTCGCAAACCTCCTCATCGTCGCAGTTATTCGCACAATGAGAACAATCATCATCATGCTCATCGGATTCTTCGTAGAAGGTTTTGCCCTCCATATCAGGCCAGAGTTCCCGTTCCTTGAAGTGATCACATTGCTTACAAACATCAAGGGCATTATGGTTCGGGCATTGACCGCAGGGGGAGTTCCGGCATTTCACACATTCTCCGTTCACATCCCAATCGGCACAGTTTCCGCAAAGCTCCCGCTCACAGAGACCGGAACATACTCCGGGACCATCTTCATAATCACCTTCGATCCAGTTTCCGCCTTCATTATTTTTACCAAACCGCTCAAAGATACGTTGGCCGCACTCTTCGCAATAGATGTCATCGGGGTGTTCGATCTGGTTATCCGGTTTCAGGAAGTCGTCAATCTCCACGCCGCACAAGGGACAATGCGTAATATTATATTTTTCCCGCAAGTCACGGCTGAACTCCATTCCACAGCTTATACACCTGCCGAAAGGATACCTCATTTTTTCTTTGTCCATGATTCAGCCTTCCTGGGGGTGATCTGCTAAAGGATTATCGTCAAAATCGACTTTTACTGTTCCACATTTGGGACATGCATACAGTTTTACCAGATCGCCGTCACAATTCGCTGCGCGGCCTGTGGCATAAATGCCATACTGTTCAAAATCGGTGGTCAGCTCCTTTCCAACAAAAATTCTGGCTCCTTCGCCCTCATACCCACAAATGCACTTCATCTTTGTCGTCATCCTTTTCTCCTTCCTTCGCCCCTCCGGGTGGAGGGGCTGGATTTATTAAAATTACGCAACCTCGGAAGCTTCGTCCGGCTTAACGTGGTTCTGGTAAAAATGACAAAACTCACAACAGATACAATAGCCCTGGCATTTCTTCGCCTCGCCGGGCCGTTGCTCAAGGTAGTGTTTGTCATGACCAAGCTCGCTCACCATCTCTTCGGCGGGCTCCCTTGTATCGAACAGTTTCACCGCCGACTTGCGGCCCTGCTTCATAACGGCGTATTTCGTTGGATCTTCCCACCGTTCTTCGGGACTGCACTCCGGAATATCATCGTCACCAAGGGATACGGTTTCCAAATACGCCTTCACCCGTTTTTCAATAAAGGCTTCGATTTCCCAAAGCCGTTCCTGGGTAACGTCAAACTCGTACACGTATACCGGCTCCTGCGGGTACTCCGAATCGAAGCGGGCTTTTGACTTGCTGTGGTCCTTGAGGATTGCAATAAACCGGCACTTCTGAACTTTGAAATTGTTTTTATCAAGAAGCCAGGCGTAAATCATCCCCTGCTTGTACCAATCATCAAAGTCCTTAAACTTGACTTTCCAGATGGAAGCCGTCTTGTAATCGCTGATAACACCGGCACCCATGTCATAGTTATCAATTTTTCCGGTCACCTTAATGCCCTGGAAGTCATGGGACATCGACAGCTCCGTGAATTCGGTCTCGCCCTCATGTTCCAGGAGAGCGTGAACTGCGGAACCCCAGATAGCCCAAATGCGGTCAGAAACATCGTCCTCAAGCTCTTCCCAATGACGGTCAGTGAGGAGGATTTGCTTCACGCCATGCAACAACGTTGTTGCTGAAATGGTACCCGAGGCATTATGTCGCTCGGATGTTGATGCTCTGACCAGGCCATCCGGAAGCCCCATTTTGTTTGTAATTTTCATCGTCGCCCCCCTAGTCATCGTTAATTGGAACAATCTGTTCAAAGGCTTTGGAGAATTCGTCGATGAAGTATTTCTTTTTCAACTTCAAGTCAGAAAGTTCCAACTCCTTCTTCTGGATTTCCCGGTCGAATTTGGTAACGATGTCTGATTGTGAGAAAATCCCCTCGAACTTATCGTATGGGGCAATCTGGACTTTATTTTCCTGGCCGCCGATTATGGTGATCGTCTTAAAATTTGTACCGGAATAATCGTAGTCCAATTCCAGAATTTCGATTGCCGGGTTCTTTTCAAATTCACAGAAACCAACAATCACACCAGCCTTGATACCGCATCCGTAACCTTCCCCCGGGTGAAGCACCCGTACCGGATCACCAATCTTGTAATGATCGATGATCTTCGCTGTCCGCAGATCGACTTCGACCTTTATTCCGTCGATTTCGACAATCCGTTTGTTCTCGTCCATGCTAAACTCCTTGCGCCCGGTCCGTTTCTTGCCGGGCAAAGATAAATAAGGGCCGCTCTACTGCGGCCCCGGTTCGCTTAATCAGCTTTCCTCTCCCATGACGAGGTTATCCTCTTCATCGTCTTCGTAGTCTTCTGCTTCCGGCAACCCGTCATCGGGAGGGGGAAGCGCCAGTCGTGCGTCCGGCAGCAGGTTTGAATTGGTTTCTTCCGATACGTCCCGCAAATCCGGTTCCATGCTGTCATCATCCTGAGCGAACAACGGCTCATTCCGCTTCCGAAAATCAACATTCTCCTTGATGGCGGTGAACACTTTTTCGTAGACGGTCATCCCCCGATACTCGCCCTGGGATATGTCCATGTCTCTGGACTTCTTCGCTTCGGTGAGCAAGAAGTCTTTCAATTCCGTAATTTTGGAATCGATCCGGGAAAGGAACGCAGCCCATTGGTCGGACGCTTTTATGGTCTCCATGTCCTTTTGAGCGCCGACAAGCTGCTCCCAGGACAGATCCGCCATCTGGCAAGGCTCCTGGGAACTTTCCACCATTTCGTCCGAAAGATTGAACTGCTCTTTCAAACATTCGATGGAAAATTTGCACCCAGGGATTTTTCCCTGCAGATGGGCAAGGCGGCGGCCGGAACTTTCATTTTCCAGCTTCTCCTTGCAAATTTTGATCTCCGCATTGGTATACGCAATGATCTGTAACAGGGTGAACTCATCCATGTTGATGGGAACATCCTCCGCTTGGGCGGCCTGAACGTCCGCCTCTTCCGTTTCTGCCATGATGCCTCCTAGTGCTAGGCAGCCCATCCGCGGACGGGCGACCAGGATTTTTTGACGAAATCAACGATTTCGATGACGCGCTCATAGATAATAAGACCAGTAGCGGTCTGGACGGCTGCAAATATGTTTTTCTCCGTATCGTAACCGCGGCCTATGTTTGCCTTCCAGTTTTCCCGTCCCTGGTCCGAATTAAGGTAAGCGATAGTTTTTTTGAGCCTCCGCTCGATTATCTCGGGACCTGTCTGTTTTACGCTCATTTTCAACTCCCTAATTTGAATCTTTGCCCGAATCGTAACTTGCCGACATAAAATGTCAATAGTTACCAGATATATTTTCATTATTTTTTCTATCCAAATGTTTGGATGAAAAAACAATGCGGAGCAGGCCGTGTCTCACAGCCTTCCCGGGGTGTGGAGTACCTGTTGAGCTTCACCCCGTCTCCTGGGGCGTAATGCCCCGTAGGGAACTCCGTTGCGGGAAGGCGGGGATCGAACCCGCATAACGGCCTCTTGGATCTTAGCCTCAGACCACTTGGACCGCTGTTACCATTAACCAACTCGCACCTACTCACCGCCATTTCCGCACTGACAGAACAGCCGGCGCCTGACCTGGACTTCGTGCGCCGTTTAACGGAAGTCCGGCTTACGTTCCGGACCTTGGGCTTTCGAGGACGAATGGAAGCGGGGCTTACAGCTATACCGCTTTCCCCGAAGGGAACCGTCCATCCCGGATAATGCCGGGTCACTTTGTTTTCCGATTTGGGAGGGGAAAACATAAGTCCCTCGGGACTCTGGAGCGTGGCGGCTATGAACCGTCACAGGCGGAAAAGGAGGTGACAAACCGCCTGTCCTACTATAGGCCGCCCCTAAAATCCGGCCTACGGACCGACCGGCGGGTCTGTTCCAAAAAGGAACAGGGCATCTGGTAGCATATCTGCTTTCCCTCTATTGAGCCTACGGAACGGCTCGGCAATGCCGCCCACATTGTAGTCCAAGACTGCAAACACTAAGAAGCGGGGCCAATGCGGTAGAAGGAACTACCCATCCAAGATTAAGGCCTGGTCACTAAAAAGCACCCATGAAGGGCTATGGGGAGCTAGGGAATCGAACCCATTTTGGCGCCGTCAGATTAAAAGGCTGTCCACCTGCTCCCCAAAAAACCACGATCTATTCCCCGGCCAACCTAATCCTTAAATTGTTTTGGAAGACGTTTGAGGTACTTCCACCTCCTCAAATTATTAAAAATCCACAGCCCGATAAAAAAAATGCCTATCAATCCGAAAACCAAAAACACATATACCATAACCCCCTCCTATGTCTGGTTTACGACCTTGATTTTTTTAAGGACTTTCACCTTCTGCTGATATTCCAAGATTTTGTACATCAAGCTGATGGAATCATCGCCTCCGGAGATCTGCGATATGGTTTCCAGCTTCTCGACTTCCTGCGCCCCATACAGTTCAACCAGCTTTTTCCGGTAGATCATTTTCTGGCCTTCATGAGTCCAGTTACAGTTTTTGCATTGCGCATGGCAGTTCAGTTCATTGAACCGCGTTGAGAACCTGGCTCGCTCGCAATAATGCCCGTTATCAACATCACGCCAGAAATAGACTTTTCCGCAGGTAATACAACGGACATAACCATTCGAATCTGCATCACGGAGCCGGATATATTCGCTGAAAATCCTATCCAGCTTTTTTTGAAGCTGTCGGAAACTTAACGGTTTTTTCATTTGGACAAATCCGCATAGGTGAACTGCATAGCTATTGCCATCATTATTTTCCCTACAAAAATAACCGGGCTGCAGAACAGCCGGGAAAAAGCATGATGTCCCATGCGCTCTCCAAATTCTTTTACGAAAACTGCCGATTGATAATAAGATTTTTTCAGATTCATAATCCTTCCCTGAAAATCCGATAACGGCGCCGGACGAACCTTCGTGAGTAAGCACCGGCGCCGTTTACGGATTCATTTCTTCATCAGGTTTCAACCTCCTCTTTTTTGATTTTCTCTACCACCCTTTTGGGCAACGGGTAATCAATACCCGCCGAGATTTTGATTTTATGAAGCCATGCGTCCAAATCTTTGGAATCCGCGCGGAAACTTCTTTCGCCGAATGGAACCCACTCAAATGGAAACTGCTTCGCTTTTATGCGTTTTTCTATCGTCCGTTCCGAGACTCGAAAGAAATCTGCCACTTCTTTTACCGTGAGCAGCCTTCCTTTTACGGCGGTAAGCCCCAAATTGGCGCCGGTCACTTCACGCATACGCCGGTTTCCTTCGGGGCATTGACCGCCTCTTTCAGTTTTCCGCAAGGCCGGAAAAAAACCACGCGCCGGGGCGGTACTTTCACCGGGGCCAAAGTCCGGGGATTGTGCGCCTTGTATGCTTTGCGTTCCCGTGTTTCAAAGGATCCCAGGCCACGGAGTTCGATCACTTCTCCGACAGCCAGGGCGGCGGCCATTGTCTCAATAATCCGGGCGGTCAACGCTCTTGCCTGGGCGGGTTTCAGGGCAGCCCCGGACTGGAGGATCTCCCATATCCGGGAACGGGTGAATTTGCTCATGCCGCAATCCTTACGATGCCGCGTTCAACCAGGAGATCCTCAATCCGCCACATGACGATCTCAAGTTCCTCAACGGTTTCGGGGAAAGACGCTTTGAGGATCAAGTTGATTACGTTGTCTTCCCAATCCATGCCTTTCGCACGGTTTTCCATCCAGAACTGATGACCCTCTTTCGAGTCATAGAACTGTAGGACGGCCAAAACTTTTTTATCGATTCTGGTCATTTGATCCTCCTGCTTTGATGAATGGGACATAAGTCTTCGGAGGCAACGCTCCACACCATTCATCGCACTATATTTTTATAGGCGGGACATACAGTCGCCGGGGACGACACCCCACACCGCCTAGTTAAGCCTTAGGTTGCTTCCTAAGCGTTCTGCTGGTAATAATCCAGTTCATCATCCCAGTCAGTAATGACCGAAACATCGATGCCGATGTCCGAAAGCTCCTCAATGGCGCCTTCCCTGTCGTATTGACCGTTCATGTACCCAATCCTGATGTCCTCTACCGATACCCTGTTCATCCTGTACCTCCAATAAAAAAGCGATGGTAGGAACCTCGGCCCTGCCCGGCTTTGGCTCCTATCATCGCTCTTTCTTTCCCGGGGCAGCGGGGTTAAGACTTATTTCTAAGTCTTTATATAAATACAATATCTTAATATTAAGTTATTGTCAAGAGAAAAAGACTTATTTTTAATAATTTTTCAAAAAATTCCTTTTTTTTATGACTTTTTTACCGATAATGCACTGATGGATGAAACTTTCTGGGATAGAACAAATAGACTCATAAAGGAATGTGGTTTTACCCAAGAAACATTGACCCAAAAATGCCAATTTGAAGACCCAAGACGAATACAAAACCTAAGTGGCGGAAACAGATTCCCACGAGCATTGGAACTTGTAAGAATTGCACGGGAACTTAGAACAACGGTTGAATATCTTGTTACAGGAGAAAGAAGCTACGATCAGGACCTTCTTGACGCTTTTCATAGGCTAAACGATGAGGGTAGAGAAAACGCCATCTTACTGGTAAAGGCACTGGAAACCAAATACCCTTTACCGTTAGAACAGGCTGGCGTCTCATCGTAGACGGTAACATAAAGCCGATAACACCAAAATAAAGGGGGATAAAATGTCTGACGAGTACACCATCAATGAGCAGGAAGAACTTGAGGGTCACGGCCCCATAGCTGAAAGTGGTGAAGGTGATGTTTTTGAAAACGGCGTCAAGAAAAAAATAATCTGGCATCCCATGGATTACTCCATCGGCCAGCTCAGGTTCATGAAAAACGAAAAAGAGCTTGACCCAAATCCCTCATGGCAACGGAATTATGTCTATGACCGTACCAAAGCAAGCAAGCTCATCGAATCAGTATTACTCGATGTCCCGATACCAGCAGTCTACCTGGCTGAGGAAAAAGACAACACCCTAAGCGTTATTGACGGGCAACAACGCCTTACAACCTTTTTCCTCTTCATCGACGAGAAATTCCCAGACAAGGAAAAAGTCGAAATACCTTTCACACTTACGGGTTTGAAAGTGCTGCCGGAATACAACAGGTTCACCTTTTCCGAACTTCCAAAAGAATTACAGACCAAGTTGAAGAATACCCCGATTCATGCGATTATCATCAAAAATGACTCAGATGAGGATGTAAAATTCGATATTTTTGAGCGTCTTAATACTGGTTCTTTAAAGCTAAACGAGGATGAAATCAGGAATTCCGTCTATCGAGGCCCTTATATCGACTTACTAGATAAGCTTTCCGATGATAAAACCTTTGACATCATGGTTAGAAAACCTAATTTCAAAAACCGAATGTTCTACCGCGGTATGATCCTCCGATTTTTTGCCCTTTCAGAGAAAAACATCCAGCTTTACCGGCCAAGCATGAAACAATACTGTAACAAAGAGCTGAGGGAAAACCGGAATATGTCCGAAAGCAAGGCCGGAGATTATCAAAAAAGATTTGAAAAGTGCGTTTACCTGTGCAAAGAAACGTTTGGGAACAATGCTTTCAGACGATTTAGCCCTGGTAAGGAAGGTGCCGAAAACGGTTCGTGGGTTGCAAGCCGAATTAATATGGCTCTATTTGATGTTCAGATGTGCGGTTTCATTGGATATGACACGAGCCAAATTATGGGCCATACAGACGAAATACGGGAACGGATGCTTGATCTTATATGCAACGACCAGGAATTCAGTAATGCAATTGAAATGAAAACAAGTAATACCGACCAGATAAAGCTCAGGTTCAAAAAATGGACCGATGCCTTGGACTCCATTGTTTTGAGTTCATCCCCACGCAATTTCAGCTACGAGATCAAAAAACAGCTTTTCGAGAAAGACCCAACCTGCGGAATCTGTCACAACCAAATTCTCGCCATTGAGGATGCCGAAGTGGACCATATAGACCCGTATAGCAAGGGCGGCCAAACCGCCCTGGAAAATGCTCAGATAACCCATCGGTATTGCAATCGCCATAAAAGCAATAACATCTAGTTTGAATGTAATAGGCACATATTTCTCCAAAAACCGATAATTTTGCTAAAATTTACCATGTTTTTAGCGAAATCGTAGGACTTTTGGAGATTTACAATGAATTCCTGAAAAATTATCTTTTGGTTTCTATCTCATAATTAGGCCATTTGAAAGTTTTGTGTATAACTATAGATCCTGTCTTACTGTACAATGGGCGAATCCCTAACACTCCCTGAAACAAAATAGTTGGTGTATCAAATTGCTTATATTCAGAGGGTAAATATTTGAATTCTGAAATTGGTATTGATATGCTTTCACCTGGCTCTATTGTATATTCTCCATCTGGCCCACCACATTCATACCAACTATTTGTGAAGCTATCTTCTAACAGCATTTCAACCTTAAATTCTTTAAGCGGATATTCTGCAGAATTATTTTTTATAACTAAATTCTGTTTCTCAAAAGATATTGTTATCAGCGATTGTAAATCCTGCGCACATAAACCAAGTGGAATAATAAAAAACAAAAATACAATAATTTTTCTCATTTTCAGCTCCTTTATTGTATCCCAAACTCTGCCACAGAAAAGCCTCATACAGCTCTTCCGGCAGACCGGGAAAAAGTCGGCCTATGGTACTCATCCCGTATAAAAAACGTCTGTCTGATTCTGGCTTTAATGTAAATCCCATCAGGGTATTCCGTCAAGGGTATTCCTTTAGCCTTGCAGTTGTTCATTTTTGCACGAGAAAGGACATAGAAACGTTCATTTTTCATAAAACTAAGAATAATACCAAAAGGCCATAAAAACCATTTGTAGGGCCTCCGTGATTCAAATTCAGGGGTATTTATTCAGGGTGAGTGATTCTTATTTTGAGTAAAAAAATAGTGGTGGTTTTCCACAAGTTGTTCACATCAGTTTTTCTAAAACTGAATAACAATTAAATTTATATTTATATTAAATTACTATTAAATATATGGAGGGATATATATAGGGTATGGAAGGGGTATCTATAGGGTATCAATACCATATCTTTTTATAGAAGAAAATCGAGCTAGAAACAGTTTAACCGGGCAATAAAAAAGCCCCGGGCATTCGGGGCTTGATTCTGCTTCTTACCTGCTATGTATTCGGGCTTGTTTTCCGCACTTTTCTCAAATTATTTTCCTTGGCCGTCCGCGTTTCCCCGGCACCTTAGGCGGCTTTTCCTTTCGGGGCCTTCCGCGGGGCCGCTTCGGTTCGGTTGCTTCCGGCTGTTCTTTCTTGGGCCGTCCAACCGGAATCTTAGCCTCCCTTTTAAATTGCTTCTCCTGGTCCACGGTGAAGTAATAGCTGGCCCCACGCATCTCTACGCCATGCTCATAGGCCCATTTCCGTACCTTCTCCGGAGACCATCCGGTTTTTTTCGCAATGGTTCTTGCGCTGCGGGGTGCGCCTTCTAGGGTCCGCCTGCTCAAGAACGCGGCTTCCTGGGATTCATCAAAAAAATACCGCCCGGATGTTCGTTTCATACCGTGCTCCCGGGCCCAATTACGGATCCTGAAAATCGACATACCGGAAATCCGAACCATCTCTTCAACGCTCTTCATTTAGTCCTCCACCCATCTTGGATATTACCGCAACCGACAACATCCGTCAATAATTATTGGTATATTATTCAATTATTTTTCTGTAAGCTAAAATGCTCCTAAAGGCCATAGCGTGGTTCATTTTACTTTTTGGGTAAAAAGTATGGCTTAGGCTGATAAAGCCCTCCTAAGCCCTCCTAAAAGGGCTTTAAAAGAAGACTTCACCTATGCTCTTGGATTTAACCAAAACAGGAAAAAATGAATATAAATATGGAAAATGGCTATCACGTTGAATAGCATCCTCCTAAAGAAAAGGTTTTCCGGGGGGCCGCCTATCCTTTTTAGCAGGGTTTTGCAGCAAAAAAGGTAAAATGGTAAGGCAAGACAAAATGGAACGCTTAGAGCCCATTTATCGTGTTCGTTTACATGGTTTTTTCAAACAGGCTGATATTCTCCGGAGGGTTCGGCTGTTCATTCATGGCTGTTTCGATTTTCTTCCCTACATCCCTGATAGTTGCATCCGTACTATGGAGGTACGTTTTTGTCGTTTTCAGATCACTATGTCCGAGCAAATCCTGTATGTACCGAATGGACACGCCACGGGCTTCCAGGAGCGACGCCAGGCTGTGCCGACTGCTGTGCGGGACTATCTTCCGGCCATTCAGTTTGATACCAGCTCGGGCGATCCACTTCTTGAACCGATACCGGGTCCAGGAAGGCCCGGGTGTCTTTCCATTTGCGAAACTGAACACGAACTCATGTTTACCATTTTCTTCCCAGAGCTTCTTAATTGCTTCCTGCAATACGGAGTCAAACGGTGCCAGCCGTTCCTTCTTCCCCTTTGTCGGTCCCATTTCCCTGCTCCGGCGGTCAAAATCTTGCCAAGCCCTGCGTATCAGGATCTTTGGGGTACGCCAGTCCAAATCTTCCGGCTTCAGCGCAAATATCTCCCCGCGGCGTAACCCTGCCATGAACATCGCGGCGGCAACCGCCAGCTCCATTGTATCCTTAAGGACGTCAGGACCGAACAGGCTTACAACCTCATCTTCTGTAAAGGCGTCCCGGTTCCTATTAACTTTTTTCGGTGGGTCTAGTCCAATAAACGGATTACACCAACCGGCATGACTCTTTTGATATTCATGGAAACACATACGTACAAATTTTATAATCGCTTCAAACGTTCTTGTCCCAACCAATTTTCTCTTGCCCGTATCCTTTCTGTTTCCTTGGTGTATCTCATGGTTTGCGATCCTACCGATGAATAATATAGCATCAGGTTCTTCCACTTCGCCCATTTTCAAAGCAAGAAAAGGATCGCCTTTAAGATGGGAACGAAAAAAACAGGCGTATCCATAAATCGTATCTATCGAATATGGAGTATTTTCTGCCAATAATCTGGCTGCCTTTGGACTTTCTTCAATTTTTGTAAACTTTTCAAGCCATACTCCGACGGTGATTCTTTCGGTAGGTACACGGTCGGGTTTCTGAGCTTTCTTCAAAAACTCGATGAGGGCGAATGCGCTGGCCTGTGCGGCGGCTTTGTTCTTCGGGTTACGAAACTGCGCCAGCTCAGGGGGGAAGTCCTGAAAGCTACGGCGCTTCCATTGCTGACAAATTCTTTCGGGTAAGCCGCAGGAGGGGTTAAGTGAAATCTGATAAGTTTTGGCGTCATTGCGCCTGGGTGTAATAAAAGGTTTCGGGACCCGTGGCATTACGTTCTCCAAAGCTGGAAAAATAACCGCACGATAAACGCACGATGCCACGAAGGTTCGATTTTGAAGAAAGGCCTTGTACTCTAACTCCTTATAATACAAGGAATTACGATTGAGAGACGCGGGACTCGAACCCACCACCTTCAGCTCCGGAGGCTGACGCTCTATCCAGATGAGCTAGTCTCTCATGGTATCAATAAACTATATGCGGGAGTGGTTTTCGTGTCAATGGAATGGCGGGGATGCTTCACCATTGAGGCCCTTCCATTGTATTCTTCAAATATTGCGTCCCTTCGGGCCGCGAGCTTAAGAAAGATGGTTATATATGTGTCCCTTCGGGCCACGAGCGTAAAGAAATTGATAGTACGGCGCCGCCAGGAGGCGGCTTGTGCATGCAGGCAGCGGAACGGTTTGGTGGGAATTGTATCGAAAGACTCAGGGAGGCAATTGAAGATGCCGAAGGGAATGAGGTCTTTGCCGCCGGCTGGCTGGATGAAGGGGGGCTGGTAAGCCGGATAAAGATTCTTGCGCGGGGGAATGAAACTTCCGTTCCCGCTCTCCTTAAAAACGCGGAAATGGATGATCCGGGCTCTCTTCCGGATGTGTTTATCCACAATCATCCTTCCGGGTTTCTCACTCCCAGTGACAATGATCTTGCCATTTCCGGCAGGGCGGGGGAGGCGGGGCTGGGGGCCTACATAACCGACAACGCTGTGGAAAAAGTCTATGTGGTGGCCGAACCTGTCAGGCGGCGGCAGTACAAGGCTCTGGAGGCCGGCAGGATCATCCGGGCGCTGGAGCCGGGGGGAGCGGTTGCGAAAAGACTTCCCGCCTACGAGATTCGGGAATCCCAGTTGAACCTGATGAAGCTTATCGTTAAGGCTTTTAACGGGAATGCCGTTGCCGCGGCGGAAGCGGGAACCGGAGTGGGCAAGAGTTTTGCGTACCTTCTTCCCTCAGTCCGCTATGCACTGGACAACGGGGAGCGGATCGTTGTTTCTACAGCCACTATCACCCTGCAGCAGCAGCTTTTCGATAAGGACATTCCTCTGGTTTTGTCCGCCCTTTCTCCGGCGGAACGGAAACAGATCAAGGCCGTGCTGATGAAGGGCCGGGGCAACTATCTCTGCCGCCGCCGCTTGACGGATGCTCTTATGGAACCATTGCTTGATGAGGAAGAATATGAAGAGCTGCGGCGTATTTCAGCCTGGGTGGAGACTACAAAATCAGGCAGCCGTTCGGATCTTTCCTTTTTACCTCAGGAGGGGATCTGGTCACGGATATGTTCGGAGGCGGATATGTGCATGGGTCTCCGTTGTCCCGAAAGAGAACGCTGTTTTGTCCTTGCCCTGCGCAAGGAGGCTGCCGACGCCAAACTCATTGTGGTGAATCATCATCTTCTCTTTGCGGATCTTGCGGCCAGGCATGAGGGGGCCGGTTACGATGCAACAGTGGTACTGCCGCCCTACAGGCGGGTGATTATAGACGAGGCCCATACCATGGAAGGGGCGGCCACGGATTTCTTTTCAAAATCTTTCAGCCGTTTGGGTCTGGCCAGGCAGTTGGGAAGGCTTTACCGTAGACGCAGAGCAAAACGGTCCGGTCTGCTTCTCAGGCTGGCGGATATCTGCGGCAGTAAGGGAGGGAAAGGCTCCCCTCTTGCTCCTCAACCGAGCCTGAAAGGCGAAGGCTCCCCTCTTGATGAGGCCGCTACGGCAATGGAAGGAATCCGGGACGCCATGGATGTACTGGATCAGCTTGCTTTGGCTCTTTGTGGTGAAGAGGGTGTATTCCGTCTCTGCCCACGGACCGAAGAGGGCGCCTTTTCTCTTGCCTCTCCCCTGATCGGTCTCCGTAAAAAGATAGATCTTCTGGCCGCACGGATCAGGGGGATGCTGGAAAACATACACGAAAATGACCAGGACGATCCTGCTGTCTGGGAGACAAAATCCATACTGAGGCGTCTTGAGACCGTGGGGAGTATCTGTCTCGCCTTTGTCGAATACCGGGAACGGGAACAGGAGGTGCTCTGGATAGAGAAGAGGGGAACGGGATCGGACGCATGGACGACATTCAGCGAAACTCCGGTGGATGTGGCTCCCGGTCTTGACGAAGCCCTCTTCAGGCCAAACAAGACGGTTATCTGCACTTCCGCCACGCTTACGGTTTCAGGTTCCTTTAACTATTGGGCAGGGAGAAACGGCGCGGCCCTCAACCCGGAGCGGGAAACCATGATGGGTATCTTCCCTTCACCCTTTCCATATTCCAAAAGCGTGCTTCTGGCGGTTCCCACCGACGCGCCCCTGCCCGACGAAGCCTCCTACCAGGAATTTGTTGATTATGCGGCCCTTTCCCTGACCCTGGCTGCCGGAGGCTCGGCTCTGATTCTCTTTACCTCCTATCTTTCCCTTAAAAGCGCCTACAATGCGGCTCAGCCGGAACTGCAGCGTCAGGGTATCCGCTGCCTCAAACAGGGAGACGATGACCGGGCCCGCCTGCTGGCTGCCTTTCTGGAAGACCGGGCCAGCGTTCTCTTTGCTACCGACAGTTTCTGGGAAGGAGTCGACGCGCCGGGGGATACCCTGCGTCTCGTGATCCTCTGCCGTCTCCCCTTCAGAACCCCAAAAGATCCGGTATTTGAAGCCCGGCGGGAGGCAGTAGAAAAATACGGCGGAAACGCTTTTATGGAACTTTCCCTTCCCGAATCGGTGATGAAGTTCAAACAGGGTTTCGGCAGGCTCATGCGCCGTTCCAGCGACAGGGGAGTGATAGCGGTACTGGACGGAAGACTGCTCAAGAAACGTTACGGTGAACACTTCCTCAGATCACTGCCTGAAACAAGAACCTGTTTTACGGAATTTGAAAACATTGTGCAGAATACGGAGCGGTTTCTCTTCCCCTAATTCTCCGTGTCGAATATGGTTTTTCCCAGATCCGGCGCCCGGGCAGGCAGTGCGGAACGGTATTTTTCCAGTTCTTCCTTTTCACGCGCCAGGTCCGGGAAGCTGTAGACCGCCTCCTTTCCTTCCACGCTGATTTCGGGCATGGAATAGGCGCCCATCTCCTTCATGATTTTTTCCCTGGCTTCGGAGAATTTTTTGGGTTTGCAGCCCGCGGAAGGCGCCTCTATGTCGCTTTCTTTTATATCCTTGCCCTGTTCCCAGATTCGGCTGTAACCCAGACGGCGGAGGTTTTCCATTTTTATCTCTTCGTTGTCCCCGCGGAGCCCCAGATAGCGCAGGGCCGGAATGAGCCAGAAAAGGAAGGAAAAAGCTATGGGCACAAGGCCGAGCACAAAGGTAAGCAGGGGGAGGGGATCTGCGATAAAGGATGAGAGGAGCACATAGGAGAAACCGTAGAGGTAAGAGGAAGCATGGAACTGGGCCTGGGTAAGAATAGCCCCGGTGTTAAGTGAGTTCCAGAAGAAGTAGCTGCCGAAGAGGAGATTCACTCCGTTGATCAGGCCAAAGGCTGTATTCATCTTCTTTTCGTTGCCGGAGAAGATGCCCAGGGGCCGCAGGGGAGCGCTGCCGCCGAAGGATCTGTCCCGCAGATCCTGGCGTTTAAGGAGTTCGTCAAAACGGTACACGATGGTTCCGCCTTCGGTTACTTCCGGGCTGCCGCCGTAACGGGAACAGTAGGCCATGATCTCCTCTTCGGCCCTGTCGGGTTTTGCCCCGGTGAGGAGCATGAATTCCGGCAGGCCGATGACACCCCGGTTGGCCTGGATATAGGCGATGACCGCTTTCTGTTCCCGTTCTTCCCGGTTTGCGGAGGGATTTCCATCCCCGAATACGAAGGAAAAGATCGCTCTGTGCAGGGGTTTCCCTTTGGGTTTCTGTTTTTGCGGGTAAGAGCCGTCATAGAAAGCCCGGTCAACGCTTTTTGTCAGTTCCGAATAAAACCAGAGCCGGATGATCAGGTTGAAGATCGATGAGGCAAGGTAGAAGCCCCCGCCGCCATCCCGGGAACGGCTTGAGGAATTGGAGGAACCCGCCACGGAAAGTACAAGGCTTGCAAGGGCAATAAGCATGAAAAAGGCAAAGTAGCCTATCAGCATGAACATGATCCAGATCTTGAACAGGAAAGAAGCGGCAATTTTGAAACCGTTCAGGAATTTTTCCGTAAAACGTTTGAAACTTACGGCAAAACCACGGTAACGGCTGGTAAAACCGCGGGGAAAGGAATAGCGGATCTCCGAAGATTCGGTTACTTCAAGCCTGGCCGAAAATTCATCGGCGGCCAGCGGAGCCAATTCCCGGACTTTCTCCAGGGGCAGAGCGGTAGCGGCTACTATATCCGCCACCGTGGCTCCCCTGCGGTATCTGCGGAAAGCATCGGTTATCTTGCGGTAGGCCTCTTTATCGCCGGCAGGGCGCTGATTAAAGAACTTAGGAAGCGACATTTTCCAGTACTTTACTCCATTTTTTTATACCCCGTGCCAGAATATCCGCCAGACTGAGACTCCGCAGGTAGTCATTCATAAGCGTGGTAACATCTACCCAGACCTGATGAGCCATACAATCTGCCTCCCTGGCACATTCTTCCTCATGTTTTTCACAGAGACTCACCTCCAGATCCTCACCCGCTGCATCCATAATGGCTTTGACGGTGAGTTTATCCAGAGGCTGGGCAAAGCAGAAGCCGCCGCCGGGTCCCCGGACCGATGAAACAATGCCCGCCTTCCTGAGCTTAAAGAAGATTTGCTCCAAAAATACGGAAGAAATGTTTTCTTCCTCCGAGAGAGAGTTGATGGAGACAGGTTCCCCGTTTTTACTCATTTTTGCAAGGGCCAGAGACGCCCGCAGCGCATAACGGCCTCGTGTAGTAATTCTCATGGAACCTCCCCTTTATTACAAGGTTATTTGACAACTATGATAAAGTATTTTAAGAAAAAGTTAAATACAAAATAGCCTTAAATATGGAAAATAAAGAATTTCTCCCCGCGGGGGCGTATTGCGGAAAACCATCTATAAAAATATACTCTTCCTCATGAGCAAGGTTATTCTCAAAGCCGAGGATCTTGACGGTTACCTGAATGACGGAGACCGGGATTATCTTTTCCGGATGAATGGTCTCTATACCAGGGCCATGGATTCATACCGGATTCTCTCCGCCGGTTCCTTTGGGCAGAAGGCCCGGGATGAAGAAGATAAGCTTATCGCGCTTTACAACGAAATGGGGCTTCTCATGCAGGACATCTGCAGGCAGGAGCCGGGTTTGAAGGTCTATTCCTTCATCATGCCCCAGGAAAGCCATGCGGAAGCCTCCCAGGTTATCGCCAAGCTCCGGGATGTGAATACCGAAAACCAGGAATTTGTCTACTATATCCAGAGATCCTATGAAATGCTCTTCAAGCTGGCCTATGGGGGAAAGCCCGGCGTAAACAAAAATTATCTCATAGTAAAGACTCCGGTAAGCGCTCCGGTACAGAATTTTGCCGTTCACAAGATTACCAACGTTGACAGCATGATCGAAAACACGGTGATGTGCGTCATGCTCCGGGGAGCCCTGCTGCCTTCGATGATCATGAGCAAGGAGATTCAGGAGTATTCCTCCCACGGCTATGTGACTCCCTTTGCCCTTTTCAGGATCAAGCGGGATGAAAAGAAGCATGAAAACGACATGGAGTATATTCTGGATCTGGATAAGTCTTTCTTCGATCTCAAAGTCCTGGACGGGAAAGATCTTATCTTTGCCGATCCCATGAACGCCACGGGCGGTAGTCTTGTAACGGTAGTAAAGTACCTTATCAACGAAGGGATAAAGCCCAGATCCATACAGTTCTTCAATGTAATCGCCGCGTTGAAGGGGGCCTTGAGGGTAGTCCGTGCCCTGGATAATTGCCAGGTGTATACGGTGTGGATGGATCCGGTCTTGAACGAGGCGGCCTATATCATGCCGGGGCTCGGAGACGCGGGGGACAGGATCAATGGTCAGGACGGGGAAGAAAAGCCCCGGAACATCATCCAGCTTATCGCCGATTACGGGATCAATATCACAGGCCTCTACCGCGCCCAACTCCGGGAAATTGAGGACACGGTGCTCAATAATAGAAAATGAAACTGTTTTTTCTGCCGCTCATAATGTGTGTCCTGTTTTCCGTTTCGGGCTGTCTTTCCCGGGGCGCAGCCTCGGCGGAAGAGTACTACAGTATCGGCATGGCCTACTTCGAGCTGGGAAAATGGGAAGAAGCGGAGAAATGGCTCAGCCGGGCGCGTTTTGTAGACAAGACCAAGAATGCTTCGGAATACAATTTGGGGCGCATCGATTTTGAGTTGGGCCGTTACCAGGACGCGGCAAAGAAATTCGAGGCTATTCTAAAAAAAGATCCCCAAAATGTGATGGCTCTTAAAGCCGCGGCTTTTGCCAGGCTAAAAAATGAAGAATTTGACAGGGCGGAAGCCCACTACAAGAAGCTTCTTGTCATGGTTCCCGAAAGCGCCGACGATGGTTACAACTACGCGCTGCTTCTCTATGCCTCAAAAAAGTATCCTGAAACCGAGGAGATTCTCTTCCGCTATGAATTTGCCCTCAAGGATTCGGCGGACAGCCTTCTTCTTCTGGCCCGTACCCAGCGGAAACAGAATAAGGTGGAGGCTATGGATAACTATGACAAGTGGCTGGCCAACAATTCCGATCCCAAGGTGAGCTATGAGTATGGTCAGGTTCTGGAAGAGGCCGGTTTCTTCGCCCGGGCAATAGAGCAGTACCGGGAAACCCTCAACAGTCTTCCCCAGGACAGCACGGATCCGAAACGTTCGGATCTCCGTTTTACCATCGCAAAGCTCTTTTTTGTCGCGGACGGGGAAAACCCCGAAGGGCTGACGGAACTCAGGGCCGCCATTACCGACGGCTATTCCGATATGGATGTCCTGCGGGAACTGGCCGAAGATGAGCGGGTAAGCGAGGCCAACCGGAATGAGATCCTTGCGCTCATCACCGAAACCGAACAGGCCGCCGCCAAAGCCGAAAAAGAGGCTGCCGAAGCAGAGGCGGCGGAAGCCGACGGCGCCGAAATTCAGTCTGAAGAGGAATCAGAAGAAGACCTTGAGGGTAGTGCCGATAGTCCCCAGGAATGAAAGGGTTTTGGCGGTTTCGTCCTGGTTTATGTCGAGTTCGGCAAAGACTGAAAAATCAAGGCGTCCCAGGATGCGGATAATTGATTCGTGGCCCAGAATAAGGTTCCATGTCAGGTAATCGTTCTGGTTTATGGTACGGGAGATCATCAGTTCTGCCTTTTCTCTTCTGAATTGTTCATACTCAGAATCCAGCAATTCCGAAAGTTTAAGCCAGGAACTTTGAGTTCTTACCGCACCGGCAACAAAATTGTAAAACACGCTGAGCAGGCTCTTCTTTGTGGGAACGGTCCATGAAAGCTCCATGCTTTCAAGCCAGTTCTGGCTTGTCCCCGTGGAAAATCCGCTGCCGTTGAAGCTTGCCGTGGCGGTATTGTTTAAGGCCAGCTCTTCCCCGGTAAAGCCGTGAAACGCCGCGTCGAAACTCGACTGTATGCGGAAAGAATCATCTTCAAAGAAATGGGCGCCGTCTTCCCTTCGGGGCTGGGCCACGGAAAGTTCCAGGGCATGGGCATACTCATCTCCCTCGTAGAATGAAACAAGGGGGTAAACCCCAAAGGCGCCGAACATATTCACCGCGGAAAATCCCAGGTTTCCTCCCCAGTTCAGGGTATCCCTGTTGGTATCCATGCGTTTTTCAAGGACTCTCCCGATGTTGATCCCCGCGCTGGAGGGAATAAAAAAAGCCTTGATGTCGTAGTGGCTGGGAAATTGTCCCTGGATACTGTACTTGTCATCAAAAGAAGAATAATCGGTTTGAGGGAAAGAGAGGGCGCTTCCCGGGCCTTCTTCCATGGCTCTTCTCGAATCATCGCTCCACAGGGAGTAGAGGGGGAAGAGCCGCCAGAGGGGAAGGGAGTCGTTGATGCTGTTCCAGTAGAGTTCCCCGTCATCCAGGGCATCGGCGCCGGAAAAGGCAAGGCTCCTGCTGAAAGTCCGTTCACCCCGGAAGAGAATATTTACCGGATTCAGGTTGAGGGGAAAATCCAGCCTGCCTGAGCTGGTGGAAATTGTACTGTTGCTGAGCGCCGTAAAATCGCTGGTACCTTCCATGCTGAGGCTGACGCCCAGAGGTCTTGTACCGAGGCTCAGGGAACCCAGGCCGTGAATATTCCGTTCTCTGGCTCCGCCTCCCAGGTCGGGGGCCATTTTTCCCCAGCTTTCCGCCCAGGCCCTGCCGTAATCTCTAATCCAGGCGCCTTCTTCATCCTCTTTCCAGCCCGCATCGAGATTCAGGGTCGGGGAAGGGATATAAACACGGGGAGGAGCCCAGCTTGTCTGAATTTCCCAGTTCCTGTCCAGTATATTCTCTTCAAGGCTTGTCTCCGCGTTCACCCTGCTCCGCAGGAACCGCGAGAGCGTAAGCTCCGCACTGTGTTCCATGGTTCCGTCTTCGGGAGAGAGGCCAAAGTCTTCCGCCGCGGAAAACGGCCCCCAGGCCCGGGAGATGCTGTGTCCCGCGTCCCAGTATACATCGGAACCTTCTCCGTTCAGGTTATTGTCCTGCCAGGTAAGTCCGTAGTTTCCCTTTATATCGGCGCCGAGTACCTTTAGCTCTCCGCCGGAACGGCTGATTATACCGCCTGAACCTACCGATTCCGCGGTAAAAGGATCCCCCCTCAGTCCTGTCTCAAGGGCGGTATTGAAAACAGGATCGGAAAAAACGATCGTTTTTCCCATTTGGAGTAAAGTACCGGGGCGTTTCCATTCAAACGCGGTACCTCCATTGAGCCTGAAGGCAGGAGCGGAGTCTTCCAGGATAATCTCATCCAGGGAAAAACCGCCGTCCGGAACCTTTTGTCCTTCGGAATCAATAAAAAAGGCTGTATATCCTGATTTTCCCGGGACAATTTCCCCGGAACGGGATTCCAGGGAAGGCCGGTACGTGAAGGACGCGCCCGGAACACCGTTTCCTTCAACGGAAATTCCCTGCCCGAGTCCCGCATACCGGACTTCAACCTTGTTCCACTCTCCGGGAACAAAAGCCGAAAGGGGTACGGTTCCTTCAAGATACGTTTCCCGGTCGCGGCCCAGGGATTCCGGCCCCCGGCCAAGCAAAAAACGGAGACGCGCCGGCATCCGGTTTGAAAACGCTGGAGCCTTAAAGAAAAAACTCAAAACCCGGTATTCGGAGAGGGGAATCCCGGCAGTTCTTCCGTCAACGCCGGGGTTTTCTCCGCCTGCAAGCTGTTCCCAGCCGGTCTGCAGTACCTTTTGATCTCCGGAAGGATGAAGCCGGCCGATAATATCGCCGTATTTTAGTCCAAGGGATTCGTCGAGCCACTCTCTGGCGGAAACGGAACTTTGACCGATTGAGTCCCTGGCGCCTTTAATGGCGCCGTCTTTTACAATGACCGGCCTGAACGGAGACGCATGGAGGATCGGAGGGGCCAGAAGTATTGTTCCGTCCACGGAGGAAAGTCCCTGCTTGAGGGCTATGATTCGCATATATGCGGCTCCCCGGAGTTTTCTCCGGTCCTCGTCATTGAGCTGTACTGTTTCTATTCTGGCTTCGGAACCGAAGGCGGCAGGATTCCCGGGGCTGCTCTGCGGGGAAGGGTAGATCTGCCGTTCCATGATCAGCGCCGGATTTTCCGTAAAGGCGCTGTCCTTTTCCGAAAGGATGCCTATCTGCAGAATAAGAGCGAAATCCGAATAGTCTCCGCCAAAAGAATGAAAACGGAAAGGCACTTCTATTGCCTTGGCTTCCTCCAGAATACTTCCTTCATCCCCCAGGGGAACTTCAAAACCGGCCCAGGTCTTGCCGGAACCCAGGCTGAATTCGGCGCCCAGAATATCCGTTTTATCGGTGAGGAGAGGATCCCTCACAGGGAAGGGCCCTGTTTTTCCGCTTACCTCCCTGGCTCCATCCCAGCCTATTTCACGGATCGTAGTTCCCAGAGCGGTACTTTCCTGATAATTCTGATAGATGAGATTCCACTGGTTCGCGGAAGAGAGTTCTCCGTATAATCCTCCCATGATATAACCCGGCGCTTCGGAATCGAAACTGTCCTGAGCGGGAAGATTCATTGTCAGTTCCGAACTCTCCATGCCCGCGGCCCGGTAGAGGCTCGATGTATCATTCTGCTCAAAACCGGCGCCCAGAGTAACACGGACCTTCATGTTTTCAGTCTCCCAGGAAGTTTCGGCGCCCAGCCCGACGGTTCCCGGGTTGGTTGCGCCTTCCTCGGAAAAAGTCTGCGGTGTGGTTCCCGGTAACTGCATGGCCTGCATATTCCAGCGGAGTCCCAGGCCGAGTCCCGCACTTAAAGGACCGGAATTTTCGTAGACGGCGCCGAGTCCCGCTACCAAGCTTCCCAGATCCGAACCGGCACTTTTTTTAAGGTAACGGATGCGGATAACTTCGTTGAAACCCGCGGGGCTGGAGAGGCGCACCGTTCCGCTGTTTTCATCAAAAGTGGAGGAAGAATCCTCAAGCCCTCCCCGGAAAACCTGTACGGAACCGGGTACCACATCCGTCCCGATGGCATAGGAACCTGCGGAACTGTAGTTGGTAAAGCGGATACCCAGATCCACAGGATTCTTCCAGGAACCGGGAAGATATAATTCTCCGTAACGATCCGCCATGGGCCAGCGGGCTTCCGGCTTCCTTCTGTCCCTTGCGGTTTCCTCCCGGATAAGTTCATAGATACTTCTGCGGATTTCACTGCGGGCATAGAAGGGAAGGGTTGCGGCGACAGATGCGTCGTCCAGGGAGAGAACCCTGTAGCCCGGAACACGATCCCCGGTTGAAAGGGTTACCAACTCCGCGTTGGCGGTGGCGCTGGAAGGAGCCTCGTAGCGGGAGAGGTTTTCAAAGGGGGAAAAAGCGCCGCCTTCCCGGAGCACAAGAACCATCGTCCCATTGCTGAGGAGCAGATCCCCCGGCCGCCTGCGGCCCGAGCTGTCTCCGCATTGGGGATATGAGGCAAGATCGTGATCCGGGCCGAACCAGTCCTGTACATCCGCGAGAAAACCGCTCCCCGAAGCAGTATAGCTCCCCAGTGAAAAATTCCAGGGCTGTCTGTTGCCGTTCCTGCTGTACGCAACGGCAGCCATACCCTCAGGACTTGTACTCAGTTCCACAAGGCCTGCCGCGGCTCCCGAGGCATACTCACCGGGCAGAGCCAGTCTCCAATGGCGACCATGGTTATCCAACAGGTCGCCGTTTTTATCTTCAAGGTAGACCTGAGGGGCCTCGTCCAGATTGTTATCGGGAAGGACAAAGGAACGGTAACGGAGAGGATTTTTAAGTTCGGTATAGCTGTAGCTTCTCTCCCGGTTTCCCACAAAGACCCGCTCCTCCCTGGCGCCCATATCGTAACGGAAGAGACTGTGGAATTTGATGTCTCCGCCGCCGAATTTCCCGTAAAGCCCGAATGCGTAAGGGTTGTCTCCTCCCAGATCGAGATAGGGGAAGCGCGGAAAATCGAGGCCCGTATTACCGACACCGACATACTGAACCGGCTCGTTCCCCATACCCTGATAGCCTGCCCGGTATGTGTTTACATTGGGCGTATTCCCGTCTTCCTGAAAACTGGCTTCCAAAAACCAGCGTTCCTGTATCCAGAGTGAGAGCGTAAGATCCGCTTCCTGTGTAAAAAGTACCGGAGAATCTTCGGATTTGGCGTAAAATTGATTGAATTCCCGGTTATGGGAGAAGCCGTAATTGGCCTGCAGGGTACTGTTCCAGAAACCTGAAATGAAGAGATCCACATCCGTATCTCCCAACTGAAAACCGGCCAGTTCTGTCTTCGCTTCTTCGGTAATACGTTTTTTCAGGACTTCGATGTCCATCTCCAGGGCAGGACTTTCCTTTTTTTCGGGAACGGAGGCTTCCAGAAGGGGGTATTTTTCGGTAAAATCAGCCTCCTGGGCCATGACGGATGCCGGACAAAGGGAAATCATGAGAAAGGTGAGAAATAGCGGAACTCTCCGCCTGACTCCGAAGGAGCGAAGGCGGAGGCAAGGGCTTAGCAAGGCATACATCTATTCAGTATAATAATCGGCAGAATATAGCCTGTACCAGTAGCATTGAGGTGTCGATGATCGTGTCCATGATTCAGTTTATTTTTGAAATTCCGGAAGTGGACAACATAAAGGAAAAACGGCGGATAATCCGCTCCCTCAAGGATAAGCTGCGGCGCAGGTTCAACATGAGCGTTGCCGAGGTGGACCTCCAGGATTCCCTGAGTTTTGCCCAGATCGGAGGCGCTCTGGTTTCCAATTCCCGCGGTTTCGGCGAAACGGTACTCCAGAAGGCTTTTCAAATGGTCGAGCGCGATTTACCGGTTCGTATTCAGGACATGAGCATCCATTCCGAGGAATTTTAAACATGCATAAAAAGTTGTTTCCCCCTCTCCTCTTTCTTTCCCTGTTCCTGGTTTCCTGTATCGGTGTAAAGGCCGGTATTTCCGTCGACGCGGAAGGAAAGGGCCGTATATCCCTGGAATACCGTATCCTGCGGGAATTTGAATCCCTTGGACGTCTCGACGGCAACGAGGCATGGCCTGTCATCCCCGCGGGAAAGGCGGATCTGGAGCGGAGCCTTGAACGGCTTCCCGGAATGAAGCTGAAAGCATTTTCTCAAAAGGATGAAGGAAACGATACCCTGCTTCATGCCGAAATGGAATTTTCTTCGGTGGAGAACCTGCTCCCCTTTCTCGACGCATGGGGGGAGAGAGCCCTCTATCAGAGTGAAAACGGCAAAAAACGGCTCTCCCTCTGCCTGAATCCCGGTGGAAAGCTGTATGATCCGCGGCTTATCGCAATCTTTAAGCGGTTTTCGGAGGATTATGTATGGGAATTGAGCCTTACCGCGCCCGAAACGGTTTCGCTTGCGGCAAAAGACGGGAAGGGGAATCCCCTTGCGGAACTGCCCGGGGGGGCAAAGCTTGAAGAAAACGGTAAAAAGGCGCGTTTTTCTATAGCCCCGGCCGATATCCTCTCCGCGGAAAACGGCCTCATTCTCGATTTTTCATGGTAGCCATACTCAGGGCAAGAGAGCGGAGCAGGAGCAGCAGGAAGGGAAGAATCAGCAGGGCGGCGAATAGAAGCCGCCTGTGCCCCGCATCCGCAAGAAGTTTTAAGTAAGCGGGGAAACCGTCCCGGTAAAGCAGGGGGAGCAGCATCAGCGGAAGGGGGGCAAGGATTGCGCAGATCCATACCGGGACAGGGTTTTTCAGGATTCTGCCCAGAAGCAGCAGCAGGAAGGCTCCCAAAAGAAAGGGGAGATAGATAATATTAATCGCCAGCGCAATAAACATTTCCGCGTTCATTGAAAAGAGGGCGGCGGCCCCAAAAATTTCCGCCGGAGGGGCTCTCTGTTTTCTTCCGTTCCGTAAAACCATTGCTATGAACCACACAAGGCTGCATGAGGTGCAGAAAAGAAAAGCGGTCAGTATAAACCCTTCCGAAAGGAAAAAAGTATGCCCCGCCAGGGACAAAAAGTTGTAATGCCGGGATGAATCATCCCGGTAAATGTCCGTTTGTACTGCGTAACGGGCAATAAGGCTGCCCAGAGCTTCGCTCTCAATGGGATGGCCGCCTTCCCGCGCCTCCGCCTGCAGGGCTCTGAAGCCCTGACTCTGGAGCTTCCGGAGGTAGGGGCTGGACTCCGCAATGCCGAGCCTGAGAAGCTCGGCGGGTTCCCCAAAACTGTATGCCATATTCTCCTCATTACAGAGCCGGGACAGGGGTTTAAGCATGTCCAGCTGAACAAGGGAAGATTCCGTACCATGACGGAAAACGAGCGAACCGGGGCGTTCCGCAGGCTCAAGCCTGAAGACTAAGGTATAAAACGGATCGTTTATGATGCTGTCCGCCGCGGGAAAAACCTCTTCCCCCTCCGGAGGCGCATCCTCACCGCCGGGAAAAGCGGCAAAACAGTCCGCGGGAATCTCCTCTATGGCTGTTATTTCCCTGACAAACGCAAGGGCGGTTTCCACGGAAAAGAGAAACTTCCCCTCCTCTTCGTCAAGGGGACAGAGGAGCACAAAAGTCCAGGGTTCTTCATTTTCGGGCCGGTTTTTTGCGGGGATCCTGATGAATACAGACGGGGCCTTCCCTTCTTCCGCGGTATCAAAAACATCTTCAAAGGGATAGATCCGTCCCTCTTCCCAGGATACTTTACGCTCATCAAGGAGGCTTTTCAGCCTTTCAAGGGGAGGATCTCCGGGTGTAGGCCCGGCCGGAGCCGTGGGACTTGTCTGGCCCCGGATAAAGTATGGAAAACATAAAACCAGCGTCATCAAAGCAAACAGACGGATCATTAATTTAAGTATAGAAAAAAGAACCCTCCATTCATAGATATTGAAAAGTAAACAATCCACCACTATATTGAACTTAAGGAGCAAACAAGGTTTGAAAGTCAGGTACTCCGCCTTTTTCGGCATGTTTTTATTCTTTTTGCTTCTCTGCGCCTGTTCGCGCACGGAACCGGCGATCAGCTACGGTTTTATCCAACTGGTGTATTACCAGGGTGAAACGGAGTCCGGAAGCTCCACCGGAGCGGCGGGCCGGAGTATCCCGCCGGAGGAGCGCTATTCTTTTTTTGTCATTCCGGATGCCGAGGACGGTATTGACGATATCGAAGAGATGTATTTTTACCATGACAAACAGGAACTCCGCTGGCATATCGGCAGGGAAGACTGGATAATCCATGAATACGAAGAAACCACATGGATCGGCACCAGGGCCATTGCCATGCCGGGAAACGAAACGCTCCCCAGGGGGCAGTTCCGGGCGGTGATAATCAACCGGGGAGGCGAAAAATCGGAACGGCTCTTTACCTTTGACGCTCCTGCCGGAAATCTTCATCCTTTTCCGTTTCTGGAAATTTCGGATGGTTCCTGGAGGATAGATTCCGCTTATCAAAAAAACCGGTTTATCTGCTATGATATTGAGGGCAGCTTTATCAAGGTACAGGAACTGGAAGACCGCGACGGCCTCGTCTCGGAACTGAACCTTCCGCAGGAAGTCAGAACCGTAGCCCTCTGGGCGGAAGACCCGGAATACTCCACCTCCGCCCTTACCGATGCGGCGCGGGTCAGGTAATGCCGGACCTGGACATTGAATCGGGCATAAAACAAAGTTTTATGAGGGACATCAAATCTTTTGTGCTCAGATCCGGCAGAACAACAGAAGCGCAGAAACGTTCCTGGGAAAAATTATCTCCGTTTTTCTGCATTCCCTTTTCGGAAAGCCTTCTGGATTTTACCCGGGTCTTCGGCAACAGTAACCCGCTTACCGTGGAGATAGGTTTCGGCATGGGTATTGCCACCGCCCAAATCGCCGCCGCAAACCCACAGATAAATTACCTGGGTATCGAAGTTTTCCGGGCCGGAGTAGGGCGGCTCCTCTGGGAGATCGAAAGCGGAAATTTACAAAATGTAAGAATCATCGAACATGACGCGGTAGAAGTTCTGTCAAAGATGATTCCGCCTTCTTCCGTTGCGGCCTTTCATATTTTTTTTCCCGATCCCTGGCCCAAGAAAAAACATCAAAAACGGAGACTGATAAAAAGGCCCTTTACCGGTCTTTTGACAGAAAAACTAAAGGCCCGGGGC
The DNA here is from genome assembly GCA_031265435.1 of Treponema sp. Taxonomy (GTDB): domain Bacteria; phylum Spirochaetota; class Spirochaetia; order Treponematales; family Breznakiellaceae; genus JAIRNJ01. The sequence continues at coordinate 31,009 of JAISCR010000192.1, forward strand.
TATATATACGCGGTAAGCGACTGGGAAGACTATGCCCTGCGGGCTCTGGCGGAATTATCCGCTACCCCCGGCCTCCGCAACAATTTTGACGGTTTTGCCCCGGCTCAAGCCTGGAGGCCGCGTACCAAATTTGAAGAAAAGGGACTTCTAAAGGGACACAGAGTAAGGGAACTATACTTTGTAAAGGATTGAAACGAGGATAAGAAAAATGACCGGAGAAGAGAAACGTATTGCCGAGCTGGAAAAACTCATAAAGAAATATCAGGATTCCTACTATAATGGTGAAGAGGAAATTACAGACGCCGAATTTGACGCGCTTTGGGATGAACTAAAAAAACTTGATCCCGGTTCCTCCATCCTTAAAAAAGTGGGAGAGGACGGCGCCGACGGTTTTCCCAAGGCAAAACACATTATCCCCATGGGAAGCCAGGAAAAGGCGGCAAACCCCCGGGAATTCCGGGAATGGGTTTCCAAAACCGGGGCGCGGAAATACATCGTACAGTACAAACTTGACGGGGCAAGCCTTGAGCTTCAATATGAAAAAGGGATATTGAGCAGGGCTGTTACCAGGGGCGACGGCTTGATTGGCGACGAGATTACAGGCAACGCAAAACGCATGAATGGTGTGCGCGAAAAGACAGCCGCAAATTTTTCAGGCGGCGTGCGGGGTGAAGTGGTGATGAGCCATGAGGTCTGGAAGGCAAAATACAGCGACAAGGCAAACTGCCGCAATGCGGCTAACGGCATCATGCGCCGCAAAGACGGTACAGGCTGCGAAGATCTGATGTATATCACCTACGATGCCGCCGCTGTGGACAATGATGATTTTTTCAGCGACGAAAAGGTAAAACTCGCATGGCTCAAAAAACAGGGGTTTTCGGTAACCCAGGCAAAAGAATTCGCCGACGCCGAAGAGATCATTGCCTACCGGGACAAGGTGGCCGAAAACCGCGCGCAACTCCCCGTGGACATTGACGGCCTTGTAGTCAAAGACAAACAAACCGATCAGGCGGATCTCCGCAAGGCAAGGCCGGAAAGGCAAATCGCCTTCAAGTTTGAACTGGAAACCGCGGTAAGTGTTTTGAAGGCCGTGGAATGGAGCGAGAGCGGAGCTACCTATACCCCCATCGGGATTGTAGAACCGGTACGGCTTGCGGGGACTACGGTTCAGCGGGCAAATCTTAATAACCCCGGCATGATCCGCGGCATGGGATTGAAGATCGGCAGCAGGGTGATGGTTGTAAAGCGCGGTGAGATTATTCCCAAGATTGAAGGTCTTGCCGCGGAAGGCGCAAGGGCGAATGCCGTCGAATTGACAGAGATTGTGTTTCCCCGTACATGCGGAGCCTGCGGTACGGAACTGGTAGACGGCGATACAAGACTTTACTGCCCCAATACGGACTGCCCCAAACGCCTCCTGCACCGGCTTGAAAAATGGACAAAGGTTTTGGATATACGGGAACTCGGTGAAAAACTCATCCGCCAGCTTTTTGACAAGAACAGGGTTCGTCACATACCGGATCTCTACACCCTTGAAGCGGAAGAACTCTCCGAATTTGAACGTATGGGTGAACTTTCCGCGGCAAAGGTACTGCGCCATATCCGCAGCCCACGTGAGCTTTCCCTAGCCTCTTTTATTGCGGGTTTCGATTTTGAAGGGGTAGGGGAACTGATCATGGAAAAGGCGGCTTCTTACGGTTTTGATACCCTCGATAAACTCCGCTCCGCACAAACGGCGGATCTTGCGGCGGTCTACGGCCTGGGGGAAATTACCGCGCAGACCATTGTTGACGGCCTGAAGGAATGCGCCGCTGAAATTGACGGGGTTCTTGCGGCGGGGATCATCAGCATTGCTCCTCCTCCCTCTCCGGAAAATCAGCCCCTGAAGGGGAAGAGTTTCTGTTTTACCGGAGAGCTTAAAAGCATGAAGCGCAGCCAGGCTGAGGAGATGGTAAAATCCCTGGGAGGCAGCGCAAAGTCTTCCGTGGTAAAGGATCTGTCCTACCTTGTTACCAATGATCCTGAATCGGGGAGCGGCAAAAATAAAAAAGCCGCCGGATTTGGGGTGACAATAATAAACGAAGAGCAGCTGCTTGAACTCCTGAAAAGCGGGGGAAAGAAAGACGGACAGGGAGAGCTGTTTTAATGTACGGCACGATCTATAATCGGATTAATGTCTGCCCATAAGGCCGGTTAATCACGGGCAGAACCAAAACTGCAAGGAGGCAGAAAATGAATACAATACCAAAACCCGCGGAAATTATGATGGAAGAGGAAGTATCCTTTGACATTAAAAAACTGTCAAAGGCCGCGGGGGATCCCTCTTTCAAAAACGAAATGAAAGTTTTTAACATCCAGTGCGGGGAATTCTTCCACAGCGGCCGGGAAACCCTTGTCTGCGAAAAAGATTCCGCCCTTAAAGGCGAATCCTATACATTAAGCATTGACCCCGGCAGAATACGTGTCGCCGCCGCGGAGGGGGCAGGGATCTACCACGGCCTTCAAACGCTCAGGCAGCTTTTGCTCTCCTGTGAAAAAGAGATCCCCTGCTGCAAAATCAAGGATCATCCCCGTTTTTCCTGGAGAGGTTACATGCTGGACTGTTCGCGGCATTTTTTTACTGTCCCTTTCATCAAAAAAATGATAGACGCTCTTTCGCTGCACCATATCAACAAATTCCACTGGCACCTCTGCGACGATCAGGGCTGGCGTTTTCCCGTCAAAGGCTGGCCCGCTCTCATTGAGAAGGGTTCCAGACGGGAATCGCTCAATGTTCCCGGCAGGGAATACGGCTGTTTTTATACCGCGGAGGAGATTCGGGACATTGTTTCCTTTGCCGCGGCAAGACATGTGGAGATCATTCCCGAAGTTGACCTTCCCGGACACACCAGCGCCGTTCTTGCCTCCTATCCCGATCTGGGCTGCAGCGGCGGGCCCTACCATGTGGAAGACCGTTACGGCATCTTTGAAGACGTGCTCTGCGCGGGAAACGACAGAATCTTTGATTTTTTTGCGGCCGTCTTTGACACCCTTGCCGAACTGTTCCCCTCGGACCGGGTTCATATCGGAGGGGATGAAGTTCTCTACAACCGCTGGTCCGCCTGCCCAAAATGCCAAAAGAGGCTTGAAGAACAGGCGCTCTCCGAGCCCCGGGAACTCCAGAGCTGGATCACGTACAGGCTTGTTCAGATGCTGGCGGAGCGGGGCAAGACCGCCGTCGGCTGGGATGAAATTCTTGAGGATTCAAAACAATTCCCCCTGCCGGAAAACGCGGTAATCATGAGCTGGCGTGGAAGGGAAGGGGGCCTGGAAGCCTGCCGCCGGGGCCGGAAGGTGATCATGAGCCCCAACACGGAAGGCTGTTACATTGATTACAAACACA